>DAORGW010000073.1:0-1535 GCA_035356975.1 bacterium | reverse complement strand
TTAGATTGCTATTTTTATTGTAAATTCAAGCATATCTAACAATTCAGCCGTTTGTAATTTCTTTAATTTCATTCTATTGGGTGAACATTTTCCTCCAATATTATTAAAAATATTTTGTTCTCTTTTGCGGAATTTATGTAAAAGGTCAAAATCATATACATCATACGGATTTTCTTTTAACCACTCACGACATTTTCTTCGTGCTATTAATCCTAATGCTCTTGCGGTTATTGGCATCAATCTATAATTATTCTTGCCATTGTAATTATTTGGATTCCTTGCTATTCTTTGCCGCTCTTCTTTTAAAATTTCTCTAATTCCTTTCATTATTTCATTCCTTTTACTCCATTCTTGTTCTGTTTGCGGACAATTATTAACAATATTCTTTACAAAAATTCTGTCTAAACTATTTTTTTTGCAAAAAGCTGTTATTGCGATAGATAAAAGCGGAAATTCGTTGCTTAACACCTCTTTTTTATCAATGTTTGGATTTTTATACAGATTCAATTCTGGGGACAATGCGTGCATTGATTCCTTATATTTCTCCGCATACTGAAAGGAAACCTCAATGAGTTTTTTCCTGCCTAAAACTCTTTTTTCGTTTGATGTTTTATTTTTTAATGATTGTTCCATCTTTACAAATTTTCATTATTGGTATGTATTTTTCGTAATTAAACAACTCTTCCGGACAAAAATTATATTCGCTACAAGAATAAACAATTACATCAATTTGATTTTTTATTGCATATTTTGTCGCAAGTTGCTTAATTTGGCTCAATGTTATTTTTCTCCTTCTATTACAAGCCATAATTCTATTGTATTTCTGATACCATCTTCATTAAAACTTTTATATCCTCTTCATATTTTGGGTAAATTCCTTTTATTTCATTATACTGATTGTAGAAATAACGTGGCTGACAATGATTGGCATATTTCAAAAATTTACCTATCCGCTGAAACGTAAATCCATAATTATAAGCTAAAACAACAAAAGACAAACGTGCTGTTATATAGCTGCTCTTTTGACACTTTGACCTCAACTCTAAACAAAAATAATCATTGACAACCTTTTCTATTTGTTTTAAAAATGATTCCTCAACTAAAAAAAGCTCTTCTTGTATTTGTTTCATAGTTTTTTTTTGCAAATATAAAATTTTTTTTTTAAACATTGTAACATTTTTTTGTTTTTATTTTTTTTAAAGACCTATCCCCAAAAAAAACAGGATTTAGTGCCCCCCCCTAAATGAGTTCTGCTATAACAGCAGGGGGGGGCATATATAAAGGGGGGTTCGGCGTTCGGCTTGTGCTTTAGTGTATTAGTATATTAATACACTATACCTATGGACCTATGGACCTGCGGAGCTATGGACCTACGGAGCTACGGCCGAAAGTCCTACATAAATAAGGATTTTAAAAAATTAGCCGAAAAACTCCCAAAATTTTCCATTTTTTTACCGGTAAATATTAATTTTGTATTTTTATTTTACAAGTGCTTGATTATCAATAGAATAAAATTAAAAATAATTACTTTTTTT
>DAORGW010000072.1:0-2040 GCA_035356975.1 bacterium | reverse complement strand
GAGCCGAGATGAACGGAAACAGACAGCGATGTCTGTTTTTGTTTTAATGTAAGTCTATATTCCGAGTTCCAAAGTAGTCCGAAAATATTGATATATTTTTACTATTTTAGTAAACATACGGATTTTATTGACTTAAAAAAGTCCGAATCCATTCCACTGTGTCCATTTCACTGTTTAAAAAAAATAATTATTGACATATAATGAATAAGTAAAGCGATTTAAATCACAATATTTATGGCTATTCATTATTCAATTTCATCTCTGCTCAGGGAATCAATAACAGAGTATTTAGCAGTATCTGAATACTGTGTTGGATACAGAAAAGATCGAGATATTTGGGGGTCAACTGGATGTTTTGGTTATCCGGCTGCTGTTTTGCTATTAGCTATTGCGGATTCAATCGGATCATATGTAATAGGGGGAGATACAAGAAATCATTTTAAAATATTAAATTATAAAGAATATTATAATTTAAATTTGACCAATGAAGAGCTTAAACTAGTTTATGAAGATCATCGTTGCTTATTAACACATAATGCTGCCATGAGTCTTAATGTTGGTTTAAGCGTTGGAGAAGATAAAACTGAAATTGTTGAACGAAAAGATGGTAAATTATATTTAAACCTAGAGCCATTTTTAAAAATATCAAAAATCGCTGTTGCTAAATTTTTTAACGACATAGACAATATCGTAAATAATAGTGATCAGATTAATAAAATATTAAACAAATAGAATATTTTAAAGAAGCTAGATTTTAAATTAGATTGTGTAGTTAAAAAACACAGGCGAGTGTTTATTGATAAAAATAATAATTTCGAGTTAGTTCTTGATAAAGTTGTTGGTCTTGGATACTTTATGGAAATTGAGTATGTTGGTAAAATGACGAAAATTAACGGTCAAAAATTTCAAGAGTTAATTAATTATCTTAACCTTAAAGAAAGTCAGATCATATCCGGTTGTGGTTACCCAGATTTACTAATGGAAAAAAATAAGATATAACTTATAACTTATACATATGAATTTTGAACAAAATAATAATTTGAAGAATGAATCATTGGAACCAAATGAGATAAGCGACCCTTCTTCTAGAGAAGTATCTAATAATGATTCTATTATTTCGGAGCAGGAGTTAATTGATTTAAAAAAGAAAGATGAAGAAAAGACAAATTTTGAGCTAGCTAAAATTAGGGAGTCTATTAGTGGTAATTTAGATAACGACAAAGAATCAGAAAGAGTTTTTGATTTAACAATAAAAGAAGGTGAAACTGATTTTGATTTTTTGGGACGCTTATCTAAATTTTTAGTTGATAAACAAGAAATACAAAATATTAAAAATAATCCTGACGGAAATGATAAAATAATTAAACTTTTAAAGAAAAAAGAAGATCAAATAAATGAGGTTTATCAAGATAAAGATAATGAAAAGCTTATTAGGCTTTCATTTATTGAAGCAACGAAATCTTTAGGCAATAGTGAATTATTAAATAATAAGGAAAATGAAAGATGTTTAAATGACATAGATATTTCAATCAGTTCTAGAAATATGAGCTGGGATTTAAATGAAAAGTCTAAACATGAAGATAGGATTAATTTTTTTTCTGAAACAAATCAAGAGAGATCTTTCTTTCCGTCTCGTTACAAAAAAGATAACATTTACTATTCCGGCAGTCTTTTTAATGTCCACTCTAACTCGCCTGAAGCTAGAGAATATTTAAAGAATAAATTAGACGGAAAAGTTATATACCTTTTAGGTGGGGGCAAATCAGTGAATGACTTACTGCAGGACAATCAAATAAACCCTAAACAGATTGTAAATATTGACCCATTTATATCGGAAGAGGACATCGAAAAAAATAAAAAAGGTTTTTATAGGTCGATTCCCGAAAGGGCGGATAGTAAAAATTTAATAGAAAAAATTAATAACGAAAAGATAGAATTAGCTGATGAAATTTGGGCCTCTTATTCAGTGCCTTTTTATAATGAGTCAGTAGAAGAAATTGATAATCTTATTAGTAATATTAAAGGATTATTAAAAGAGGG
>DAORGW010000071.1:0-2046 GCA_035356975.1 bacterium | reverse complement strand
CAACCTTTATTGGCGTGGGAATAAATCGTATGACATACGAAATTTTAACATAAAACATTTGGCAGTCTCGTATAAAGTTTTTATCTTTACACTATAAACCAATTAAAATTAATGGAAATGAAAAAAATAGTATTTATTATGTTTTTATTCCTAATTACGATAATCTGTAAATCTCAATATGTATCGGGTCATATTTCGGGGTATGTTTCATTTTCAAGTACGGGGGCATTTTTTTCTATGTCATATTATGGCAGCTACAATAGTAGTAGTGGAGGTTATATTGAGCCATCAAAAAATTATCATATTGACAGATTTCATCTTCAAACATTTGGAAGTGGTATTGCCCCAGAAACTCATCGCATATTATTTGAGAAGTATTTAACTCTCGATAATGAAGAATTAATTAAGGTATATAAAAACCGATCGTTATACTTAAAAAATAAGGAATTAGAAAATGGAACAATTGATATTCATCTCTTTGATATTAAATTAGGTGGATCAAAAAACTTTATTTTAGAATCGATTGGAAATAATTCCAAAAAATTATGTCAGATCGAAATGACAATTAAAGAAGATAAAATAAAAGAAATTGATGAAGATAAATATAATCAACATCTTTTTGATGGATTTTCATTAAATGTTTTAGGAATATTGCCTAATGTTGAAATATATAAATTTGAAGATTATCATCCAATAGAGGATATTAATGTTAATGGAAACTTAATTTTTTATAACAATAGACTGATATATACTAATTTTATATTTTTCCATAACGCGTCTGAATTTAAATTGATTAAGGTTTTGGAAAAAAATATAAATAGAACTTTTTATGACAGTCCCGCAACATATTCACCTAATTTTATATATGAGACTGTTAGTCAGCTAGTAACTTGTTATGAAACAGAATCATTTAGTCTATATATTGATTCAGAAAAATATAAATATCAGTCTTGCGTGTCATTCATATCGAAGCCAGATATTATTAAACTCATTGAAAATTTTTATGGACTAATTGACGATTATAAAACAAAACAGGCACAGTCATTATATGATAAATTTTAACATAAAATATTTGGCAGTCTCGTATAAAGTTTTTATCTTTACACTATAAATAAAAAGTGGGACAATAAAAAAACTTTTCTATTTTTGAGGAATATTTATAATTATGAAGAATAGAAAAATATACCGAATCTGGATACAAATTAAGACGAGATGTTTTAATAAGAATAATCACGGATACAAGCATTATGGGGCAAGGGGTATTACATTAAGCCCTGAATGGATAAATGACTATCAGAATTTTCAGGAATATGTGATTGGGCTGCCAAATTTTGACGAGAATAACATTGGGCGTGGAGGTATTACATTAGATCGTTATGATAACAACGGCAACTATGAAAAAGGAAATTTACGATGGGTCACAATGGAAATTCAAACTCGAAATAGAAGAAAAAAATCTGGTAATCTAAGCTCAATTTACACTGGAATATCCTATGACAATTCAGGATTAAGAAAAAAAAGATGGAGAGTTAGAATTAGTGTTAATAAAAAAATTATTGTGATAGGAAGATTTGAAACTGAATTGCAAGCAAAAGAAGCAAGAAACAAATATATTATTGAGAATAAACTAGAAGGTTTTATTATTAACTAAACTGGAGGGCCCACCGAAAGGGGGTTAAAATTATCGGACAATACTATAAGCCGATGTCGCTTGAAAAAAAGCAGTGGGTGTACAGCCACGACATCAAAGAAACAATCACAACTGAGGACGGCCGCAAAGTTACCATTGGTAACGGACTGAAACTCATGGAACACTCTTGGATCGGTAACCGATTCGTACAGGCTGTTGAAAGCCTTATTACCAGAGGTGGTGCGTGGCATGGAACCCGTATCGTATGGGCTGGTGATTACGCCGATAATGAGAAAAATCGGAAAAACAACCTCTATATGATTATCGGAACCGACAAAAATAAAGTCCTACCCGAAATCAGCAAAACCAAATTCAGGTACGTCATCAATATGGATACAAAGGAATTTGTTGATAAA
>DAORGW010000070.1:0-2185 GCA_035356975.1 bacterium | reverse complement strand
CTTTGAAAGTTAAAAGTTTATTTCTATAATATTCATATTGTTGACGACGAGCTTTAAGTTCAGCCGGTAAACCAATCGAAATATCATTTACAAGGGCGTCGAATTTATCGAGAATTGTAACAATGCGATTTTGTTCAGTGAGTGGCGGAAGTGGAAATGAAAAATTATTTATTTGTTGTAAATTTAGATTTGGCTGAGCTGATCCTTTTGCACTAAGTTGAATATAATTTTTCATCAATCTTGATTGCAATAAATGAAATATATATTTTTTGTTAACTTTCTCAGATAATCTAATTATCGCAAGAGCTTGATTAGTATTAGCAGGAAGAATGTCATTTGTAACAATTGCACATTTACCAATAGTCGCTCCAGCAATAGTAAATAAAATATCGCCTTCTTGAAGCATGGAACGTTTTAATTCATTTTTGTGAATTGATTCTTTAACATAAGATAACTTACTCTTATTTATTCTTACGCCATCAAAAGATTCGGTTTTAATAAATGAAACACCACTTTTTTCAAAAGAGCTTGGTGTTGTTCCCTTGGTTATTAAGGAACTTATTTCTCTCAAAGTATTACTATTTACATTATTGCCAAACGTTAACATCTTCTCCCTGTAATACTCATATTGTTTTTTTCTTGCTTCCAGCTCTGCTTCCAGCTCTGCTTCCAGCTCTGTAAAATTATCAAGAATTTTAACAATTTCTTCTTGAATGGCGAGGGGTGGAACGGGAATATTGTATTCATTACGAATTATTGACGGATGTGCTTTTTTTGTATAATCAAAAAATTTTGTAGCCCAAGCATTCGATAAAACGAAATACAAATACCTTGTATTTAAAACATCAGTTTTAATAACTTTTAACCATCCAGAAACATTAGTTACTGAATATTTATGAGCCGGTCTATAAAAGAATCTCCCACCACCATCAATTGACCATGAAATTCTTTCATCATCAAACATGTATTTACCATATTTACCAAATTCACCCGAATTAACAGACGAAGAGGAATAAACAGGGTAATTCCCTGTAATAGTAGATAAATCTGTTTTTGATATTACATCTCCTCGCCCCAATTTAATAATTTCCAAATCTTCTAATTCCCCAAGTATCTTAAACTTGACGCCGTTTGGACATAGTTCTGAAATTAGTTTTTCAATTTTTGATTGATTATTTTGCATAAATATTATTTGTCTGAATCTGGTTTAACTGTGGTAAATTTTAAAAACTCTGGATCAGAGCCCTCCTTATAACTCTTATTTTTGTAAATATGATTAATTTCTTTAAAGGGGGATTTAAATTTTTTAAACCACTTCACACCTTTAAACTTACAAACAATAATTGGCTTGTTATCTTCGCCATCACTATCTCTTATATATTCTATCCACTCAAAAGGAACTAATCCAACTGGAATATTCTCATCAGATGGTGTCAGTATAAATTGAATTCCGTATTCTGGAATTAATGTATATAACTCAGCACCCTGTTTATAGTATGTATAATTTGTTAAATCTTTTCTTAGCGGATTATATTTTTTAACATTTGCCAAGATAATACTGCTATAAATTTTAATTCCCTTTATTTCTTTAGTGATTTTTGTCTCATGATCATATTTATCTTTAGCAGACAATTGTTTTGATAACTTGTAAATCCAAATGGAGGCTAAGACACCAATAAAAATACTAACTATTGCAAATAAATTGTCCCAAAAATTGAATTCAAAACTAATCATATTTTTCTATTTCTCAATATCCGCCACGATTTTATCAATAGACTGACGAAGTTCGTTTTGCCTGCTAACAATTTTTTTAATTTTTTCATTAAGCTCTATAATATCAACTACCTCACGAGTATCCTCACTAACTACATAACTAGACACGGCAATATTATAATCGTTATCAGCGATTGTCTTGTTGTCAACTAATTTAGCAAAATATTCCGCATCTTTTCTGGTCGTAAAAGCATCCAAAATTTTAAGGCGATTTTCTTCGCTCAACTTATTTTTATTTCCACCCCTAACAAATTCTTTTGAAGCATCAATAAAAAACGTTTTATTATCTTTCTTGCTTTTTTTAAGAACAATAATACAAGTAGCAATCGTCACACCAAAAAATAAATCTGGTGGTAGTTGAATTACGGTATCAATATAATTATTATCAACTAAATATTTACGAATTTTTTGT
>DAORGW010000069.1:0-2327 GCA_035356975.1 bacterium | reverse complement strand
TCATCTGATTCGTACGGGGTACTTGTTTGTTTTGTTGAATTGCCATTTTCCGACTTGTCATTTTTTGCCAAGAATTGAATTGTATCGGCATAGATTTCAGTAATATATTTTTTCGTTCCCGACTTATCCTCCCATGTTCTTGTTTTTATTTTACCCTCTAAATATATCTGACTTCCTTTTTTTAGGTATTTCTCGCAAATATCCGCTAATGTACCCCATACAACTATGTTATGCCATTCTGTGTTTTCTATTTTCTGTCCGTCTTTGTTTTTAAATGATTCTGTCGTTGCAAGTGAGAATGAAGCACTTTTTTTACCACTCTCGAAAGTCTTTATTTCAGGGTCTTTACCCAAATTGCCAACTAATATTACTTTGTTTACTGATGCCATTTTGTTTGTTTGTTTGTTTAGATTTCATCTATTTTCTTCATCTGAATAAATACCATTAAAATTTGGATTGACAGAATATAATTCATCTCTCTTTGGGTGACAAGTGTTTTTCTTTTTTCTTCGATTTATCTCATCTATATCTCTTTTATCGGTTATCTTTAAAAGATTACGAGGACCATAGATTGCTTCGAAACCAGGAAATTCATCATTATTTCTCATTTTTTATTTTTTTTAATTTTTTTTAATTTAAAAAAAGGCGTGGATTAAATTATATAGAAGCCCCGGATTTATTTGCTCTATGAATGTAAAGAACGATTTACCCACGCCTTAAAAATCTAAACCTATGAAAAACAAATATACAAAAATTATTTATATTTTGATAATCTTTTTTAATTATTTTTCTTCGTAAGTGGATAGATTCTTTTTCCCTTAAAGATTATAATGCCATCATCTTCGTTATTATCTAACCACGTTTCAAAATAGGCTTGAATTTGCTCATCTTCTGTCCCGCAATTTTCATAAATTGGAACTTTTACTTCTTTTTCGGTATATCCAGCATTACACCAGAATTTCATTTTAATTTCGTACATAATTAACTTTTTTCCTCGTATGTAAAATATATTTTCTGCGAATATCTTTTTTTATAGTTTAGTTTAAATTCGTTCATTCGCTTTTTTGTCCATAGTTTAGATAATTCTTTTTTGAAGACCATTTCAGTATCAAATTCAAAACCGCAACGAACAATCATTCGATAAATCTTTATTTCTATTACTTTTATTTCGTCTTTCATTTAATTAGTAGCTTTAAATCTGTCGTAATATTTCATAAATTCTTTGTCTTTAATCTTAATAAGCGTATCTGTAAGATTAATAGAATGCAAGGCTGTTGTTCTATCGTAGCTTGTTAGTTCCTCTATCATAGCTTTTATACTTTGCCGCTATGCGCAACCAAAACCAGTCACATTATAACCAACCCACCGGCTAATAAGAATAAATTCAACACCCATTGGTGCAGATTTTAGTTTCCGTCTAAATGCTTTTACTGTTCGGCAATCTTGATGAGAACTATATCCTTTTTCACCTGCGTTTGGATTTTGCTCCCATTTTTTCGTGTTGTGATTAAACCACCAACCATTTTCAAATGTGGTGAATCCCATAAATCTATAATTTATTCTTGTTCTCTTTTTTGCTTCGTACTTTAATTTCATATCATCAAAATTGGCAGCGCATAAAGACAGCTTATAACACCATTAATTATTTTTTATATTATTAATACCATATTTAACCGCATACTCCATAAATTCTTTGTCGGGTTTCCTTCCTAACATCAAATCCTTGACACTCTTTAACGAATGCAAGATAGTTGTTCTGTCGTAGATACATAACGTACTCAATTTAGTTGGAGTAATTTCATACTCAAAAACTAATTTATAGAAAAATATGTTCCGTAACCAAACATAATCTCTTTTTCTTGTTTTATTTGTAACAAAATCGGAAATCCCGAATGTATCTATTATCCGTTGTTTCTCATAGTTGTATGCCTCTGAACAAGTCATTTTTGCTTTTGGTAGTCCAGCGTAAATATAAGGGTGTATCATAGTTTTTTAGTTTTAAATTATTAAAGGTGTATATGTTTATTAGAAACAGTTGAATACCATGTCAAAAACTGTTTCATAACTCTATATTTTCCAATTGGAGTTAATTCTTCCCATTTAGTTGCCCAATATATTTGGTCTCTTTTCCCCTGCAAATAAGCACTGAATAGCAACCGTTTGCAACCATTTAGCCAACCCTCAGCTTTTGCAATTTCTTCAAAAGCCTCTCTCCCATCAAAAGAATTATGTATTATCATTAGTTCCCCATTTTCAAGTATTTCAGCAGATGGTCTACATTTACAAGTAGTATCTTCTGTATGTTCTTTAATGTCGTTTATTGGTAA
>DAORGW010000068.1:0-2343 GCA_035356975.1 bacterium | reverse complement strand
GGAATTTTTGTAACCAGGCACCGAATTCTACATCCAGCCAGGAATTGGAAGAAATGAAGGTTAAAATTCCTTTTGGATTAAGCAAACGCAATCCTCTAATATAGAAAAAAGTATAGAGGTCACTTTTACCGTTGATATTTGATTCCTGCAGGTCTTGGGGAAAATCCTGAGCTACCATAGTTTTTAGCAGTGCTTTATATTTACTTCTCTCTATTTTGTTTAAGGGGTCTTCAATTTCTTCTTGGGGCACATAAGGTGGATTGCCAATAACGATGTCAAAACCTCTGTTCTCTATAAAGATTTCTGGAAAATCTATTATCCAGATAAAGGGGAGATTATGATTCATAATTTGTTTAATTTCATATTCAACAATATTAATTTGATATTTCAGCTTTTCTATTTCATGTTTTTGTTTTTTCGTAGATAAATCCAGCTCAATTTGGATATCCGAATCCAAGAAATTATCTTGAACTTCATTTATAGAATCTCTTTCTAAGCGTTTCAAGGCAGCATTCAGTTCATTTCTTTTTTTCAGCAGAATATCTAAATAGAGGTCTTGTTGTTTTTTCTCAATCTCAAATTGTTTATTAGAGCATTTATTATAATAGTAATCAGTTTTAAGCTTTATTAATTCTTTAATTTTCCGTTGAATATCAAGCCCAACTAATCCCTCTCCGGAAATAGGGAAAAGATAATTTCCCAAAATTTGAATAAGCGAATCACCTTGTCTTATTTTAAAATCAAAAGAAGGAAGTAATGGTTCTTCACTATTTTTCAAATTATCTTCCGCGTCAATAAGAAGTGTAATCCACAATCTCAATTGAGTAATCCAAACTGCCCATTGTTTTACTTCCACACCATAAAGGGACTGAAAAATAATGCGTTTTTTGCGTTCAAAAGGATTACTTGGTGTCTCCTGATGTAAAAATTTTTCATATAATAAACATTCAATTTCATCTAAAACACTCAACATTCCAACAGCAAAAGCCCCTGAACCGATTGCTGGATCACAAATGGTAATTTGTTCCAGTTTTTCTAATATTTCTTTAGCTTCTTCAAAAGAAAAATTACCCGCTGTTTGTTCGTTTTCGTCGCCATATTCAGGAAAGAATAATTTATAAAGTTCTTCCAGTTTAATTGAAGAGGAACAATTTTTCTGCAGATATTTAACTAAAGATATCCTGCACATAAAATCAACTTCCAACCGCGGTGTATATATTGCTCCATACTGTTTATTAATTAGTTTTTCAAAAATAATACCTAAGAATTCAGGGTTTAGTTCCAGTTCTTCATCATAAAGTGTATTTTCTTCCAAAGTAAAATTGTAACTGAAAAGGAATTCTGTAAAATTATTAATCGCTTCATCAGTAATGTATAAAGCATCAAGATCGTAATTTTCATGTTTACGGAAAAGACCTCCATTTAAATAAGGTGCATTCACTAATTGGGTATTAAAAGGTTCTGTAATATTAGGAAAGCTAAATTTATTTTTTTGAGAAGGAGCTGAATTTAATGCTTGAAAAAATAGAGGGCAAAGCAGTTCTTGGTAGATACCATTTTTATGAATATCCGAGTTATAGGTTTTTATATAATTCTGAATAAATTTACTATTATTTCCCAGCCAACCCTTTTTTTGCACAAAACCCAGAAAAATTATACGAAGAACAAAAAGAAGAGAAAAATCACCTTTCTGTTCTGCAGTTATATCTTGATTATAAAGATGCTTAATACCCTTCTGTAATTTGGCATATTCTTGTTCAAATTCCTGATAAAACAAATCGGAAATTCTTTCCACAGAAAACATTTCTTTTATTTCTACCAGAGAATCAAGTTTATATTTACTAAGCTGAAGTTGATAGGTTTTATTAGGCAAATCTGCATTTATATAAAAAGAATGCCTGCGATAATTGCTGTACGCTCTTTTTGTCCCTTTATAAACAGGATAAATAAAACTAAAGCGAAAGGATTTGTCTTCATCATAGAAAATGAACAAACCTGCTTGTATTTGTTTTTGTTTAATAATTTCTATTGCTTTATCAAATTGTTTTTTGCGGGCAGTTCTATCAGTTAAAGGTCTATTAACTTTTATCAGATAAATTCCACAATTTGTAGCATCACTGAAGGATAGATATCCTAAAGCGGTTATTTCTGAAAAATTAACATCATTAAGTTTGGGTAAATGATCTATTTTCTCTGCAAACACACTGGAAGCTTTGTCAAAATAGGATATCCAGCTATCCAAAGAAAAATTGGAAGGTAAAACAAGATAAGGTTTTAATTCCATATCCGATCCTCTATTGCCACAATTACTTGTGGTTCGTAAACTTTTAAGCCATATTTAAC
>DAORGW010000067.1:0-2395 GCA_035356975.1 bacterium | reverse complement strand
TGCTTTATTTATTTGAAGCTCTATTTGAGCAATAATTTCTCTGAGCTCATCAATATTATTAAACATTTTTTTGTTTTAAATTTATTTTTATTTTATTTTTTATTCGAGTCTAGCTCGATTATTTTTTATTTTTGTTTACACAAATATTATACAACTTTTTTAATTTTTTTAAAATACCTAAAAAATTTTATGATGTTTTATCTGTCATCATAACTCTTTCTCTTATTTCATTTTCAACAATATTTCTGTCTCTTCCATATTTTAATCTAGATAATTCCTTTATTTCTTTTACATAATTCTCGGTAATTTTATCCCTTTGCATTGTTTCTAAACTAAATGCTGGAGGATTATAATTATCAATTAATAATTTAATATACGCATTAAATGCTGGCAAATTGATTAAATCATACTCAGAAACAACTGGAGCATATTGCTTTGCTACAATTTCTGCGTCCTTTACTCCAATTCTGAAACTTATAAATGTTCCTGCATTTCCAAAAACCGCATCTTTAATTTTTTCATCACCTTTTTCAATAAGCTGACTTATATACTGATGAGCAATAACTAAATTCAATTTATATTTTCTTGCTTCTGACAAAATTATTGCTATACTATCTGTTATAAAATTTTGAAACTCATCAATATAAAGATAAAAATTCTTTCTATCTTCTTCTGCTTGATCAGTTCTTGAAAGAGCTGACATTAAAATTTTACCCACAAAAACCATTCCTATCAAATTACTATTTAATTCTCCGATTTTTCCTTTTGACAAATTTAGAAGTAAAATCTTTTTCTCATCCATAACCTGTCTAAAATTAAAAGCACTTTTTTGCTGAGAAATAATTGGTCTCATTATATCATTTGATATAAATGGTGTTAATTTACTTGTAATATATGGAACCATATTTGCAAGAGACGCTTCTCCGCCGGCTTTTTCAGCTTGTTTTTTCCAAAAATCCGAGACTAAATAATCTTTACACTTAGACAATTTTAAACGTCTAAATTCCTCATCAGCTAGAACCCTTGGAATTTCTAATAAAGTCGATCCGGATTCAATATCTTCCATTATTAATAAAATTGCATTTCTCATGTATTGTTCAAACATTGGCCCACCAGTTGCTTTTAGATCGTATAATTTATCAAAAATTTTAATCATTTCATTTATAACAAAAGTTTTTTGATCTTGTGTTTCAAATTCAAGCATATTTATTCCAAGTGGACGCTCGGTATCTGATGGATCAAAAAGTATCACATCCTCAACTCTTTCTTTTGGAATATACTTTAGAATATCTTCAATCAAATCTCCATGTGGATCTAAAACACAAATTCCTTCTCCATTTTTTATATCCTGAATTGCCATATTAACCTGTAAATAAGATTTACCTGTACCAGATTTTCCAATTATATACATGTGTCTGCTTCTATCAACTTGTTTTATTCTTACAATTTTTGATTCATCTCTATAAACATTTTTTCCAATAATTAGTCCGTCTGCTGGTAAGTTTGATGGAGCTCCAAGTTTTTTTGCCTCCAACCAAACAATATTTGGAGTTTCATTCCATGAAAATGGCAAGTGATATAATCCAGCAAGCTCTTCTGTATTTAAAACAATTCCAATTTTTTCATTAAAATTTCTATAAATAAAATCATTCATGAGTCCCTGTTGATTTGATTTTGATACAACAAAAGAATTACCATATTGATAAAAATTATACTGGGAAAAAGAATTTACTATGTTGTCTAAATATGTATGCGCTAAACCCTCATTACTTGCATTTACAACGATTCTTATATTAACATCAAGTCCGGCTTTAGAATTTTTTTCTTCAACATATTTAATCATTTCTCTTTCCATTTCTGAAAGTTGATTTTTGTTTGGATTCAAATCGGGTTTTTCGTCTTTTTTTTGAGATGGTGTTACAAAATAAAATAAAGAATCAAAAATTTTACCCAAAGCTCCCAAAAATCCGTCACTTGTTGAATTTTTTTTTGCTTCTTTTATGCTAGATCCGCTAGACACTTTTCTTGTAAAAGCCTGACTTTTTTTATGCCAAACTTTATTTGCGCTTCTTGCAACAATTTGTATAACAGCAGAGTCTTCTTTGGCAATCTTTGTTAAAGAATTGATAAATGAATCAAATGGATCCATTTCCATTTTTCTATAAGTTTTTATAGGAAAAATATAATGCTCTTTTAAAGTCATTGACGCTCCGATAGAGTATCCGCGTGGAGTAAAAATATTATAATCATCTACTGGTTCTATTTCAGCATCAGGATAAACCGCATGAATTCTTTCTTTAAAATAATTAATTTTATCAGATGAAACACCAATATAAAAATAAATTAATCCATTTTGAAGTATTATTTCAAAAGAAAAATGATCATCTCTTTCACC
>DAORGW010000066.1:0-2444 GCA_035356975.1 bacterium | reverse complement strand
TCACGATAAAAAATATATAAAATATAATAAATTTAAAATCATGGTTAAAATGAACATATTAATGATATCATTTTAATTCGTATATGTCAATAGTTTAGAAAATAATATAAAATTAACAATCTAAATTTTATCAAAATGATAAAAAAATTAAAAATTATACATAAAATTATATATTATGAAAAGGGTAAATAAAAATTAAAATAATCTCAATACGGGTCTTTGACAGTTGAATAAAAAAAACAAGGTTCAATCGACGTAAAAACTAAAAAAATCAAGTCAATTTTTTTTAAAAACTATTGCGTACTTTGTACGTAATGTGGTATAATATAGAGTGAGGAGAGGATTATATGAGATTAAAAATAAGTAAGTCAAAAAATGCATCTTCACTTTATGTAATAAAATCAATATACAAAAATGGTAAAAGGACATCCAAAATAGTAGAAAAACTAGGGACATATGCAGAGTTACAAGAACAATTAAATGGAGTAGATCCAATTGAGTGGGCAAAAGAGTATATAGAAAAATTAAATAAAGAAACAGAAAAAAAAGAAAGAACGGTAACCATCCAGTGTTCTACTTCAAAATTAATAGCAAAAGACGAAGATAATCTTTTTAATGGAGGATATATTTTTTTACAGAAAATATATTATGAATTAGGATTAGACAAAATATGTAGCTGTATATCAAATAAATATAAATTTGAATTTAATTTAGATTCCATATTATCAAGATTAATCTACGGAAGAATAATTTTTCCAAGTTCAAAATTAGGAACTTCAAAATTATCAGAAAAATTTATAGAAAAACCAAAATTCAAGCTTCATCATATATACAGAGCACTTGAAATAATAGCAAAGGAAAGTGCATTCTTGCAATCAGAACTTTATAAAAATAGTCTAAAAATATCAAAAAGAAATACTGGAATTTTATATTATGACTGCACTAATTATTTTTTTGAAATTGAAGAAGAAAAAGGATTAAAGCAATATGGTGTATCAAAAGAACATAGACCTAATCCAATAGTTCAAATGGGACTTTTTATGGATGGAAACGGAGTGCCACTTGCATTTAATATAAATAAAGGCAACACTAATGAACAAATAACCTTAAAACCGTTAGAAGAACAAATTATAAAAGATTTTGAACTTTCAAAATTTATAGTATGTACTGATGCAGGGCTTGCATCAAATGCAAACAGACAATTTAATAATTTATCCGAAAGAGCGTTCATAACTACACAGTCTATAAAAAAATTAAAAAAGAAACTAAAAGATTGGGCACTCTCAAAAGATGGATGGAAATTATTGAATGAAAATAAAATTTACAATATAGATGACTTGGAAAAAGACGAAGAACATTTTGATAAATATTATGATAAGATTTTTTATAAAGAACAATGGATTAATGAAAATGATTTAGAACAAAAAATAATTGTTACTTATTCATTAAAATACAAAAATTATCAGAAAAACATTAGAAATACTCAAATTGAGCGTGCAAAAAATTTAATAAAAAACAATCCTCAAAAATTAAGAAAAACTAATGCTAATGATTACAAAAGATTTATTATTAAAACAAGCGTTACTAAAGCAGGTGAAATTGCAGACAAAGATATTTTAAGCATAAATGATGAAATTATAAGGTTAGAAGAGATATATGATGGTCTTTATGCTGTATGTACAAATTTAGATGATAACATATCTGAAATAATAAAAATAAATCAAAGAAGGTGGGAAATAGAAGAATCTTTTAGAATAATGAAAACTGAATTTAAAGCTAGACCCGTTTATTTAAGTCGTGATGATAGGATTGAAGCACATTTTACAACTTGTTTTATATCTTTGATGATATATCGTTATTTAGAAAAAAGATTAGATGAAAAATTTACAGTAAATCAAATTATAGATACTTTAAAAAACATGAACTTCTTTAAAGTTACAGGAGATGGATATATACCTACTTATACAAGAACAGACTTAACAGATGCAATTCATGACAAATTTGGATTTAGAACAGACTATCAGATTGTGACTAATAAGGAAATGAAAAAAATTTTAATTTCCACAAAAAGTAAGTAAAAGTACTCACTTTTTAATAACTAAAAACCCTTAATAAACTTCGATTTTACGAGGTTTATTAAGGGTTTTTCTTTTTCAAGTGTCAAAGATGAGATATTACTTTATCTTAATAAAATCAATATAAATATAATCTATTATTAAGATTTATTTCAAAATTAAATCTATATATCTAAATTTTTATATAAATTTGAAATAAATATAAAATAATAAGCATTTTTTATTCAACTGGATTATAAACAGTTCCAATAAATAAAGTAGAATTATTTCTATCAGTTACATAATAAATAAATGGCCTGTTTAAAACTAAATCTAATTTTAGTTCTGGTGAAGTTGGTAAAGCGTTTCCTGATAAAGTAATGATTGTAT
>DAORGW010000065.1:0-2451 GCA_035356975.1 bacterium | reverse complement strand
CCACTAATACTCAACATCTCCTACCAGTAATTTAAAAGCCATCCTTTTATGGATGGCTTTTTATAAAAACATTTCTAAGATAAAAATTTTTAAATCAAGAATATTCTCTGACAAAAAGCGCTAATTCCTATCCCATTAGTATTATTAGTCTGAGCTCTATATGTCGGAATTTTATTAATATAAATCGTATACCCAACATCTGATCCATTTTCTTTTTTCGCTATGATTCTGTCTTTTGGTTTGGCCGTTTTATCAACCGGCTTATAAATAGCTACACCGGAATTATTAACGATAACCACATATAAATCTTCGTCGTGGCAGTCGGTAATAAAATTTAAAAACTCTCTTTTTTGTTTTGGCGGCAAAGAGTTAAATTTTTCTAAACACACACTATTTAATCGGGCTTGAAAAATCTTTCCATTTCTTTTTGCCCATTCCAAAATTTTTTTATTTTTCTGTGCTATTTTTTTCAATTCCCCTCTTTTTGAAGTATTCTTGCCAGTTGTCTGACGAACATAATTTTGAAGATCCCGCCACATTTTATCAGTTTGATTCTTAAAACTAAAACTAAACCATTTTTCCAATTTTCCTAAGCCAAGATTTTTTAATGTTCCTGTGCCCGACTTAGCAATTGATTTTATAGAAAACCTGGTTTTCTTATTACTTGAATGCTCGGCATCAACATCCGACGTTGATTGCTCAATAACAAAATGACGGCCAGTCCAAACAACATTTATAATTTTGCCTTTTCTGCTTATTTCGTCATCCAATATTTTTTTAATTTCCGGCTGAATTTTTATAAAATTATTATTTTGCAATCTCATTCTTTCTTTACCATCTTCTTTGTCTAAAATTTTATTAGATAACTTGGCTAAATCTTCGCTATAAGAAAAAGTTATTTTATAAAGATGGCAAATATACTGACAGACTAACAGCTCAAAATAATCGGCCTGTGCTCGGTTTGATTTTTCTTTATTACCTTTTTTCATATTAGCTAAAATAGGCTCCAACAATTTTATTAATTTGTTCTTGATCCTGATTAAAATTGTAGCTAAAATCATGCTTTAAATTTTTTATTATATTTTTTGAAATCTCAACAACGGCTTTAATATCTTTATCAGTAAAACTGGGCATTGGTAATTTTTTTATATCCCTAATTTGAATAGAATTAGTATGATTTAATAATTTGATCATCTTATTATAAACCTCACTATTCAAAATTCCGACAAAGAATTCCGGCGGATATTTTTTGGGGTTTTTGGGGAAAAAGCACATTGCCTTATTACTTTCCCAAAGAGCTCCAACCGTTGATAATCTTGCGGTCAAGTTAGAACAAACACCGGAAATGATAAAACCCTGTCTGTCATCATTCAAATTATAATGGCTAGGCATTTTATAATTAGACACCGATTCTTGATCCCATCTTATAGCATATTCAGCCGGCCAATAATATTTATTATTACCTCCCTTTTTATGATAAAATTTCCATTTTTTCCCATCAATATTTTTGATATTAACCCGTTCTGTTATCCCATTATTTTTAGCATATTGGACACCGTTATAATCAGCAATAGCTAAAAATTTACGATTGTTAGTTGTATGCATTCCTAATCCGCCATCCAAATAATTAATCATTTTTTCAAACTCGTTGATTTTACCTAATAATTTAGCCCCGCCATTAAAATCAAACACATAATCCGGATACGATAAAATATTTTTTTGAATAGTTTTATATTTTTTGCCATTATAATCATCAATTTCATTATCTCGGCAATCGTTAAAAATGACAACATGATCATCCGTCGCTTTTTTATTAGTTATTAAAATAATACTAGTATTAACCAATGCCCCTCTATCTCTAAATAATTTTTTAGAACATAGCGTTATCTCATTAACGGTGTAATTTTTCAATAAAAATTTTCTTAACTTTTTGTGTATGCCTAAAGTTAAATAAGTATCGCTGACAATAAAACAAAGTTGTCCATTCTCTTTTAGTAATTTACAACCCAAATACAAAAACATCGCATAAGTATCATTAGCCCCAATTTCATTAAAAATATTACCTAATTTGTGCTTATTTTTTTTAATATAATCGCTTTGCTTATTCAAATAAGGGGGGTTCCCGATTATATGTGAAAATTGCTCGCAACCAAAAAGAGAATCATTGGCGATATCAGTATTTAAAAGAGTGTCTTTAATGACAACATTTTTTAGGCCAAGTTCGTTTAAACCATTTTTGACTTCCGGATTTATGTCCCAAACCGTTATCTGGTCAGGTTTTAACAACTTATTTTTTAAAATAACCGAAACAAAAGCACCGTCGCCTCCGCTCGGTTCCAATAATTTACTGCTTTTATCAAAATTGGTTAACTTTTCAACCATATATTCAACCGTATGGATGGGGGTATAAAAAGCACCTAGTTGTTTTTGAGTTTGCTGTGTCATACAAAA
>DAORGW010000064.1:0-2540 GCA_035356975.1 bacterium | reverse complement strand
AAATCTTCATATTTTATTGGTTTCATATTTATTCTTTAAAATTTTCGACCTCATATACTTTAATTTCTAATTTTTCTTTTTTCCAGGCATCAGCTGGTAATTGAGCTTTAAGACACAATGAGCTGAGAAATAATTCTTTATCAGGAATTTTTTCCCAAACTTGAGGCAAATAAGTAGCTTCATAAAAATCTTTTTTAACAATAACACCATGTTTAAAAGATTCAAGTTTTTTAAGCAAATCAGAAGCATCATTATAAATTAATTCTTTTGGTGAAGTCAAAAGAGATATTTCAATTTTAATTTGATCTGATTCTTCTTTTTGAATTGGGAAAAAACGATAATCAAAAAAAGCAGCATTAATAGCCATTTCTATTACAGTTTCGTATAATGATTTATTAGTTTGAAAAAAACCAATACAACCCCTTAGTTCATCATTAATAGTTAAAGTCACAAAGCAGGGAATTTTTTCTTTTAAGACGGGTGAATAGTTTTCTAAAATTTTTTCATCAATTTCTAAAATTTGATTCGTTTCTAAATAATTTTTTATTGCTTGGCGAGCCAAGTTTAATAAAAAATCTTTATCTTTTTGATTAAGAGAAAAATTATTCATAAAAAACAAAAGAGGAGTAGCCGACTACTGAATTTTTATCGCCACTACTATTAAAAGAAGTTTGATAATCAATTAGTTTTGTTTGCCATTTTAATTCTTTGGCTAAATACATTAAGGTTAAAATTCCCGGCGCACCACAAGCATTAATATTTTCTATTTCATCTGTTTTTAATTGAAGAATTATATTTATTGTTTGAGTATCAATTTTTTCGGCTATATTTAACGGATAATAATGACTTAAGTCAGAACTAATTATTAAAAGAGTTTCTTTGTCTAAAACGGAATTTACAATTTCAGCTAATTTTTTACTTTTATTTTCATTATTAATTAAAATTGGTAAAATTTGAAAATCAGAAAGAATGATTTGTAAAAATGGTAATTGTACTTCAAGACAATGTTCGAATTGAAAGGCCAAATCATCAAAAATAAAATCGTCTTTATTTTTAAAAGGAAAATAGAGAGGAATTTTCCCCAAGGGAGTTTCCCACTGATTAGCAGAAGAAAAAACAAAATCAACAATAGGAGAATGATGCGAAGGGCCAATGAGAATAATTTTTTTGGGTTGCCACAAAGATAAAGAAAGAATTTGATAAGCGCTCGCCGCAACTGGACCGGAATAAATGTAACCAGCATGAGGAGCAATAAAGGTTTTTATTTTAGCGGGGACAAATAAATTCGCCGATTGTTTTTTTAAAAAATTATTAATTAAATTTTTTAATTCATGGGGATTTTCAGGATAGAATTGGCCGGCAACCGCTGGTGGTCTAATAGACATATTTTTATTATTACCAAACGCCTTTAATTTCAGCGTGGCATTTCAAACATCGGCCTTTGGAAAAATTTTCTGTTATTTTTATATTATAATTATTGCGAGCAATAAGGAGAGCGTCACATTGAGGACAGAAAGTATTTTCTAAAGAAGAATTAATAATATTTCCTCCATAAACAAAATTTAAGCCGGCTTTTTTTCCAATTTCATAAGCTTTTTTTATTGTCTCTATTGGAGTTTCTTTGTAATCAGCCATTTGATAATTGGGGAAAAAACGAGAAATATGCCAAGGAATGTTTTTGTCAATTTGAGCAATAAATTGAGCAATTTCTTTTAATTCTTTTTCGCTATCATTTTCTTGAGGAATTACTAAAGTGGTTAGTTCAATCCAAACGCCTTTTTGATAAAAAGTTTTGATGTTTTTTAAAACTGGTTCTAAATGAGCGCCACAAATTTTTTGATAAAATTTTTCATTCATTGATTTTAAATCAATATTGATAGCATCTAAATATGGAGTAATTTCTTTTATGGTTTCATTTGATTGATAACCATTAGAAACAAAGACATTTTTTATTCCATTTTTTCGGGCTAAAATCATAGTTTTTAAAGCATATTCAACAAAGATTGTTGGTTCATTGTATGTGTAGGCAATGGAAGAAATTTTATTTTCTAAACAATGGTTAACAATTTTTTCGGGTGGCCAAAATTCAGTAGTTTCTTTAATAAACTCTTCAAAAATTTTATTACCTTTAGGAAGTTGACTAATATTCCAATTTTGACAAAAGGCACAGCGAAAATTACAACCAAAAGTGCCAAAAGAAAAAATTTCTGTGCCGGGTAAAAAATGAAAAAGAGGTTTTTTCTCTATCGGATCAAGATTAATGGCAATTGGCCGATTTTCCACTAATAAATTTAACTTTCCCTTTTTATTTTGGCGAACACCACAAACACCCACTTGCTCATTTTTTATTTTACATTGATTAACACAGGCCAAGCATTGAATTTCATCATTATTTAATTTTTTATAAAAATTTTTCATTTTTTAATTTAATGAATTTTTCATTATAATTTTAGCAAAAAAGATAAGAAATTCCAAATTAAAATAGACGATTTTTAAAAAGAAACTCAAAGGCATTAAAAATAATAATTGTTGAAATTCTT
>DAORGW010000063.1:0-2643 GCA_035356975.1 bacterium | reverse complement strand
TTTTGTTTTTATTTGCCTCTTTTAAATTTGTTAAAGAATTTAAGGGAATTAAAGTAAAAATGAAGTTTAAAGGTAAGAAATTTAATTTTTATATAACCGATAGATCGGATTTAAGCATAATAGAAGAAATGTTTGTTATGGAGGAATATAAAATAGAAAATATAAATCCATCAATTATTTTTGACATAGGTTCAAACGTCGGATTGTCAGCTATTTATTTTTCTTTAAAATATCCAGGCTCCAAAATATATGCTTTTGAGCCAAATAAAAAAACATTTTTGAAAATGAAGAGAAATGTTGGCAGTTTTAATAATATTGAGATTTTTAATTGGGCTGTAGCTGATCATGATGGACAAGTTGAGTTTTTTGAAAATGAAAGAAGTATGTCGTCTTCCATAATTAAAAGAAGTGAAAAACAAGAAGCTGTTTTAGTTGATTGTTATAAATTAGATTCTATTCTTGAAAAACTAAATATAGAAAAGATTGATTTATTGAAATTTGATGTTGAAGGATTTGAATATAACGTTTTTGGTGCATTTACTAAGTGGAATAAGGTTAACTATTTTATCGGTGAGGTTCATTTAGATTTAATGAAAGAAAATTTAAATCAATTTACTGACTTGTTTGTTGGTTATAAAATTGATTTACATAAAAATTCCGAAAAAAGATTTGTTTTAAAAGCTTTTATTTAATAATTTTTTGATAAAAATATGGATAGTATACAAAAAAAACAAGAGGATCAGTATTGTAAGCCTTATCATTATTTTATAGAAAAAAATAGTTGGACTGGTCTTTTTTACTATTCGTATATGCAGCCAGTGATAAACTATATAAATAGTAAAAATGGTTTAAAAATTCTTGATGCTGGCTGTGGTGACGGTTTTTTTGAGTATTCTGTTAATAATAAAAATCATATTTTTGGAGTCGATTATTCCGAAAAGGCCATTGAATTCGCTAAAATTTTTAATAACAGCTCGACTTCAAAAGAATTTTTTTGTCAAAGTATTGAGACAACAAACTTTCCAGATAATTATTTTGATGTAGTTGTAAATTTGGCTGTTTTTGAGCATATTGAGCCAGAAAAATGTCAAAATGTTTTAGAAGAATTTGGCAGAGTATTAAAAAGCGATGGGGAACTGATTATGGCCATACCGACAAAAAATTTATCAATCCCGAAGAAACATTATAGACATTTTGATTATAATGAGATTGAATTAATATTGAAAGAAAAAAATTTTTCAATAAAAAATTATTATTATGTTTTTAACAAAAGATTTAATATCTTTTTTAAATTTATAGAGAATCGTTTTTTTAGAATTAATTTTCTATTTAGACATCTTCCAAAGTTTTTTAATTTATTTTTTGCCAAGGCTAATAAAGACAGTGGTTTAATGCTTTTAATTTTTTGTGAAAAATTAAAATAGTCTACTGTATTTTCTTGTTGATAAAAAAAGAAATTCGAAAAAATAAGAAAATAGTATTGCTATTATTATTCCCGTTATAGCAAAATAATGTATAAAAACAAAAAGTAAAATTATCCTTAGCATCGGTCTTATTAAATTGTATTGATATAGTATTTTTTTGTTTTTTTTAGATTGAAAAACACTTAATATTAATAATAGTGGCCCTGTAAAGATTATAGAAATTGAAAACAACTGAGAATAAAATATTGATCCAAGATATTGTGGAAAAAATAATTTATACATAATAGGGGAAAATAAGATATAACAAATGGATATTGTTATTAAAATAAAAATCATTTTCAATATTTTTGGCTTCAAATTCATTATTAAATTTTTTGTATTTGCTGTGCTAAATTTCGGCAGTGCTAAAATATTAATGTTTTTTAACAAGCCTTTAATTTGTTCAATTGGTGCTATTGCTATTGAGTAAATAGCTAATTCTGTAGCTCCCAAATAATGGAAAATTAATAATTTATCAGCGTAAAAAGAAACTATATTTAAAATCCCCATCAAGCTTAAATGTTTTCCGTAAGAAATAGTGTCTGGATCGCTCTCTTTGTTGAGTTTGTTTTTTAAAAAAGTTATTTTGAAAAAAATTATTCTAAGCAAGGTATTAGTAATAAAATAAGAAGCTATTATCAAAAAAATATTTTTGGTTAAAAAAATTGTTCCAACCATTGCTATCATCGAAACTATTCGAGTAATGATGGTGTAATTACTTAAGGCTTTAAAATCTTTTTTACCATTTAAGTAGGAATCATATATCAAAAGAGAATCCATAAATGGTACAAAAACAGCCGTTATCAAAAAGGCAATTGCTAATACGTTATTACCTTGAAAATAATAGTACCCAGCTAAAATTAAAGAGGCTAATCCGCCCAGAAGACCCCATTTAACTTTGGTTTTGAAAGCCGGAATAACTGATCCTTCATAGCCACGGGCCACGGCCTGTATTATGGCCGTGTTCATTCCGGCTAGTGTTGGTATGGCTAATAGCGAAACTATGGACATGATATATTTATATGTTCCGTAAGTTTCTTTGGGAAGCAGGTTGGCAAAAGCAATGGCTAGTAAAAAAGACGACAAGCTAGATATTCCTTGTCCTAAAGTCAACCAAAAACCACCCTTAGCTAAATAAATCATATCGGTTTTGGTCCATTTTTCTGATTTTTTAAGCAGT
>DAORGW010000062.1:0-2686 GCA_035356975.1 bacterium | reverse complement strand
TAATAGATTTGGGAGAAATAAAATTACAATTTGAAGATAAATTTTGGAATATTAAGTCAGATATTTATAAAAATTGGTTGATTGTAAAACAAGTAGACAATAAAATTAAAATTGGACTTGATTTTGAGGGCTATAAAAAATATTTAGAAGAAAAAATTATCAAAGATGTAAATGTAGAAGTTCAAGATGCAAAATTTTTGATGAAGGGCGGGAAAGTAAGTGAATTTAAGAGCAGTCAAGATGGCAGACAAATTGATTTAGAAAAAACTTTAGAGCTTGTAGAAAACAATCTAAATGATTTAATAAAAGAAAGTGAAATAATTGTTAATATTAGTAAATCAGAGGTTTCGACAAAAGACATAAATGATCTCGGAATAAAAGAAATTATAGGAACAGGGTTTTCAGATTTTAAAGGAAGTCCAAAGAACAGAATTCATAATATAAAAACTGGTGCTGCAAAATTAAACGGACTTTTAATAAAACCAGGAGAAGAATTTTATACAATAAAAAATTTGTTACCAATTGATGCTGAGGGTGGATATTTACCAGAACTAGTTATAAAAGGAAATAGAACAATACCTGAGTATGGTGGAGGATTGTGTCAGATTGGAACAACAATGTTTAGAGCAGCCGTAGAATCTGGATTAAACATTACACAAAGACGCCCGCATTCATATAGGGTTGTTTATTATGAACCCGCTGGAACTGATGCAACTATTTATGATCCAATGCCAGATTTAAGATTCATAAATGATACCTCAAATTATATTTTAATTCAGGCAAGAATAGAGGGAACAAAACTTTATTTTGATTTTTGGGGAACAAAAGATGGTAGAGTTGTAAGTGTAGGAAAGCCGGTTATATATAATATTGTAAAACCAGGACCAACTAAAATGATTCAAAGCACAGAATTAAAACCCGGTGAAAAAAATTGTATTGAATCAGCACACAATGGAGCAGACGCATATTTTGATTATAATATTACTTATTCTGATGGAACAAAACATGAAGAAAGATTTTCTTCTCATTATGTCCCATGGCAGGCAGTTTGTTTGGTTGGTGCAACTGCATCTAGCACTACTAGTGGTGGTGGAGGATCAACTGGTAGCTCAACAACATCAACAATAGAATAATAAATTAGTTAATGGCCCATTCAATTGATTGTTGATTTGTAATTATAGTATTTTAAGTTCAATATTTTTATTTTCTGTGTTGAGAATTGCAAATGTGCTTTTGTTGAACATCCCGGCCAATGTTCCGGGATTTATTAATTTTGTTTTATTTATTGTTTCTTCCCATGGTTCATGTGTGTGTCCATAAAATACAAAATCAAAAGGATTGTTTTTTGCCAGTGTTTTTGCTAACCAAGGAAAATGACAGAAGGCGATATTTAAATTATCAATTTTTAGTTCCCCAGATTTTTCATAAACAATTATATTTTTGAAGTCAATATCTTTTTTAAATAAACCATACATTTCATCCACATTCCCGAGTGATAAATAAATTTTTCCCTTAAAATTTTTTGATAAATATTTTAAAGTTTCCATGTTGGTTACATCTCCACAATGGATTATCGTATTAATTTTTTTTTCTTTGATAAAAGAAAACATTTTATCGATGCGAAGTAAATTATCGTGGGTGTCTGATATTATTCCTATAAGCATATTAAATTTTAAACCATTTGTTATATAAAAAATTAAAAAATCCGTCTTCTTTCATTTTTAAAATCTGAGAGTCTATTTCTCCCCTTAAATAACTTTCTGAATTTACGGCTATTGTATATTCTTGATCATTATCTATTTTATTTGAAATTTTAAATTCAGATTTGTCTTTTATAAAATGAAGAATTGGTAGTGAATCATATAAAACAGCATCAACATAAGCACTTTTTAATTTTTTAAAAGCCATTTCTATGTTTTTATATGAAAGTGTTTTTATATTTTCGTCTTTTAAAATTTCTTCACTTGTTGAGCTGTGTTCTGTGGCAACTTTTTTTCCTCTTAAATCTTCGATAAACTGTGGTTCAAAAATTTTTTCTTTTTTAGAAAATAAAATTATTATTCTAATAATATGAATAATAGCGATTATAAGCGCTACAATAAGTATTAGAATCAAAAATAAAATATCTTTTTTTTGATACGGTGTAATATCATAAAAAGACATATGAATTATTGAATAATACAAATATTGAAATGATTGAATTATTCCAGACTTATAGTCGCGAGCAATTATGTTGTAATTTTTATGAGAAAACCATATAAAATTTGATATTGCAAAAATCACAGAAACGATAAATAAAATTATTTTTATAAATTCTTTTAAAAGATTATTTTTTATTATTTCTCCTTTGCTTAATTTATTGTTTTTTCTTGTAAGTATGAGAAGTCCTGAGCCTAAATAACTTGTGCAAAAATTAAAATCATCATTTCTTTTTATGGTTTTTGTAATTCCGGAAAATGCGATGTCATATTTGCCTTGTTTTATTCCTCGTATTAAATTTTTGAAAGGGACTTTAATATATTGATATTTTAGATTTAGTCTGCTTGCTATTTCTTCCCACAAATCAATTTCAAAGCCAGTATAACCATAATTTGTTTTCATTACAAATGGATTTAGTAGTGAAATACCAACTTTTATTGTTTTATTTTCCATTTATTTTTGATAATTTTTATCATAATAGTCTTCA
>DAORGW010000061.1:0-2732 GCA_035356975.1 bacterium | reverse complement strand
AGACACAAGAAAAAAATCAGAATTAGAAAGAACAGAATTAAATAAAGACAAAACTGGCGTAGAATTAATAGGAATAAAAGCAATAAATCCTGTAAATGATAAAGAGATTCCGGTTTTTATTTCTGATTATGTTTTATCAAATTATGGAACCGGAGCTATAATGTGTGTTCCCGCTCACGATCAAAGAGATTTTGAATTTGCAAAAAAATTTAATTTAGAAATTATTCCAGTCGTAAGTCCTGATAAAAATTTTGATTTTAGTAATATGGAATGTGCCATGGAAGCAGAGGGGACAATGATTAATAGTGAAGAATTTAATGGATTAAATTGTTCTGACGCTAAGGAAAAAATTACTCAACGTGCCAATGGAAAATTAACAATACAATATAAGATTCGTGATTGGCTTGTGTCGCGTCAGCGTTATTGGGGTGCTCCAATTCCTATAGTATATTGCGACACTTGTGGAATGGTGCCAGTTCCCGAGTCTGATTTACCGGTATTATTACCAGATGATATAGAGGATTTTCGTCCAACAGGAAAATCGCCACTTGAATCTTCAGAGAGTTTTAAAAAAGTAAAATGTCCTATTTGTGGAAAAGAGGCTAGAAGGGAATATGATACCATGGATGGTTTTGTGGATAATTCTTGGTATTATTACAGATATTTGGATCCAAAAAACGAACAAGAATTTTGTTCAAAGGAAAATATGCAAAATTATATGCCAGTTGATTGTTATGTTGGTGGTGCAGAGCATGCTGTTGGACACTTGATATATGCAAGATTTTTTACAAAGGTTTTGAAAGACAGTGGCTATATTGATTTTGACGAACCATTTTTGAAATTAATAAATCAAGGATTGATACTTGGTAGCGATGGACAAAAAATGAGTAAATCTCGTGGAAATGTGGTAAATCCAGATGAAATGATTGAAGAATTCGGGGCAGATAGTTTTAGAATGTATGAAATGTTTATGGGTCCACTTGAAGATTACAAAGCTTGGAATACTGATGGAATGAGAGGACAGCGAAGATTTTTAGACAAAAATTTTCAATATTTTTCTTCTTTTAAATATGGAAAAAACAAAGACGAGAAATTATCAAATTTATTACATAAAACAATTAGAAAAATTAAAGATGATATAGAAAATTTCAGATTCAATACCGCTATAAGCGCACTTATGATATATTTTAGAGAACTCTCTAAATTCTATGAGCTTGATAGAGAATACATTGATTCATATTTAATAATGTTATCTTGTTTTGCTCCACATATTTGCGAAGAAATTTGGGAGAAATTGGGAAATAAAAATTTTATATGTTTAGAAAAGTGGCCATCCTATGATGAAAAACTAGCAAAAGACGATAAAATAAATTTACCAATCCAGATAAATGGAAAATTAAGAGATACAATTGAAGTTGATTCAGAAATAAGTGAAGCTGAATTAAAGAATTTGATTTTATCACAAGATAAAATCAAAAAATATATTAATGATTATGAAATTGTGAAATTTATTTATGTAAATAAAAAAATTGTTAACATAGTTATAAAATAAAAATAAACATGAATAAAAAAATCAAACTTTTTTTAAGGAATTTTCTTCCTTATAGAATGAGTCGTCAAACAAAAGAGCTTTTTGTTTCAAATATAATTATAAATTTAGCCCTTGCAATGGTTCAGTTATATGAACCTATTTATCTTTTTAAACTCGGTTATCAAATTTATGAAATAGCAATATTTTACTTACTTGTTTATGTTTTATATTTTTTTGCTCTTCCTTTGGGAGCAAAATTTGCAAATAAATATGGATATGAAAATGGAATGTTTTTGGGTAGTGTTTTGTATATACCATTTTATTTATCTTTATTTTTAATTACAAAATTTAGTTTCATGTTTTTTCTTGCAATAATTTTCTACGTTCTTCAAAAAATGTTTTATTGGCCAGCATATCATGGAAATTTTTCACATAATTCAGTTGGTAAAGAGGAGGGTAGAGAAATTAGTTCTGCCTCAATTTCCTCTTCTTTGATGTTTATATTTGGTCCTATTATTGGAGGGATTTTGATTCAATATTTTGGGTTCGCAGTATTGTTTATAGTTGCTTCAATATTATTTTTAGTATCAAATATTCCAATGCTTCTTACAAAGGAAACCTTCACAAAAAGAAATTTTAGATATTCTTTTATATTTAAAGACATATTTCAAAAATCAAATTTAAAAGCCCTTTTTTCTACAATAGGATATGCAGAGGAGCTGGTGCTTTTTGTTTTTTGGCCTATTTTTATGATTTTTATGATTGATAGTTATGAAAAGATAGGATTTTTGTCTGGGATATCCTCTTTTATAATGCTTTTATCAACTTTATATATAGGAAGATTATGTGATAAAAGAGATAAAAAAGTTATTTTAAGACTTAGTTCATTTTTTTATGCATTTACTTGGATTGCAAAAATTTTTGTACGCTCTATATTTCCAATTTTTATTTTTGATACTTTTTCTAAAACAGCAAAATCAGGTGTTGATGTTTCCATGAGATCAATTGTCTATGAAGATGCAAGGACAGATTACAGAGAACAAAAAAATGAAAATGATAATAGTATAATGGAAAGATGCGTTAATTATGAATCAGGATTGGTTCTTGGTAAAATTTTTGCTTGTTTTGTCATGCTTGGTTTATCCCTTGTTTTTTTGTTGCCAAGTCAGTTGAATCAATTTTTTATGTATAGTTTTATTTT
>DAORGW010000060.1:0-2764 GCA_035356975.1 bacterium | reverse complement strand
TCCGACTTAAAAATCTTGCCCCAAAAATTATTCTTTAATCTATCATAGGCATCTATCAACACCTGATCATTGCTAGCCTTAATTTCTTGATAGGTCATGCTGCTATTTCGGTAACGATTTCTAGTCTCTCTTATTTTACTAGCCGTTTCATTACGCAAAGATTGGGCATGATCTTTGGAAAATCCCCGAGTAAATTGTGACGAATTTATCATTAGCTCTGGTCGCTCTGGCATATTTTTTATTAACCTTATTTTATAGTGTCTGTTAGAAAAAATCAGAACTCATTTTGCCTAAAATACTGAATGCTGGCCGCAATGTTTCGTGCCAATAGAAATTGGCGCGCCGCCTTTAAAATTTTATCAGTTTTTTGTATTTCTCGGCAGCTTCATTATAGCTTACTTTTTCCGGCATTGTTACTAATATTTGCTGTATTTCCGAATTGTTTTTGCTAAATTGTAATAATTCTTCTTGTGTTTTTAGTTGTGAAACTTGATCAATCAATTCATCGCTCAAGCCGTAGTGATCTTTTATTTCATTTTTTATTTGTTCCTGATCTCTTCCTTGGCTTATCATCATCTGCTTGACTAATATGCCAAAAAAATACCTCTCCGGATTAGATATTTGTTCTGACGAATTTTTAGAGCCATAAAATTTAATGGCATCGATAACGCCTACCGGTTTTTTGGAAAATTCCTCGATTTTATCTACAACATTCCTATGTTTGGCAATAGTAGTTTGGTCGCCAGCTTTTATTTTTTCTAAATCTTCAGGCGTAATCTCAAAAATTTGACTTACCGTTTTCTGATCAAAATATCTTTCTAATTTTTGTCGCGTTTCTGTAGTTTGGTCGCCAGCAATAAAATTCTCTAAAGCCATTCTCATGTCTCCGGCTTCCTCGTTGTAAGTCGTTGGCATCTTTTCTTTGAGAACAGCTGCTATAGCATAAGCATATTCTTTACCAGAACTTCCAAAAGGTTTATAAATATCATGAAAATCTTTGTATGGTTCATCTCGGTCTTCGGATTTTAAATCCCAACCGCGAATTCTAGTTTCTGGATAAACTGCCAAGGCTTCAATTTGGGGATTTGGTGTAATAGATTTGCCTTTTTCCGATTTATTTCTTCCAACATACTGAAAAGCGCTCTCGTCAATCTCAGCTGGTTTTTCCCCTCCCGCATCCATTATCTTAATAATTGCTAGCGGATGGCGTATATATGTTCCAACTCTGAACATTTTTCCTGAACCACCTTTAAAATTTTCAATAACACCTGTTTTTCCTTCCATTTCACGACGAAAGTGATCACGCGCAGTGTTATAAATCCCAATTAGGTGATTCATTAAAAGAATTTGCGCGCGTTGCCGCCTGCTTTTAATATTCGGCAAATTTTTACAGGCCTCATCGTTTATTCTTTCTTCCGAGTTCCAATCATCAAGCAGTCTTTCCATCACCCGATCACGATCAATTTGTTCACTCTCTAAACTAATATCAAAATCATCCCTTCGTTCACCAGCCAACAACTGAACACTTTCATTGTTAAAAGCGTCAATTATGCCCCTGATCCATTGAGAATTAACTTTGGTATCGGCATCCAGGCTTGCAATAATTCCATCGGTTTTTCCTGCTAATACGAATCTTTCACAAATTTCGTCCATGGTTCGTTTGCGTGGCTGCATACACCCGATTTTTTTAAAATCCTCGTCATCAATCGGTTTTATTTCATTACCTCCGCTCGATTTATCGATATAATGAACAACTAAGCCGCTTTCTTTAATTTTCTGCAATCTTTCTGTTTCTTCGGTCGTTAAAAAAGCTAAATCAGATGGCTCTCCTTTTAAAAATTTTAGAACGCTTAAGGTTTGCATGTTTAAATGGCGCGTATTATTTCCTGCCTCTTCTCGATTATTCACATTGACAATAATCTCATAGTCATCTATTGAAACATCCTTTTGATTCGCCAAAAATTCCAATGAGTTTAGGATCTTGCCTCCTTCTTCGTATGCCGGAATACTTACTGCCACTTTGCATTCCTGACGCATTGGCTCAGCAATTCTTGCCTCTGTTTTAGGTAATTCTTTGGCAATATATTCTAAAATATTTTTTTGTTTTTCTAGCTGCTCTCTTGTTTCCTGACTTTTTACAATTTTCTCTATAGTCATATCGATATTGTTGTGCATTATTTGTTTCTTACTGTCAGCGCTCAATAATTGACCCAAACTATTTTCTATATCTTTTATTTGCCTTGTGGTCTCATTTTCTTTTTCATCTCTGACTAAATCAATATTTTTATCTAATTTAGGCAGGACACTAAGTTCGTCGTCAATTCTTGCTAATAGTTCCTGCCTTCGCTCTATTGAAGATTTTTCAGACACATTAAGCTGTTCTGGTGTTTTTCCAGCTTCAATATTTGGCTGTTCTAATTTTTGATTTGGCGGGTCGCTCATATTATTGAACAAAATCACCTATATTTACTGCTAATGTTTTGGCGATTCTACAAGGTTTTTATTGTTGAACTGATAATTTCACCGGTTTTAAACTTTATTATGGAATTAAAAGAAACATCCGCTAATCTTGAGAGGCGATCTTGGGGCAAGCCCTACTATTAAAATACATCGTTTCTCTAATTTTTACAAAGGAATTTACTGTTGTGGGCGCAGAGTGGACGGGCCAGGATAATTTCTTTTTTCTTGACAGCGTATTTCACTTGACGAAATACGAAAAATTGCGACGGCGAAAACGCCGAGCGAGACTAATTCAATATGGTGG
>DAORGW010000059.1:0-2813 GCA_035356975.1 bacterium | reverse complement strand
ATAATTTTTTAAAAATAAAAATATGTGCAATTCCAGAGAATGGAAAAGCCAATGATGAGCTTATAAAATTTCTATCAAAACATTTTAAAACTACAAAAACAAATATTAAAATAATAAAGGGGAAAACTTCAAAAAATAAGACCGTAGAAATTATCTAAGATTATTATAAATGTAGTGAAAAATTATCGAGGCTGACATTGCAACATTAATTGACTCAATGTTATTTGTCATGTTTATTCTTATAAATCCATCTGATAATTCATAAATATCATCATCAATTCCATTTGCTTCATTTCCAAAAACAATACAAAATTTTTTCTGTTTTTTTAATATTTCAATTCCGTTTGAATCCTCTAGTCTCGTAGAATATATCTTCATTTTACTTTTTATTTTCTGAAATAATTGTCTATTACTATCCCTTGAAATATTTAATTTAAAAATAGCATCTTTTGCAGAATTTATTGTTTTGGGATTGTAGACATCAACACAGTTTTCATCAAGTACAATATTGTTTATATCAAATGCGAGAGCTGACCTCAAAATTGTGCCCAAATTTCCAGGATCATTTATTTTATTTAAATAAATTACAATATCAGTAAAATCAATTTGATTGTCTTTTATATTATACAAAGCGCAAATTCCGGATGGACTATCAAGTGATGAAAAGGTTTCATTAACGGCTTGATTTATTAAAAAATACTCCTGAATTCCTAAATCATTAATTAATTCTTGAAATTTTTCTTTGTTTTTTTCTATAAATTCTTCTGTAACAAAAAGTTCATCAAGTCCGATTTCTAAATTTCTTGAATCATAAATTGTTTTAAAATTTTCAACTATAAATTGAAAATTTTCTTCTCTATATTTTTTTTGATTTAAACTTTTAAGATATTTTATTCTCTCATTAGTTGTACTTTTTATTACAAATGCTGTTGCCATATATTCTATTTAATAATATAGATTTATATTAACAAATATTTAAAACTATTGCTAATATATAAGTTTGTGTTAAGATAAATTTATAATAGCATGAAAGAATATATAGTAGAAAAAAATGAAAAATTTGACGAAATAATAGAGCAAATTATTAAAAATAATTTTCCCGAAACTTTTATTGAACTTCTGGATCAATCAAAAATAGTATTAGCTAGTAACGCAATAAGACAATATTATGAAAATAAAAAAATCGACAAAGTCGATTTTTTTTGTATTGATTGGGATGTGTTAGAAATATGCATAAATATTTTAACACCCCTTGGGTTTAATATAATCGAACATGAGCACAGTTTTTGTATATTTCAAAAAGACAAATTAATAATAAATCTTGTGTTTATAAGATCCTCGAAAAGCATAGAAGACATATTGGAACATTTTGGATTTACAATAGATAAAATCATATATTTATATGCTGAAAAAGAAATTGTAATGCATAAACATTTTTTAAATGATCTAAAAAATAAAAAATTAATTTATTGCGGATCAAAAAATCCAACCGAAGATTGGAAAAGATATGAAGAATTTGAAAATGATGGATATTTTATAGACAAAAAACAATTAAAATTACTTAATAAAAATTTAAACAGAACTGTGGATTTTATATAACAATGATTTAAAATTTGCAAAATAGAAAAACTCGAGAATAGTCTCGAGTTTTTCATATAATTGGCGATGACCTACTTTCTCACTGACGTAATATCATCGGCGCTGGTGAGCTTAACTGCCAGGTTCGGAATGGAACTGGGTGTTTCCCCACCGCTAAAATCACCAAATCAGAGCTATGAAAATTTCATAGCATAAATCTAATGATTTTATGTTACAAAGTATTTCTTAAAAAGAAATGCTTTATGTTTCAGCGATTGCTTTGATAATTAGTATTCTTCGGCTCAAATCATTACTGATCTTACACCTAGAACCTATCAACCTAATCTTCTATTAGGTATCTAATAAGGAATCCTAATCTCGTAGACAGCTTCACGCTTATATGCTTTCAGCGTTTATCCAAACCGAACTTAGCTACCCAGCAATGCTTTTGGCAAAACAACTGGTACACCAGAGGTTCGTCCTTTCCGGTCCTCTCGTACTAGGAAAGGGACTACTCAAGATTCCAAACGCCCATAGTGGATAGGAGACCGAACTGTCTCACGACGTTCTGAACCCAGCTCACGTGCCACTTTAATTGGCGAACAGCCAAACCCTTGGGAGCTTCTTCACCCCCAGGATGTGACGAGCCGACATCGAGGTGCCAAACCAGGTCGTCGATGTGGACTCTTGGACCTGATCAGCCTGTTATCCCCAGAGTAACTTTTATCCGTTGAGCTTCCGCCGTCCTATATCGAAACGGTCGGATCACTAACTTCTGCTTTCGCAACTGCGCGGATTGTACTCCTTGCAGTAAAGCTGGCTTTTGCGTTTGCACGACCGCATCCCGTTTCCATCGGGAGCTAGCCAACCTTTGTAAACGCCTCCGTTACATTTTGGGAGGCAACCGCCCCAGTTAAACTACCCGCCTAATACTGTCTTTCCACCAGATTCATGGTAAGAAATTAGATTTAAAAGCATGTTAGGGTGGTATTTCACCGTTGACTCCATCTCGCCCAAAAGCGAAACTTCATAGTCTCCCACCTATCCTAAGCAAACATGCCCCTAAACCAATATCAAGTTATAGTAAAGCTTCATGGGGTCTTTTCGTCCAGCTATGGGTAACCGGCATCTTTACCGGTCTTGCAATTTCACCGAGTTCTTCGTCGAGACAGTCCTCAAGTCGTTATGCCATTCGTGCAGGTCGGAACTTACCCGACAAGGAATTTCGCTACCTT
>DAORGW010000058.1:0-2827 GCA_035356975.1 bacterium | reverse complement strand
CTAAAAACAAAAGTTATTTTGACTTAATGAAAGAGTTAGGCATTAAAAATATAAACAAAGATACAAAATGCCATTTAGACCCAGATTTAGAAGCTTCCACTATAAAATGTAGGGGCAAAGACTGGAGGCCACTCCTCGGCCAAATCGAAGCCTCACAAAGCCATTTGGAAAACCAGGGCGTCTCTGTCGGAGACCTTTTTTTATTTTTTGGGTGGTTTAGAAAAACAAGAATAAACGCAAAAAATCAGTTAGAATATTTTGGACCAGATTTTCATATGATTTTTGGATATTTAAGAATAGGAGAAATTATAAAAACAAAAAATAATAAAAATATAGAAAAATGGTTAAACTACCATTCTCACATAAAAAGAACTGAATGGTTAAACAAAAAAACAAACACTTTATATATAGCCTCAAATAAAAAACAATTCGAAGGAATAAACGAAGGAAAGATTTTAAAATTCAATAATAACCTTATATTAACAAAAAATGGTCACCCTCGATCTCACTGGAGCCTTCCTGATTTCTTTAGAGAAACAAAAATTTCATATCACCCAAATGCTTGGAGAGAAGAATACTTTCAATCCGCAGGAAGGGGACAAGAATTTGTTATAACTTCACAAAATAAAGAAGAAACAAATAAACTTTTAAAAAAATGGGTAAACAAAAAATTATATTAAAAATAAACATTTTGTGATACAATAATAACAGAAAAAATATTTTTTATTATTATGGATGATAAAAATGAACAAAACAGAATAACACTGTCCATTGCCTTTATAGCCACTTATTTAGCAATAATAGTTGGTTTTTATGAAAAAACAAAAGAAACAACCGCTGAGCTAAATTTTGTTAACGATATTGTTTTTAATGTCTTTATAGTATCTGGAATTATAATTTCTTTTATTTTTTTTCTTTATCTTGTTTTTACAGGCCTAGAACTAAATTTCAAAAAAGAAAAGGAAATCATTTTCGAGTTTGAAATAAGTAAAAAAGGGGTTATTATTGCAAAACAAAAATTATTTAATTTTGGCATCCGTTGTATTTTTATTTCCTTCACACTCCCAGTATATTATATGCTTTTTGTCCTATTAAAGCGCTACAGTCCATTAATAATATTCATATTGTTTTTTATTTTTATGCTTCTTATTCATATTATACTTTCTATAATTTTTTACGACAAAAACAAAAATAACAATAAAAAGATATGAAAAAGGATAGTCCCACGACAAAAGAAAGAAATTGGTATTTATACCATAAACTCTATAATATGAACTCCTCTCATACTTTGAGAGTCAACAACATTTTTAATAAATGGAACCTGCCAATAGAAGAAGATTTCTCTAATATAAAAGATTATATAAAAGAGTTTGAAAATAAAAATGGAGAGAATTCTATAAAAAGATTAACAAAAGATGTATTTAAACTAATAAATGATTCCGATTTGGGATCAAATTGGTTTATTCCATATTTATTTTTTTTCTTGACTGAGAAAGAAGAACCCATACCAAATAATTCTTTTTCTATTAAAAAAGGATACAAAAGATTATCAATAGAAATATATCCTCATACAGATCTAGAAGATATAAAGAAAAACTGGAAAGAAATTGAGAATTTAAAAAAAGAAGTATGGCCATCAACAAGAAAGATTAAAATCACCAAGAAATCGATAGAAAATCTCTTAATATTTATGGAACAATTTCATATTAAAAATAATTTTAAAATAGAGAAGTTTAAAGATGATATTAAAGATAAGCCAAAAGAAAGGAAAACAAGGACTAATGATTATGATGTTATTGATAAAATTTGGGGGGATGAAGATATAAATATAGATATCAAACAAACATTTAAAAATGAAGAAAAAAAAGTTAATAAATTAAAACAAATAAGAAAAAGAGGGATTATTGGTAACAGATATCAAAAGAGAATCACATTCAGCCAAAGAAACTGGCCAGCGACCGATCTTCAATGAATTGGTTCAGGATTTACGAGATGAAAAGTTTAACGGAATTCTAACCTGGGCACCAGATCGTATATCAAGAAATGCTGGCGACCTGGGCAAAGTTGTGGATTTAATGGACAGTGGTAAACTTCAAGAAATACGGACTTACGGACAAAAGTTTGGCAACAACCCAAATGAAAAGTTTTTGCTCATGATTTTAGGATCGCAAGCCAAACTTGAAAATGACAATAGGGGTATCAATGTAAAACGAGGGTTACGAACAAGAGTGGAAATGGGTTTATGGCCAGGCGTAGCACCGCTTGGATATTTGAATCAAAACAGAATGGATAAAAAGTGCCAGATAATTATTGATCCACTCCGAGCGCCAGTTATTAAGAAGATGTTTGAAAAAGTTGCTTACGAACAATATTCGGGCAGAAAAATATATAACTGGCTAAGGCATGAACTTAACTTCTATACTAGAGGTAATAAACCACTAACACTAAGTGGTATTTACAGAATATTAGATAATCCATTTTACTATGGGGTATTCGAACATCCAAAAGATAGTGGTAATTGGTATACTGGAAAACATGAACCGATAATAACCCAAGAACTATTTGAAAAAGCCAAAGCTCAATTGAAACGAGATCAAATAGTAAGGGAGAATAAAGAATTTGCCTTTACCAAACTTTTCACCTGTGGATACTGTGGTAGTGGAATATCTGCGGAAGAAAAATATAAACAACTTAAGGATGGAACCCATGCTAGGTATATTTACTATGGATGTTCACGAGCAAGAGATAGAAATTGTAAAAATAAATATATTCGAGAAGAAGAATTAATCACTGAACTACTAAAAATATTAGATAAAGTAAACATCAA
>DAORGW010000057.1:0-2829 GCA_035356975.1 bacterium | reverse complement strand
AAAATATCATTAAAACTGCAGCCTACTAGCTATAAACACCTTGCCTATGAGCAATCGTAACAACAAAAATCTTATTCGTTTTTTTATCTATATAATAAAGAATTCTATAAGGCCAAACTCTTAAAGACCTAATTTCAGACAACTTTCCCGATAGTTTTTTTCCTTCGTAAGGATTGTTTTCTAAAAATAACAGCTTGTTTTTGACTCTTATCTTATAATTTTCTGGCAATTGGTTGTACTGTTTTAGAACACTTGGAGTAAGAAAAACCTTCATACACTACTCTATTTCAGAAAGAGACACACACTTTTCTTTTTTAGCCTCTTTAAGACCTTTCAAAATACTATCTTTTGCACCTGGAATAGAAAGAACATCCGCAGTTTCTTCCAAAGACTCCAACTCCTCAAAATTAATCAAAGTAGCTTTAGGCTTTCCGTTTACTGTTATAGTAATACGTCCCCCTGTTTCACTTATTTCTTTTATTAATTTAGGTAAATTGTTTCTTGCTTCTGACAAAGACATATTTTTATCCATAAACCAAATGTACAATATTATGTACATAATGGCAACAGAATAAATTAAATTATTTATTCAGATTGTAGTTGTTGAATATTAAGTTAGGATTAAATTAAAATTCCCAACTGCCCCAAAATTTGGGATACTTCCCTACTACCTATTCGAATGCACAAAATTATAAAATGAAGGCAAAATGAATTATTCCGAAAAAGAAATCGTACTTCTTCATAAATACATTCTTGGTTAAGATTTATTCACTGGTCGGGGTAGGCGGACTCGAACCGCCGGCCTCACGGTCCCAAACCGCGCACTCTAGCCAACTGAGCTATACCCCGAAGAAAGTAATTCTACAACAATTAATCTAAATTTTCTCTTCGTAAATTTTAAAAATTAAATCAGGAAGGACCGCATCAAAGGGTTTTGATTCATACACCCATCTTTTATTGTGAATTATGTCTATTACATGAACCTTAATAGTATAAGAACATACCAAATTAATATCACACAATCCTACAGTGTTATCTCTCTTATCTACATTTCTAGAAAACTCAGAAATTACAAAAACATCGTTATCTAAAAAATAAGCTCGGTCAAAATAGCAGTTACTCTTTGTCGAACAATCTAAGATTCTTGCATCAAGAATCTTATCTTCTTTTAATCCGTATAGCCTAACCTCGTTAGCCATCAATTTTCCTCTCGGGATATTTCTATAATCAATAAAAATCCTCTCATTAGGGTTAAAAACTACCTTATTTAGCCCTTTATTTTCTTCAATTGTCTTTTCATATAACTCCATTTGTTTCGGATCATCCGATGAATAAACAGTCATCCACGTTGTATTGTAAATTTCACTTTCTTCCTTTAATTTAAATTCATCTGCCTCTATTTCGAAATCGTTGTTTTTAATATTTGTAATCCATCTTTGAAAAAGCCTATCTTCCTCCACTTTTGTCGGGAGTTTTGACCTATCAATTGAGGCTTGTTGCTTGATATTTAAAAACACACCCCCAGCAACGGATAAAAGTATGATGGCTAAAAGTATTTTATCTACGTATCGTTTCATAAAGATATTTTACCTCAAATGGCTAAAAATAATTAATATTGTAATATAATACCTTCATGAGCAGGATACTATCATTTCTAAAAAAGAACATCTCAATTCACGAGATTATTATCATGGTTCTATTGGTTTTATTTGTACCTCTTATCAGTAAAGTAAATTTTATGCAAAATGACGATTGGAATCGTACAACCAGCATCGTTAGATTTTTATCAGGAGATACTTCTCTGCTTCAAGTCACGTCTACAACTTTTTATACTCAAGGTATTTTGGGGTATTTATTTTCAATGTTTTTCGGATGGCAAAAACTTCCTTATCTAACCTTCATAATTTCGGTTTTAAATTTCTATATTTTTGCAAAAATATTATCAGATCACTTCAATCAATCAAAAATTAAATCTTCAATAATCTCCCTGATATTTTTCTTCACTCCGCTTCATATATACTCATCCATCGGTTTTATGACAGAAAATTACACGATGTTTTTTATGTTGATAGCGATATATTTTTTACAAAGTTATGAGAAGGGCGGCCAAAAGAAAGATTTTTTAATTTTTAATTTAGCCGGAGTTTTGTCTTTTTTTACCAAGCAAAACGGTATCATTATTAATTTTGCTTATATCCCATACCTTCTATTTAAAAAAAGATACAAGGAAGCTTTTGTTCAGACTTTTGTAATAGGTCTTCTTTTTTCTTATTATTTCTTTTTATTCCCCAGAACCGAAGGGATGCTCGACAAAGGTTTTATTTATGAAAATATCAGCGATTGGAAATATGCATACTCTTTGATTTACGGAATAATACTTGTTTCGTTCTCTTTTGTTCTTCCTTTTGTGTTTAATTTTGTTTATGAGGTATTGGTTAAAAATAAAAAGAAGCTTTTCTCCCTTATTTTTATATTTATATCTGCAGGTATTTTATTTTTTGTTTTAAATAAATATTTTTCTCCCGGGAAGATTTCTTGGGAAGAGTATCCGTATTTTGAAAATACATTTGAAAGAACAGGGTTTTTTCCTAGATCAATTATGGGAACGAAATACTATTTTAAGTGGAACTACGATATTTTTAGATATTGGGATTTAGGTTCAAAAATAATTTTGGCTATGTTTATCCCTGTCTTGTTATTAAGCAAAAAAAAGGTAATCAATATTTATTCTATTTCTGCGGTTGGTTATCTAATCTTAATGGTTTTTACCGAAGTCTTTTTTGACAGATATATTCTTCCTTTGATTCCTATTTTAATTTTATTTTTTAT
>DAORGW010000056.1:0-2855 GCA_035356975.1 bacterium | reverse complement strand
AAAGCGCGTATACCGAAAGGTATCGCGGGTTCAAATCCCGCCCCCTCCGCCAATTGGGAAATGTCGTTGTCGGCACGTTCTCTGTAAAACTTCATCCGCCAATCTTTCCGCCCAAGCTAAAAGCTCGGATAGTTTTTTATCCCTTCAGAGATTTTCGGATTTGCCTCCTAATGGGAGGTAAAACAAAAAATTCTCTTAATTTTTGTGAAGTAAATAGGGATTTTTTCTTCGCTATCGCTTTGAAAACGATTTTGTTCTATTGTAAAATATAAATATGAACACGGTAGTATTTAAGCAAATGTTGACCATAAAAGAGGCTTGCGAATGGGCAAGCTTGTTTTTAGGTCGCCCAATTAGCGAAACGAATATCGCCTACTTAATACAATATGGAAAAGTTAAAAAATATGGCGAAAATGGCAACACTCGAGTTTATGCCAATGATTTAAAAAATTATTATCAGTCATTTAACGGCAAAAGAGAAGTTGAATGGAAAAAGAAACTTGGCAATGATTTAAATTGGAGCTTATCATTTGATAATTTAAGAGAAAAAGACACCACAAAACATGTTCATCGGCTACATCCGTATAAAGGCAAATTTATTCCGCAATTGGTTGAGTATTTTATAGATGGTCATACAGACGATTTTAAAAAACAAGCTTTTTTCAAAAAGGGCGACATTGTGTTAGACCCTTTTTCTGGATCAGGAACGACGCTCGTACAAGCAAATGAGCTTGGTATTCATGCAATAGGCATAGATATTTCTCGATTTAACTGCATGATAACCGAAACAAAGCTCTTGGACTATGATTTAGATTTACTGATACAAGATATCAAAACTATAAACTCATCGATTGCTAAATTTGAAAGCAACGGCAGAGTTCAAGAATTTGAAAGAGAGTTATATTTAGAATTAGCAAAATTTAATAATAAAAACTTTCCGTCCCCCGATTTTAAAAGGAAAATTTATAAAAAAGAAATTGATGAAGACAAATATTCAATTGTTAAAGAAAAAGAATTTTTAAAAATTTATGATGGATTAATTGAAAAGTATAAAATTGAATTGAAGCAAGAGAAGAACAAAACTTTTCTTGATAAATGGTACATAAAAAACATACGAAAAGAAATTGATTTTGCATTTGAACAAATCAAAAAAATAAAGAATGAAAAAAATAAAAGAGTTTCGGCGGTTATATTAAGCCGAACAATGCGTTCTTGCAGGGCAACAACACATTCCGATTTGGCAACATTAAAAGAACCGCAAGTAACCACTTATTATTGCTGGAAACATAAAAAAATTTGCAAGCCGCTCTTTTCGATAAAATATTGGTTTGATCGCTATGCCAACGACACAATAGCACGGATAAAAGAGTTCCAAAAAATAAAGAATGGTGCTTATTGGGCGACTATTCCCGGAGATTCAAGAACTGTTGATATAGCAAAAGAAATAAATTCCAGAAGTAAAGAATTCTATAATCTTTTTGAGAAACAAAAAATTAAAGGCATTTTTTCATCACCTCCTTATGTGGGACAAATAGATTATCATGAACAACATGCTTACGCTTATGACCTTTTCGGTTTTGAAAGAAAGGATGAACTAGAAATAGGGCCTTTATACAAGGGGCAGGGGCAAGAAGCAAAAAAATCTTATGTGGAAGGAATTTCACAAGCATTATTTAATTCAAAAAAATATCTTTCAAAAGAATTCAATGTTTTTTTGGTTGCCAACGATAAATGGAATTTATACCCCACAATCGCCGAAAAGGCCGGCATGAAAATTATTAATCAATATAAACGACCGGTGTTAAATCGAACAGAACGAGATAAAAATCCTTACTCAGAAATAATTTTCCATTTAAAATCAAAAATATGAGTTTAACTGAACAACAAATTGTAGATGTAGAAAACGTTTTAAAAAATGCGCTTAGGCGCAAATTTCAAAACTATAAACCGGAGCCGGCAGCAATGCCCTTTCATTCAAGATTGCTTGGTAAGGACAGGATGGCATTGTTTTCTTTTATCCATTCTTTGAATACTAATTTTGGCACAAGCATTTTTGAGCCAGTCGCAATTTCTTTAGCCAAAAGTAAATTTAAACGAGCAGAATCTCAGGCCATAGCGGGCGATAAAATCAGTTCAAAAGCCCAGATGGAAATCCAGAATATAATGGATAATCTTACAACGGCAAAAACTTCGCCGAACAAACAGAAAGAAATTGAAGTCATTAAGAAAGTAGCAAGACAGGGAGAATTTAGAAAAATTAAACCAACAAAAGTAGATGTGCTGCTGGAAAGTTATTCAGGGGAATTATTTTTGTTTGATATAAAAACAGCAAAACCAAATTCTGGCGGTTTCAAAGAGTTTAAAAGAACCCTGTTGGAATGGACAGCAATAATTTTAGCAGAAAATCCAAAAGCAAGGGCACAAACTTTAATTGCCATTCCTTATAATCCATATGACCCGGAACCATATAATCGTTGGACAATACGCGGAATGCTTGACTTAGAAAAAGAATTAAAAGTTGCTAATGAATTTTGGGATTTTCTGGGTGGCGAAGGAACATATGAGGATTTGCTAAAATGTTTTGAAAGAGTGGGGATAGAGTTAAGAAATGAAATTGACGAATATTTCGCAAAATACAACAAAAGATGATATGGCGTTTTTGGTTCGGGTATTCTCCCTTCGCCCCCCCCTGCCATTATCCAAGAAAAATGAACGTGTAGAAAAATACGGTGGAATTAGAGAAGTTGCTCGCAACACAGAAACAAAAAAATAAGCTGGCAAGTTTTACTTTCAGCGGAAGATGCTTTCCGAATTGAAAATCGCATCCGCGAATTCCGTCCCGTCGGGGGCGGTTT
>DAORGW010000055.1:0-2909 GCA_035356975.1 bacterium | reverse complement strand
AGAAGTTATGTATCAGATTTTTATTGAGCCAAAAGGTGATCAATTTTTGGACGCGAAAAATACTTTTGAGCAATCAAAAGAAGGCTGGAAACAACAACTATTGATTGAAATTGAAAAAAGCCATACAGTTGATTTGAAGATAGAAAATAAGGATTTTCGTTTGATTGGTTTACCTTTCTTTAACGAAGGAAAAGTTAATAATTCTTTGAGTGAAAAATTTGAAGAAACATTTGATAAAAAACTTTTAAAATAATTTTAAAAGTTGATTCTATTATCGTCCGTAAACCTGGAAGCAAATAATTTAATACTTTTAATATTATTAATGAATAAAAAAATTATTACAATTGGATATGAAGTACCTGGTCAGTCAGATAATTATATTGGTTTTGATTCAAGAAAATCTCTCATGGACGCTGATATTCTAATAATTTCCCCAGAATTTTTTACACCAGATAATTATGGCTACGTTTCTTTTAACGCAGGGGGTGGTTGTTATAACCCCACAACATCAAGTGATTATGAAAACAAAATTTTACGCCTAAACAAGGAGCTTATTGATTATTTACACTCTGGAAAAACAGTCTTTTTAATATTAGCTGAAAAAAAAGATTTTTATCTTTCGAATGGAACGAACAGTCCAAGAAAAGGGCAAACAAATTATAATACATATAAAAAAAGTAATTATAGCTTTTTACCTATTAATTTAGGAGTATTAACGTCTGCGTCAGGAAAAGCAATTGAATTTTCAGGAAATTCAATGTTTAGTAATTTTTATAGAGAATTTAAAGAAAATTTGGAATACCAATTATATATAGAAAACAAAAATGATTTACAGATAATTTTTACCGGGAAAGATAAGACAAAAATTTTAGGAGCAGTTTATAAAATAGGTATTGGTCATGTTGTTGCTCTACCTTGTTTAGAATATGATGAAGATAAATTTATTAAGTACGATGAAAAAGGAGACAAACAGTTTTGGACCGAAGATGCAATAAAATTTGGATACAGATTAAGAGATTGTTTAATAGCGATTGATCAGAAATTAACTTCTGATTCTGAAAAGACACCAACTCCAAAATGGGCTAATAAAAAAGATTTTTTGTTAAAAAATGCATCTATAATAGAAAAAATAATAGAAAAAAATTTAAAAAAAGTTAATGAAATAAATTTAAAAAATGAACAATTAGAAAAAGAATTTGTTGATAAAAATTCCCTAAAAGATTTACTTTTTGAACAAGGTAAGTCATTAGAGAAGGCTGTAATAAAAGCTTTAATAATTTTGGGTTATCATGCAGAAAATTATAACGACGGAATACTAGAAATCGATCAAGTTATAACCAGTCCTGAAAATCATAGATATATTGGTGAGTGCGAAGGAAAGGATGATAAGGATATTAATATTACAAAATTTAGACAATTACTTGAATCTTTAAATGCAGATTTTGAAAGAGAAGATGTTTCTGAAAAAGCTTATGGTATTTTGTTTGGAAATCCACAGAGATTAATTGAGCCGAACAAGAGAAATTTAGATTTTACTAAAAAATGCAAGGTAGGTGCTAATAGAGAAAAAATTGCATTGATAAAAACAGTTGACTTATTTTTTGTAGCTCAATACTTAAGCGAGAATAAAAACGAAAAATTCAAAAAAGATTGTAGAGATGCTATTTATAAGGGGCTTGGTGAAATAGTAAAATTTCCTCAAATTCCAAAGGAGTAAATATATAAAAATAATTTTTATAATATTATTTTGGTTCGAACATCGTCCGCGACCCCGAGCGTTGATTAAATCGTGTAAAGTAACTCAGAAACCGAGCATTTTAGGGTTCGATTCCTAGATAGGTGCTAACACCTTTATGGGAATAGAAAATTAGCCAAATTAGCAGGTTTTTAGCTAGAGTGCCCTTGTTTTGATTTACAAATGGCTAAATTATTGGTAAAATAAAGATAAGATTTTACTGGATAAAATATGAAATTTGAACAAATTAAAAAAGAAAATAAAATTGAATATTGGCAAAACATTGATAAAGAGCTTGGCTTATCAGCGGAGATTTTTAGTCATTATTTTAAAAAAATCGGTCAAGAGAAAAAAGCGGAGGATATTATCCAGGAATGGTTGCAGGAATTAATGGATTGGCGATCAAATAATGGAATTAGTCCAATTCAATCTATTGAAAAAGATATAATTGATTTAAAAAATATTTTAACCGCTAAGGCAGAAGCTGATTTATTAAGTGAAGATGCCACAGCAGATAGTTGTTATTATAATCATTTATTATTATTAAGTTTTAAAACCTCAGAACTTCATAAAAATCCAGAACTTCAATATAAGAAAGAGCAGGACGTAGATCATGAGGACATACTTGATGTTGCGGTTAACAATGGTCAAAAGGAAGCTTTTTATAAGGCGGCTAAAAATTATTTATCCAATAAAAATGAATATAATAGAAATAAAGGTTCTAATAAATACAATCTTGAAAAAAGAGATCTTGATTCTGATGCTTTGTTGGTTCTAAATGAACTTGGGGTTTTAGACAGTTTTTATAGAGATCGTGATTATTATAGTTTTAAAACTTTGCCGTCTTTTGTCGCTGATAGGATGATTGAAAATAAACAGCAGTCTGATCTATATTATTCCCAAATTTTCCCTAAATTTGAATCGTTCAGTAATTTAGTGGCTAAAGATATTTTTAATAATGGAGCCGATGAAGTGATAGATAAATTTTTACATAATTTTGATCGTTTTCCTGAAACTAATCCTCTTTGGGCTTTAGATAAAATTTTAAAGTGCTTTAATTTAGATACAAGAGAAGACCTAGTATTAGATTTTATTGATAAACATATTAAGAGTTCATCAGAATTAAAAAAGGCCTATGCGTTAATTATTTATTATGGAATAACAGTTGCAGATG
>DAORGW010000054.1:0-3068 GCA_035356975.1 bacterium | reverse complement strand
CTTTATTGGCGAAAATATAAAAGCATCCTTAGCTGAGAATTTTCCATTATTTGTTGTAATGGAAAATAAGCCAACAACAATTATCTTAAAAGATAATAAATATTATTTTATTCAGGGAGAAGAAACATTTGAACAAATAAAAAATGGTAGTATTCCAAATCTAGATAATGTGGAAGACTATCAATTTGTTCTAGATAAAAATTTGAAAGTTGGTGACAAATGGCTAAACGATGAAGAAAGGAAGGATGACTATTATTGTTACCTAGTTGAAGATATTATTAAAACTATCTATAAAAAATACATCATTTCATATTACACATTATCTGATTTATCTAGAACTGAATTTATTCCTGGAATTGGTATTGGTCAAGATTACTATAATCACAATGGGACTGTCGAAGAATGGTATACAAAGTTAGTTGATTATAATATAAAATGATAATTAGTTCTGAAATGACAAGCCAGAAAAAAGACTTAAAATACCGCTAAATTGAAGATCATTTTTAATACTAGCCCAATTAGCGGTTCTGAATTTGTCCACTAATGGGAGCCATAAAAAAATATCTCACCAAGAGATATATTTTTTTATTTATAGGAATTTTATATATTAAGAAACCACCTCACCACCAAGTTCATCAATTAAATTATTTATTGTCTCATCATTCTCATTAGAAATTGTTTCATAAATTGCACCTGAAACAGCATCTCTATTTTCTTTATAATTTTCATCAAGCTCTGAATCAATTATCACTTTTTCATTTAAAATCCCTGACAAAACTTCTTCAATATTTTTCTTATGACTTGCTTCTAAAATTCTATCCTTATGAAATTTAAACTCAAAACCAATTATTAATTTATTGCCCTCAATTCTAAGAGGATGTCCGACTTTTAAAAAAGCAGAAAGAGAATGATTGTAGTCTTTTAAATTTAAAAGCAATTGTGGCCAAATTTTTACTATATCGGAAATTTGTGCTTTTAGTGTATATTTCGATACATTTTCTTCTACTTTTTTTTGAGATTCTTGGTTTTTGGGGTAATTATTTTCTGATTTAGAATTTTTTTTTAAACCAAATTCAATATTTGCAACGCTTATTGGTTTTTCTAAAAATGTTTTAATTGAAATTATTGCCATTTCAAGAGGAAGTTGTTTAAATCTATCGTTTTTTAAATTTTCATAGGCAGTAATAAATTCTTTTAAAATTACATTCCAAATATTTAAATTATATTTTTCGGATTGTTCTATTATTTTTTCTTCAATGTGTCGCTCCACATCCCACAAATATTTTTCTGAAGCACCAGTTATTTTCATCAAAACTATTTTTCTTAAATAATTAATAAGTTCTTCTGTAAAATAATTTAAATCAATTCCGTCTACAACTAAATTATTTATAACTTTTATACTATTTTCAAATTGATTCATAGCTAAACTATCAACAAGTTCTATAATCGGTGCAAAATCAGAATCAGGTAAAATTAAATCCGCTGTTTCTCGACTCACCTCTCCATTTTCTGATAGTGATAATATTTGTCCAAGTGTTGAAAGAGCGTCTCTTACATATCCCCCACTGCGTCTAGCAATTTTATCAATTATAGAGACATCTACTTGTATTTTTTCTTTTAAACAAACGTTTTTTAAGTGATTTTTTAATTTTTCAATGTCGACTGTTTTAAAATCAAATTTTTGACACCTTGAAATAATCGTCTGAGGAAATTTATGAACCTCTGTTGTAGCAAGAATAAAAACAGCATGTTTTGGTGGTTCCTCAAGCGTCTTTAAAAGTGCATTAAATGCTTCTATTGTAAGCATATGCGCTTCATCTATTATAAATACTTTATATTTATTCTTGCTTGGAGCGTATTTTACAAATTCACGAAGTTCTCTTATTTCGTTTATACCCCTATTTGATGCAGCATCTATTTCAATTAAATCCAAATTATTTCCTTCTGTAATTGAATTACAAGAATCACATTCATTACAAGGCTCAAAAGCATTTCTTTTTTGACAATTTATTGCTTTCGCAAAAACACGAGCAAGTGTTGTTTTGCCAATTCCGCGTGGACCAGAAAATAAATATGCATGAGCTATTTTATCATTTAAAATCTCATTTTGAAGCGTTAATTTAATATGTTCTTGACCTATAACATCTTCGAATTTCTGTGGCCTGTATTTTCTATATAGTGTTTGTGACATAAATATTTTTAATAATCATAAGCATATTTTACTTTAAAATCAAACATAATTCAAATATCTAAAAAAAGCCCCCGAGGGGCCCCTTATTATATAAAAAAATTATTTATATTTCGTAGTCAAGAGAATCATCAATTTTTAAATCCATGTTATTATTTGTAACATTTATAATATTTTCAACAGCACAGTAAACTGATTCTCCATCTTTTGGAACAAGCGCAATTACTTCATCTCCATCTTCGCCCCTAAAATATGTAACACTTGCTTTTATAACTTTATATTGTCTTCCGTCTGCTACAATTGTAAATTCTCCACTTGTAAAATCTTTTGATAAAACTCCCTTTATTCTTTTTCTTTCAATTGGAGCAATTTGTTTATACACAAAACTTCCGTCTGATTTTATTGTCAATTTCAAAATATCACCCTCAACTAATTTTGACTTAGAACAATAATTTGCAGGAATTGAATATCTTTTTCCATCTGGTCCTATCATCTGAGATCCATCAAAAACACCTTCGATAATTTTTGTATTTCCTTGCATTGTCTCGGAACCAAGAGATTTTGCTTTACTTAGAAAATCAGAAGAATAACTTGGCGTTTCAATTCCAAATTCATTAAAAATTGCTTTTGCTTTATTTATTTGAAGCTCTATTTGAGCAATTATTTCTCTGAGTTCGTCAATATTATTAAACATTTTTTTGTTTTTGTTAAACCCTGAACCCTAAGACTGTCAAAGGATCGAATGATTATTTTTATTTTATTATTTTTTGATTTTTATTTATATAAATATTATACAATATTTATTATAAAATTGTAAATAGAATAAAATAATAAATCTATTAGTCATATTATTCTATCACTTCTCCTTCTGTATAATCAG
>DAORGW010000053.1:0-3218 GCA_035356975.1 bacterium | reverse complement strand
TCATCGTGGCTTGACAGTGACGTGCTCCGAAATCGGCAACAAAAACATACCGCCATCCGTTATCGGCAATATTAATGAAAAACAGTTATATAAATTAGAAGAAAAAAAATAATAACTTTGTAAAAAAACTATAATGCATACTAAACATACATTAATATTTGGTAATTCAATTAGCATGATAGAATTGCCAGATGAAAGCATACATTTAATTGTAACTTCTCCACCATATTTTAATGCTCCGTTTGATTATAAAAATCTTTTTAAAAGCTATGAACAATATTTAGGTGTAATTGAAAAAGTTGCAAAAGAATCTTTCAGAGTTCTAAAAGAAGGACGGATATTCGCTCTAAACATAGATGATATGCTTGTAGATGGGAAAAAATATCCTATTACCGCAGATGCTACAAAAATTTTTCAACACGCAGGTTTTACTTACAGAGATAGGATTGTCTGGAAAAAGCCAGATGGTTATTTAAGAATAAGTAAAAGAAGTGGTGTTTTATTACAAAATCCTTATCCCATGTATTTTTATCCGGATAATTTATTAGAAAGCATAATTATTTTTCAGAAAGGGAAATTCAAATACAGTTCCATTTCTAAAGAAATAAAAGAAAAATCAAAAATCGATATTAAAGAATTTCAAAAGAATAATTGGCACCGAACATTATGGGAAATGACCAATGTTCTACCAGGTTCGGAGTTAGAAAAAGGTATTGCTGCTTTTCCCGATGAGCTTCCCTACAGGATTATTAAACTTTTTTCTTATATTGGCGAAACAGTTTTAGATCCTTTTTTAGGAAGTGGAACTACTATGAAAGTCGCTAATTTGCTTCATCGAAACTCAATTGGCATAGAAATAATAAGAGATTTAGAAAATATTATAAGATCAAAAATAGATGTTGAAAATTTAGAAATAATTGAAAGAAATAAAGGCAAATATAGGTATGTGACTTTGGAATACATTAATAAAAAAATGAGTACATGATATGGAAATTACAGCAAAAATAACCGGCATCAAATACAAGCCCTTTCTAACAAACAAACTAGAAGTTTTTAATTTCAAAAATTTAGATATAAATGATTTGCCATCAAGTTGTATTATTAATTATGATGGGTTTAATTTTGGATTATCTAAATGGGTATCACCCAAAAGAACAAGATCATATCCTTATGAAAGAGTTTACAACACACTTAGTACTGCAAAGAGAATAACTATCATTCCAATTATTAAAGATGAGGGTAAAGAAGGTGATAGGGATTTTATTCAATGGGATACTGTTTCATTGATGAGTTTATTAGATGTTTTTGTTGTATTTTCTTACTATAAAACAGCAGAGAAACACAAATCGGGAAAGAATAAAATAACAAATCAACAATTTGATAATGAGTGGACAAAACGAAAAATTTCTGAAATAAAAAATTATCATAGTTCTGCACTACATTGGAATTTAAAAGAAATTGAATATTCTTTTCCATATTTAATTCAAAAATCAAAAGAAGCATATAATTCAATAAGCAAAAAATTAAAAGTTGAATTTCATAACGAACAAGGAATTGATTTATTTGCAAAGCAATTTATGCAAGGCGTAAATGAATTTATGATAACATCCAGACAAAAGGCTAAAGAAGCTCAGAAACGTGAAGTTAAAACAATACAACCCAAAGAGTCCTTATCTACTTTGACAAAGGCTAAAATTACTATTGAAAATTACCTTGGAGGTAAATATTATTTTACTGTTGATGAATTAGTTATACAGAAAAGCACTCTTTTTTTAATTGAGGATAAACACTCAAAAATCTCTATTTTACCAAGTATTGGGGACATCAAAGATGGATTATTAAAAATGATACTTTTTTCCAATTTAAAAAATGTTTCTGTTTCGGGAAAAGAATATAAAATTATTCCAACTCTAAAATTGACCTCAAGTAGAATTAAAGATGAGATTACTATATCTAACTTAAATACTAATAAATTTCTCAGTGAAAAAGACAAAGACATTTTAAAGAAACTTTTTAAAGAAGCTCACGAAAATAACTTTGAAGTATTAATTAAAAAGGGTTTATAAATGATAAAAACTCCTTTAAGATATCCTGGTGGAAAAAGTAAGGCGATAAAATATATTGCTGAATTGATTCCTTATTTTAAAGAATATCGAGAGCCCTTTGTTGGAGGTGGTTCTGTTTTTATATATCTTAAACAAAGATACCCAAATAAAATATATTGGATAAATGACTTATATGAAAATCTTTACTATTTCTGGAAACATACACAAGAAAATCCAGTAAAACTAATTACTCAAATCCAAATTTGGAAGGATACATTTAAAAATGGTAAAGATTTATTTAATTACTTGACAATAAATATTAATTTATTTAATGAAATAGAAAAAGCAGCTGCTTTTTTTGTATTCAATAGAATTACCTTCTCAGGAACAAGTGAAAGTGGCGGGTTTTCAGATGCAGCATTTAAAAAACGGTTTACTCAATCAAGTATAGAAAGAGTAAACATATTATCAAAGATTTTACTTAATACAAAAATAACAAATTATGATTACCAAAAAGTAGTAGAAGCAGAAGGCGAAAATGTTTTTATTTTTCTTGATCCTCCGTATTATTCTGCTACAAAATCAGCATTATATGGAAAAAATGGCATACTACACAAAACATTTGATCACGAACGACTTGCTGAAGTACTCAAAAATACAAAACATAAATGGCTACTTACATATGATAATAGCGAATACATAAAAAATTTATATTCATTTGCTTATATCAAAGAATGGAATTTGACATATGGAATGAGAAATGTAGGCGAAAATGCCAATATGAAAGGAAATGAACTATTTATCTCAAATTATTTAGTTTCTAATGATATATCAGCTAATTCACTTTTTGATGAAATAGAAGAAATACAGCCGATAACAGCGGCTATACGCCATTAAAACGGCGCATAGCCGCGAAACGTTATGTGCAATTCGAAAACCTACCTTTCCGGAAACGAGACCGTAAATTATGCCGATGTTTTTGCCATTTAACTTCATAGGAGATAAAGAGATAATGAAATTGCTACGCAACTTCCATCTAACGATGATTAAACAAACTTTTTTCTTATCTTTACAGGCGGGCTTTTTATGGACTTAGAAACAAAAAGATTTATAATTAAAGAAATATTGAGGTAATAATATGACCAAAGAACAAAAATTTTATAAGGCGTTGCA
>DAORGW010000052.1:0-3289 GCA_035356975.1 bacterium | reverse complement strand
ATGATTTATCGCGAGCTGATCGAAATCACCGGACTATCAAGCAGGAAGTCTATGGGAAATACAAGCTACCGAATCCGAAAAGCGGTTGAGAAAAAATTGGAAGTTGAACAATTCATCGACGGCTATCAAGACTATGGCTACTGGATAAATCCAATTTGGTGGTGTTTGCTGGAAAAAGTTCGGGCTTTTACCGAGAAAACCCTGACGCTAATTTCTGAAAATTCGTCCCGCCCGCCCGACGTGGGCGACACAAAGGAACTCCCTTGCTTGATAATTTTCAATTTACTAAGTTTTAATTTTCTGATATTATAGTAATAAATTAACAAAGCTCAACAATTTAAATATAGTAATATATTATATTACAATGAAGTCAGACAACGAATCCATAATAGCCGATAACATCAAAAAATACAGGCAAAAAAATGGGGATTTCGCAAGATAGGTTGTCAAAAATTACCGACGTTACCTATGAGACAATTATCAAAATTGAGTCGGGGGCGAACAAAAACCCGACGATAAAAACTTTGGCTAAAATCGCCAAAGCGTTAGAGGTGGCAGTTGATGATTTAATAAAATAAAACTATGCCAAAAATAAATGACCTAAACTTAAAAAATTGGAAAGAATATCAAGACCTTTTGACTGATAGTTTGTGGATTATTGGCGAACGGGATAAGTCCGGTTCGCATAAGGGTGATTATCACGGAAATTTTATTCCTCAAATTCCGAACCAACTAATGAGAAGATTTACAAAAAAGGGTGATGTTGTTTTGGATACTTTTTTAGGAAGCGGAACTACTTTAATTGAATGTAAAAGGTTGGGGAGAAACGGGGTAGGAATCGAGTTATTGCCAAAAATTGCAGAAATGGCCGAGCAAAGAATCAGACAGGAAACACTATTTGATTCTAGAGATAAACTATTCTCAACAATTTTAGTTGCCGACAGCACCAAAGAAGCTACGCGAAAAAAGGTTGAGGAAGTATTGAAAAATCATAAGAAACAAAACGTTCAACTTATAATAATGCACCCCCCATATCACGATATCATTAAATTTAGCGATAGAGAAGATGATTTAAGTAATGCTAAATCAGTTCAGGAATTTCTAAAACTTTTCGGCGATGTTGTTTCTAATTTTTTGAATTTGCTTGAAAGAAAACATTATTTAGCGGTTGTAATTGGCGATAAATATACAAATTCCGAATGGGTACCGTTGGGATTTATGACTATGCAAGAAGTATTAAACCGAGGCGGCTTGATACTAAAAAGTATTTTAGTTAAAAACATGGTTAATAATCGTGCCAAAAGAAACCAAGAACATTTATGGCGATATAGGGCCTTGGTCGGGGGCTTTTATATTTTTAGGCACGAATATATTTTATTATTTCAAAAAAAATAATTATGTTAGTTTCAAAAAAGGAATTAGCGAATCTAAAATTAGGGGCTATCAAATTAGATGATTTAAAAGAATTGGCGAGAACTTTAGGCGTTGACGCAAGAGGCACTGCTTCAAATCTTATTAAAAAACTCATTGATGTTCCGCAAAATAAAATCGATGAATTTATTAAAAGAAAATATCAAGAACAAGTTGAAGAAAGGCAAAAACTTATATCAGATGAGGCATTAAAGCAAGAGGTATTAAAAGTTCAAGAATTTAGATGGGGCGTTGTTCAAGGACAATTGGACCAAAAAATTCAAACCGAGTATGTCCGGAGATTTGTAAGGTATGAAGATTTAATTCAAGGTGTAAAAAGCAGACTTCATGATGATATTACGCATTATGTAATCGCTACTTGGTATAATCACTGGACAACAGTTTTAATTGAAGACCACATCAGCCAACATTCAAAAGTTATTCCTACGCTTAAAAATAATTTTGGCGTTGATATTTTCTTTGATGATCAACCGTTTGACTTAAAAATTACTTATCTACCAAAAAATTTTACTCTTGAGCAAGCTTTGAAAAACCCAAAAAATTTAATTGTTTGGCTTTATGAAAATCAGGGCACACAAAGATTTGGGGCAGATAATAGGTTTTTCGTAGTTTTGGCAAGTAAAAATAATTTAGAGGAAAGCTGGAAATTGAAAAGAGATTTTGATTTTGTATTTAGCGAAATTGATAAATTTTTTGATAACGCCTTAGTATCAACAAAAGACGAAATTGTTTTTAGTTTTAAGAAAAAAACCTACACAACAATTTCTAAAATTTTAATAATTACGAGATGAACTTATTTGAAGACTTGGGGGAAGTAAAAAACAATGAAGAATTAGCAAATTTGCAGAAGAAGTTTCCAGCGTACGACATCAGTTATATTTACCAAGCTGCTGACACGTCTCGGCGTAAAGCGAAAGAATGGATGGAAGAGTTATGGCGACAATATGAACCATATGCCGATACCCAATTTCTTAACGATTTCAAAAAACAATTTACGCAACGTTCGTGGGAATTGTATCTTGGGGCAACTTTGCTTAATAGGGGATTTAAATTAGGAAAACATATTAGTTCCGGTCCCGATTTTGATTTGCGAAGTGGCGAAAATAAGCGACTTGCCTGGATTGAAGCGGTAGCGGCGGAAAAAGGTAGCGGAAGCGATAAAGTGCCAGATATAGTTTATGGAACCGTGCAAAATGTGCCGGAAGAAGCAATGTTGCTTCGTATCGCCAATGTGCTGGACAAGAAATTTAAAAAATATCAAGCTAAACTTACGAGCGGTATTGTGAAAGAAAATGAACCTTATGTGATAGCGGTTAATCGTTCGGCTATTGAGCATGTTGAACCCGGCCTTCCGCTAATTCTAAAATCCCTTTTCGGAATTGGGCATCTGACCTTGCCCATTAAGAGTATTAGACAAGAAAATCCAGAATCATTTTGGTCTAGCCGCCCCACAATCGGAAAGCGTAGTGGCAAAGATGTGCCAATGTTGTTTTTCGAAGACGAGGCCCATTCCGGCATTAGTGCCGTAATTTATTGCATAGACAGCATCTTGAATAGTCCGCGTTCGCCGGAAGAAATGGGAGAAAATTTTATCATCGTTCACAACCCGTTGGCCAAAAATTCCTTACCTTATGGATTTTTTTCTTTCGGAGAAGAATGGGCAAGTAATGGATATGGATATATTAACAAAATTCGGGAAAGAAAAAATTGGAATAAACCAGATTGATTTTAATTGCCGCCCGCTCGCAAAAAATTTTTGGCGAAGCTCAAGCGAGGGGCGAGGAAAAAAAGAAATCGTCTAATGTGGACTTAGCGAGAATCGAACTCGCGTCTCTGCAATGCGAATGCAGTGTCGTAC
>DAORGW010000051.1:1968-3353 GCA_035356975.1 bacterium | reverse complement strand
GAGTGCTGGGACACCCCCTACCAGAGCATTGGCAGGGGGAGGGCTAGCTCAGCACTCAATTCAAAGCACTATTAAAGCTTTTAAGGTTATTACCCGAAAATATAATTAATATTTAAGGTTATAGCCTTATTTTTTCTTTCTTTTTAGTTTAGCGCCAGCAGCAGATAGGGCAATTGCTATTGCTTGTTTTCTCGGTTTACCGTGTTTTAATTCGGTTTTTATATTTCTGCCAATGTTTTTCTTTCCTTTAAGTAATGGCATATTAAAAATTGTCTTTATAAAAGGCAAAAATAGCCGCCTCTAGTGTTTGTATGGTTTGATGCGGTAATTGTAAATTATATATTTCTGAAAAAGTCTCAATTATTTCGTGAATAAGGGCCGATTTCTTTCTATCATCTGATTGTTCTTTATTAATTAAAATAATTGATTTATCAAAAGAAACAGAACCGCTTTCGGCTAGACCAGAAACTTCATTAACAGAGAAGGTAAACCCCCCTATTTTTAATTTGTTTTTCATAATTTTCTCAAAGGCAAAGCCGATTATAAAAATCAGCTAAGCCCATTTTCCCCCCACTATTGTATTACTTTGAGTAAGGGCGTATGCCTATAGGCTCTGGTCAAATTTGCCTTAAAAAAAACTATTTCATCTTTACTATATAATTATACCATATTTTAAAGCGCTAATCAAAACTAGCTAATATTAAATATTATTTAATGTATTGACTTTTTTTGTGGGTGTGCTATAATAGGCTATGTAATAAAATAATTAATATTATACAATATGTCGGTTAACGCAGAAAACTTATGGAAATTAGGATTACACAACAATAAAGATTTTATTAATATAAAAAATTTTTCAGACAAAGAAATAATTAATAGAATTTGTGAAAGCTCTAATCTTCCTCACGATAAAAACGGAAATGAGATAATATATGATAATAAACATTTTCATTGTAGCGCTAAGGGGTGTGAAATAGAAATGCGATTAATGAGAACGGATTACTATGGTGATTATATTATACAAAAATATTGCCACAAGCACAATAGGGTGTGCTCAAAGACTGGTTGGGAGTTAGGTTGGTATTTAGGAAAACAAACAAAAAAATTTAAAAATAATAATAATAGGACAAAAAGACAAAGGTCTGTTAGCCCTATAATAATTTTAAAAGACGGAAAGATAACAAAGACTGATAAATTTTATGAACAATATGACCAAAAATATAACAAAAAAACAATTTAAGACATTAGAAAGACTTAATGATATAGTAAACACTTTAGATATATTTTCGGACATTGATTATGAGCAAAGAATAAAAAACAGATATTATAATCAATTGTTAATGGTGGCGGATAATTTATCTCGTAAATTATTAAATAATTAATTA
>DAORGW010000051.1:0-1868 GCA_035356975.1 bacterium | reverse complement strand
AAAGAATAAATTTATAAAATTTAATAAATATATGTCAATTAAAGAAATAATGACAAAATATCAAAAATTATTAAAGGATAGTTATATTGATGAAAAAACTGGGCAGGCGGTGCTTGAAGTAAGTGTGTTTAGTGATTTTCTTAAGTCTTCTCTTTATTCTCTTGTAAATGAGATTAAAGAAAAAACATTGGACAAGATGGAAGAGTTATCAAATTATGCCAGAGAAAATAAAGAAGATTACGAAGCAATTGGTGAGGCTAATTTTGCGATAGCTCAAGTAAAAGAAATCTATAATTTTTTATTAGAATTAGAAAAAACAATAAATAATATATGAAAGGATTAAAAAAATTTATTTGGGATAAATTAGACAAAGGCGAATGTGTTTTAGACCAAGATATTGCTGAATTTGTGGGAAAGGGAAATGATGTTAATTTTTCTATGGTTGAATATTATAAAAATCAATGGATAAGTTTAAATAACACCAAAGAATATTTTAAAGATATTGTCGAAGCTGGTAATTATGAAATAAAAAAGATTAATATGTTCCCGGGTAATTGTAAGCATTTAATAAGAGATAAAAACTGGCAAAAAAACCAATATAAACAAATACCAAAATATTATTATGATTATTTAATTAATTTAAATAATTAAAAAAATTTAAAATTAAAAAAGTGGGAGTGTGGCAATATTAATCTAAAATAAGCTAAAATAGGCTGTGGATAAATATACTTGACTTATTCTGCTGATGTGCTATTATAATAATAGTGGCTAGAGTGGTTGAAGAAAGAATTTAAGGCAATAGCCAAATTTAATTCCAACTTCTTCCACTCTGGCACTTACAAATAAAAATTTATTACAAAAATATGAAATGTCCAACGCTTAAATCAAAAGAATACAAACAAGGCTTTAATGCTGGTTTAACCTTTGATGGTTTTAGGGGAAAAGGAATACTCTGGAAAATTGAAGAACACAAAGAAATGAAACGATATGGTTGGAAGTATTTTCAAACCTCTAAAAAAATAAAATGGACAGCAAAAGATTATCTTGCTAGAATAGAAGCAAGTTATAATGAATTATTTAAATTATATAAAATTATATAAAAAACTATATGAAATTTGAAAAATTTGTTAAAGAAAAAACAAGAGAAGAATTGCTCGAAGAATACGAATACTTAGATAGTTTGCTTTATCAGCTTAGACGACAAGAAGAAAAAGACCAGAAAGCATTGAGAGAAGCATTGGACAATCTAAATAATACGCAAAGAGATTTAGAAAAGACAGAAGAAAAATTTGATGATACTTGCGCTAAATTACAAGAATTAAATACAAATATTAAATTACAATAATTATAATAATATGCTTAAAGATTTACAAAAAGTAATACCTTATAAATGGAGAGTTCAATCTTTCTTTAAAAACAAGCCAACTGCTCAATGTGTTGCTTATATCGACAGTAGAGATGTCCAAAAACTTTTAGATGAAGTGGTTGGCGCAGAAAATTGGCAAGATAAATATTATTCAGAAAATGGTATGTTATTCTGTTCTATTGGCATTAAATGTGGAGATGAGTGGGTGTGGAAGTCAGATACTGGCTCAGAAAGCAATATGGACGCTCAGAAGGGACATTCTTCAGATGCTTTCAAAAGAGCAGCGGTTAAATGGGGTATTGGTCGTTTCCTTTATGATTTACCCATTCATTACGTTAAAGCCAATGAAGTTAAAACTAATACTAATTATCCTTATTGTGTGGACGATGCGGGAGAAAGAATTTGGGACTTGACCGAATATATTAATAATTTAAAAAAATAATTATATAAAAAATATGAAAAAATTTAATGTGGTTAGAAAAAAAACATTTACAAAAAACAA
>DAORGW010000050.1:970-3400 GCA_035356975.1 bacterium | reverse complement strand
GCTTATAAAAAAAGAGCGGAAGAATTACTAAAATATGGTGATTATGCGATACTTAATTATGTTAGAAAAGACTTGCATAATTTGTAAAAAAGCATATAATAAAAAAGGGGTAAAAATGGATAGAGATAAATATGTTGTTAGAAGTTACTCTACTACAAGAAAATCAGATTATGAACTTATAAAATTGGCTAAATTAAAAAGAAAATCAGTATCTGAGATTGTTAGATGTGCAGTTGAAGAATATTTGCAGAAGGAATATAATGCAAAGAAAGTCTGAAAGAATAAAAAAAGGGGACTTTGATATTTACCCTCTTATCAAAGTCTCCTCCTTTTGTGCTAAAAATAGTTTAATACAATCTTTCAAAGAAATCAAGAGAAACTTTTTGCTTAGTATATCAAGAGCAAAAAGTCTGAAAAAATCAGACAAATTAAAAAATCTTATATTTATCTTTATCTTTATCTTTATCTTTATCCTGGGGTGTGATTATGGTTGATAGTATAGTGGTGGCAACAAATGAATTTAAACTAAAAGATAAGATTAACTTTCACTTTGTATCAGATGTTGATTTATTTACAAATGAAGTATTTTATAAACTTTATTCTAACAAGAAAACTTATAATGTAACCATAGATAAAGAGGGCTTTAGATTGCAATGCTCTTTACCTAAATTGTTTGGTTTAAGAGATAATTTTTACCCTATTGGTTTAAATAGTTTTGAGATTGCAATAAATAACTTAAAAAATGAATTAAAAAGTGATGGCATTGTTGTTGACTTGGAAAATGCTAAAATACTAAGGCTTGATTTATTCAAGAATGTTAGAACTTCCTATAATTTCAATACTTATGCTGAAGTTTTGAAAATGTTAGGGCTTAAAAGAACCTATAAAAGGGTTTATCCTGATGGCTTTTTGAGTGGTAATACTTTAAGGGAAGTTTGCTTTTATAATAAAGTAAAAGAAATGTCTGATAGTTTAGGCTATGGTTATATAAAACAATGCTATAATTTTACAGATGAAAATATAGTTAGAGGAGAAATTAGATTATTAAGGCATATGGAAGTTAAAAAAAATAACATTAATTTACTAAAAGACTTAAAAAATGAATGGGATAATTTAAAATCTATTTACTCAAATTATATGAGTGAAGTTTTTAAATTTAATGCAGGTGATAATTTAAACTCTGAAGTTTTAAAGCCTGAAGTATTAAGAGCATTAATTTTTGAAGCATTATTTTATTTTAAGCAGTATGGTAAAAAAGCTTTTAAAAGATATGGCTTTTATCCTTTTTGTTTTCTGCCTGATGATGAACTTAAGAAGGTTTTAAGTGAAAAGTATGAGAAGGCACAAGTATATACTATTTTATCACAGATTGACAATGAAAGGAAGGAAGTGGTTTTTAATATATATGAATATAAAAAGCTTTATGATGAGCTAAAAGAAAAATTTTTAAATAATAATGATAATGAGGTGTAAAAATGGAAGGAAATAACTTTTTTAATATTGATATTAAGGGAACAGTATTTAATTTTGATGGTAGTAAACAAGTGATTTTGAAAAGAAAAAAAGGATTGGATAAAAAGCCTTTATATTATGTATTTAACTTAACTTCTAAAAAGTATTTAAGCTCTCTTTATCCAACAGGTGAACCTAATGCTTATTTGTTTGATATAAGGGGAAGCTATAATTCTTATATGATAAAGTTTTTCAATGAAGGTGGTAATATAACTTACAAGATTGAAAAGAAATAATGCTTTAATAATGCTTTAATAATTCTTTAATATTTTTTTAAAAATTTTTAGATTTAAGGGGTGTAAAAAAAAATGATAAGAGAAAAAAACAAATTGAAAGCCATAAGGCTATTAGTATTTACCTGCAAGCCTAAAAGAGAAATTGCTAAGGAGTGTGATATAACAGAGCAAACTTTATATAACTGGCTAAGAGATAGAGAATTTAATGAAGTGCTAAAATTGGAAAGTAAAATTTATTCTAACTTTGTTACTTCAAAAATATGTAAAAGGCTTAATGAAATATTAATCAAAAGTTTTTGTGTTATAGAGAAATGTTTAAGCTCTACAGATGAAAAAATAAGGCTTAAAAGTGCAATGGATTTTATAAGTGCTTATGCTGATTTTTCAAATAATTTTAATGTAAACCCTGAATTAGCCAACATTATAGAGCAATCAGATAAAATAAAAAATTCTTTTTTTGATATTAAAGACAATACTTTTATTGAAGAATTCCTAAATAGTGATTTATCAGAATTATTAGAAGAAACAGAATTATTAGAAGAAGATATGATAAAAGAGATAGAGAAAAAGAATTAGAGCAACTTTAAATTAAATGGTGATTATTTTTTTAGGTATAAAAAAGTCTTTATTATGTTAGAAAAGACTTGCATAATTTGTAAAAAAGCATATAATAAAAAAGGGG
>DAORGW010000050.1:0-870 GCA_035356975.1 bacterium | reverse complement strand
TATAATGCAAAGAAAGTCTGAAAGAATAAAAAAAGGGGACTTTGATATTTACCCTAATGATAACTTATATGCGGTCTATGACTACATCATAGACCGATTTCTTCGTGAAAGTGAAGATTAGTTTTCAAGGTCAGCCGATTGTTATAGTCGGTTGACCTTTTATTTTATCCTGGGCACTTGCAGGTTATTTTGCAAGCGACTTTTGTAACAGTTTATGCCGCTGTTGCAAAAAGAATGAGGGCATAAAGGAGGATAATATGAATGAATTAATGAAGGTTTTTCTTGAATACAAGGCAGATGAAGATGGCTATGATAGGTGGAGTTTGCTTGAAGACTTTCTTACTGAACTCAACACCCAGTTGACATCTTATGATGCCTGGGTATTGGTTCAAAAGCTAATGAGTTCTAAAGAATTATTAGAATATTTAGAGCCATATAAACGATGTTAAAATTTAAGCCCCTTCGGGGGCTTTTTTTTATTTATAAATCTATTTTGTTTTAATCATATATTATAATCATTAAATTTATCTGTTTTATTTCATTTGTATATTTTATCTGTATGTTTTATTTGCATATAATATTCATATATTTTATTCGTTCATTTTATCCACTTACAAAATGCAATCGTTCATTTTAATCGTTTATTTTGTTCGTCTATTTTGTTCAGTTGTTATTCATCGTGTTAAAACAAATTTAAAGTAAAGAAATCTTTCGTAATGTTTTTAACAGTTGTCAGAAAAACGGAAAAAATAGCTAAAATTGGAAGCGTTCAAAATCTGGGGAGACAGTATTAACAAGCTTAGAGAATACGACTGCAAAATAAATTTTGAGAAAATTCAAAAAATCTTTTGACTTGACAAGTACATAAAA
>DAORGW010000049.1:0-3413 GCA_035356975.1 bacterium | reverse complement strand
AGACTTTCTTCCTTTTGATAAATTTTTGTTCGGCAAGGCTATATATTTAAATAATTTATTTTTTTTGATTAAATCTTTATTTTTAAAATTCCAAAAGAATGATTTAATTTATACAAGAAGTCCAGAAATAGCATGGTTGTTTTCGTTAAGAAAGCACAATGTCTTTTTTGAAGCTCATAATTGGCCATGTTCCAAATCTTGGATTTATAAGAAAATGCTAAAAAATGTAAAACTACTTGTTTGCAATTCAAATGGAACAGCTGATCATCATATTAAAAATGGATTAAACAACGTTATGGTTTGTCATAATGGTGTAGATTTAGAAAAATTTTCTATAAATTTTGACAAATCTTATTGTAAAAAAAAGATAGGTTTTTCGGATGATGATACATTAGTTATGTATGTTGGTCATCTATATGATTGGAAAGGAGCTGATATTTTGGCAAAATCAGCCGATTTTATTGAAGAAAAAATAAAGATTGTTTTTGTTGGAGGTAGTGATGTTGATATTTATGAATACAAAAAAAAATACAATAAAAAAAATATTATTTTTGTTGGCAAAAAAAAACACGAGGAAATACCTTGTTATTTGAGAGCTGCCGATATCCTTGTTTTGCCTAATATTCCGATTAGTGAAGAATCTGTTAAATTTACATCACCTATAAAAATGTTTGAATATATGTCTAGTGGAACTCCTATTATAGCATCAAATTTACCGTCAATTAAAGAAATTTTAAATAAAGATAATTCAATCTTATTTAATCCCGGTAATGAAAGGGAATTATCAGAAAAAATAATTTTTTGTCTTAAAAATAAAGATATTGTTAATAAAATTTCTCAAAAAGCTTTATCTGATGTTCAAAATTATTCATGGCTAGATAGAGCAAAAAAAATTATAGAAAAATATGAATCAATTAGAAAAATATAATAAAAAATATGATCATTATTCTCGTTGGGTTAGCTACTGGCATCAAATAAAAAATATTTTTGATTTGGAGTCGAAATCTATTATTGAAATTGGTGTTGGAAGTGGTGTCTTTTCTGAATATCTGAAAAAAAGAGGTTTTAATATTCTTACTTTAGACATTGACGACTCCCTTGAACCAGACATGGTGTGTGATATTTCAAGTCAACATATCAATAGTATTTATTCTGATGTTGTTTGCGCCTTTCAGGTTTTAGAACATATAGATCTGAAAAATATTGAAGTAGCTTTTGATAATATTTGTAAAATGTCAAAAAGAAATATTATAATATCTTTACCACAAAATGTTTTTTCTTTTAAATTTTATTTTAAAATTCCCTTGTTTAAACCTTTAAAACTATTACTAACCATTCCGAAATTTAAAGAAAATACATTTTTTCAGAAGAATGGTCATTATTGGGAAATTGGAAATAAGAAGACGTCAAAAAAATGGTTAATTAATAATTTTAAAAAGAGAGGGTTTGAGTTGATTAAAGATTATACAATTTTTGAAAATCCTTATCATGTGTTTTTTATTTTTAAAAAAATATAATATGTTTTTAAACAATGAGATGAAAGATTATTTCGATTCAGCAATTAGTAAAAAGTACGACGATTCTTATGAATTTAATAGATGGTTCTCTAGTCCGTCCCTATGCCTTGATTATTATATGACTGGAAAATCAATACTAGAAAGAATAAAATGCTTGAAATTTGAAAAATGCTTAGAACTCGGGCCAGGTCCTGGCACCTGGACTAAATTTATTTACAGATCTAGCCCAGGCGCTTCTTTTGATTTGGTTGATATTTCAGAAGAAATGAAAATGCAGTTTTTTTTGGAAATGAGGAGTGTTTCTAACGTTAATTATTTTGTGGAAGATATAACTAGTTTTGATACAAATAAAAAATATGATTTTTTCTTTTCTTCAAGGGCTATTGAATATCTTGATAATAAGTTAATTGTTTTTAAAAAAATTTATTCTTTACTTGACAAAAAAGCAAAATGTATCGTTATAACCAAAAATCCAGTTAAAAAAAATAAACGCTTACAGCATCAGGGACAGATAAGTCCAGTTGATTTGGAAAAGGAGTTGAATGACATCGGTTTTGTTAATATAAAGATTTATCCAGTTATAATCAGAATACCTTTTCTAAATAAATTTATTCCAAAATTTACTCTTTTTATTTTTAATAAAATTTTTAAAAAAAATTTTAAACAAATTAATCATTTTTTTTCTAGATTTATAGAAAGTTATTTAATTGAATTTGATAAACATGAAAATTGAAGTAATAGGGTTGCCAGGTTCTGGTAAAACGTTTTTATCTAAAGAAAAATTTTTTGAATTTGGTTCTGATTTAATATCTGTAAAAAGAAATGGATATAGATATTTTTTTGTGATGCTTTTTTGTTGTTTTAGGTTTTATTATTTTTTTTCTGTTTTAAAAATAATTTTTATTGAAAACAAAAAAAATAAAAACATACTTAAACATAAGATTTGTATTTTTTTTGAATACATTTCTAATGAAGCACAATGTTTTTTTAAAAATAATTACATAATAGATCAAGGATTTATGTACCTTCCTTTTTCTATTTTTGATAGGAAAATAGAAGAAAAAGATTTGGTTATTTTTTTAAATTATTATAGAAAATTTTGTCGAGATAGGAGCTTGTTTTTAATAGAAGTTGATGAAGTTATTAGACAAAAAAGAATAGAAAAGAGAGGCAGGAGACCGAGATCTTCTTTGGGAATAAATTATGCGATTAGTATTGATAAAGTTTTATTTTTAAATAAAAATATTATTTATAATTTCTATTTAAAAAACGTTAAAGACTCAAAAATAATTTTTAATTAATATTTTTTGTAAAGTATATTGAGAATACAAAATGTAAAAATTTTGATATTATTCTTCCTATTATAACTCCTATTAATCCAAAAAATTTAACAGATATAAAAATTATTATTATTTGCAAACCAAAAGCAAAAAGATTGAATTTATATAATTCATTTTTTTTATTATGAGCTCTAAGAACTGAAATTGGAATGACCATAAAAACAGTCAAAAGAGATATTGAGTATAATTGAGTATAAAATATTGATTCTGGATACTGGGGAAAAATATGTTTAAATAAAAAGGGCGATGCCAAAATATAAAGGACTACTATAAATATTAATATTATTGATGATTTTAGAATTTTTTGTGTTAAATTATTTTTTATTGAATTTATGTTTTTTGATGCAAATTTAGGTAATAGTAAAAATTGTATATTTTTAAAAACAGGTTTTATTTGATCTATGGGAGCGATTGCGATTGAATAAATAGCGACATCAATTGATCCTAAATAATGAAATACGAGTATTTTATCTATCTGCATTGCCACAGACCCTATTATATTCATCAAACTCAAATGTTTCCCATAAGAAATAGTTTCTGGATCGTTTTCTGTATT
>DAORGW010000048.1:0-4195 GCA_035356975.1 bacterium | reverse complement strand
TAAGATAATTATATGGAAAATTCTTTTGAAGATATAATGAAATTTTATAGAGAAGAAGAAGAAAAACAAAAAAAAATAAAACATAAAAAAATTATGCTAAAAATCAAAAAATCTAAAAAAATAATAAATATAATATTATTTTGGATCATAGTATTATCATTATTTTTTATTGTAAAAAACTCAAAAGCAACAATAGATGTAAATAATTTCCAATTAGACGAAACAGGACTATCAGATCAAGAAAATTGGGCGACCTTTGTTAGTGGTGGAGATTATAGTTTCGCTTGTATTTTTAAAGGCTCTTGTTATATTTCAAGTGATAATGGCAAAAATTGGTCAAATGCTACAAGTCCAGACCCAACTCATAAAGGTTGGCGACAAGCAGGAATAAGCGAAACTGGTCAATATATGCTCGTTGTAGCAAATAATGGCACAAATATGGGTTCAATACAACATAGCTCAAATTATGGGGCTAATTGGACAACAGAAGCAGAAAAAAACGACTTTTCGGCAGGAAATATGAACGCAACAGGTCAATATATGCTTGCTTGTAAGTGGATATCAAACTATTGCCGTTATAGCTCAAATTATGGGGCTAGTTGGTCAACTTTAACACCTGGAACATATGGTTGGACAAGTATCAATTTCAGCGATAATGGACAATATGTTATTATGACTTCTCGCCCTTATATTGGTAGTTCTGGTGGAATACATGTTTCTAGTGATTATGGGGCTAGTTTTACAAATAGTTATAATGGCACAAATATAACTAATAACACTTTTGGGAGTTCAGCAATAAGTCCTAGTGGTCAATACATACTCGCCTATAATTATGAGGCAAATTTATTGTATTACTCCCTTGATTATGGTTCTAATTGGTCAACAATTAGTTTAGATTTAAGCGAATACAGCAGAAATATGTATATAACTGATAATGGAGAAATAGTAATAGCAAATCTTCAAAATATTTTATATTTTGCCGACATTACAACTAGCGAAAGCTATACAACAACCGAAAACTTAAATTTTTCCACACTAGAAAACCGAATAGAAAAAACAAGAGGAAAAGAAGAATTAAACTTGATTACTTATTCAACTGGTGGAGGACTTGGACTTAACGATACTTATTATATTGAATTAAAAGAATCAATAAAAGGATCGATATATTGGCAAGGAATTGGAACACAATATTGTGCAATAAATACATATTGCTCAATTCCAGTTTATTATAATTTTTGCGAAAATTGGGAAAAGATAGATACATTTAGTTTAGATGTAGCAACAACAGATAATTTCCCCAATACTGAATTTTCAGCAACAATAAAAACAACAGAAACAAACGCCCCATGTTCAGGATCAAAAGAATTAATAGGTTATGTTTCAGGAAAAGAAATATTTAACGCTACAACAACAATAGACGCAATAGCAAATGGAAATATAGTAAAACAAAAAGAATTTTTTTATACAGCAAGTTTAAAAGCCCCTTATGATGTACCGGCAACAAATACACAAACAAATAATGGCAGTTGGATCTACGCCATGGTACCAGCAGAAACAAGAATAACACAAGGACTATCAACAGGAACAAGCACAATTTCATTTGCTTATGTAATAAACGACGAAACACTAGCAACATCAACACACAAATTCTATATATATGACAATGAATTAGGACAAATAACTGATTATTATACAGAATTTGACGAATTAAAAGGACAAGGAGAAATAATAATAACAAATCAAAATTATGGAAAAGTAATGAACTATTCTATAATTTTATCAAATAATACATACCCAAATGAAATACTATTACAATCAAACTTTTTTATTATAAGATATGGGGCTTTTAATTATGAAAATGTAGTAGGAATTAATGATAGTTTCACAACAATATTAGGAACAACAACAATAGAAGGAATAGATGGAATAATAGGAGATAAAGCAACAGGAATAATGCAAAAAACAATAAATAAATTAGTAATGATACTAGGTAATGTATTTCCAACAAATATAATAGTAAAATTTCACCAAACATGGCTAAATAGTGCGACAAGAGATCTACCAAGTGATTTAAACCTATTTAATTATGCCGGAACAAATGGCGATATATATGTATATGTGCCAAAAGAATGGGGCGGTGGAGAAAGTGAACAAAAAATAGTATGGGGTAAGACATTATTTTATGATGGTGGAACAGCAGAGACAACATTTAAAAATATAAAATCAATATCAACATATTTTCTTTGGTTCATGTTTGTTTGGACAATATATAATAATTCTAAAAAACTATATCAAGATTTAATAGAAAAATAATATGCTAGGAGAAATAACAAAATTTCTTAAACAAGTATTACTTTGGACAGTAGCAATAACCGGTTTATCAATATTGGGCAATGTTTTCAATGGATTTACAATGTTTTGGTATTATGTAGAAATATTTTTTGCGGTAATAAGAAATGTAGCAAATTTATTTGCCTTTATGTGGGACACGCAAACATTATGGACATTAGTAGGTTTCTTTTACTTAACTGAAATCTCTATGTGGACATGGAGAACTTTAAATGCGGTGGCTAAATTCTTTAACGAAAAATAAAAATTGGGAATAAACAAAAAAATAAAAACATCTAAAATCTCATTTACAGGCTAATCGCCTGTCAAAAAATATGCTAAATCAAGAAAGTATAATAAAAATAAGACTAGGAAAAACCGGATCAGGAAAAACACTAGATCAAACAATAGAAGATGTAGTGCCAAGATTAATAGCAGGAGAAGAAATATATAGTTGCTATTGGTTAAATTGGGCTGGAAAAAACTATCATTACTTTGTGGCTGACGATTTTGAAATGATTAAAAATGTAAGAAACGCATGTATAGTATTTGACGAAGTAGCACAAAGTTTTGAGCCAAGAGATTGGGAAAAGGAAAGTAGCGAAGTTAGAAGATTTTTTCAACTACATAGAAAGAGAAGTAATACAATAATCGCAAATACGCAAGATTTATCATTAGTTGCTAAAACTATCGGTATATTAGCCCACGAATGGATTTTAATAGAAAAAATAGAACCAAATTGGTTAGATCTAATATTAGGAAATAATAAAATAAAAATTGATAGATCATTTATGAGCTATCAAAGACTAAAAAAATTAGCTAGTGGTTGGGAAATAGGAGAAATAGAATACGAAAAAGGAGAAATTGAGATAGATAATAAAAACTATAAGGAAGAAGATATAATAAGGAGAGATCTAGACGAGTTCAAACAGGAATTGGTACATAGATACTGCCCATTGTGCGGACAAAGACAAGGAGAGCAGATATTAAAGGAAGATACAGAAAAGATATGTGAATGGAATAATAAAGAAGGTTGGAAATTAAAAAAAGAAGAATATTGTCCTAAACACAAAAACACATTATTAGAAATAAGAAGATCAGGAATGTATGACACAAACTTTGAACCAGAATATAAAGGAAGAGATGTAATATTTAAACCTTTTATACCAAGTCCAGCAGGTTGGAGATTAATAGAATTTAAAGGAAAATTAACAGAAGAACAAAAAAAAGAAATAGAACAATTAAATAAAAAATGGGAAAATAAGAAAAAACACCAATAAAATGGTGTTTTTTGCTGTGGATAACTTTGCTATTGACTTTTTGAAAAAAATTTGATAAAATAGCGGTAGCATTAAGCAACCCGCTATCGGTAGCGGTAAGAACAATTAATAATAAAAGGAACTTTTTTGTTAAGGCTAAAACGCCATAACACAAAAAAGTTCCCAAAAAAATTTATGTGTATGAAAGATCACAAAATTAATGTACTTTATGAAATGAAGTTATATACTCTTTATGGATTTAATAAAGAAGCATTAGACTTCGCTATTAAAAATAAACCAAATGAAATGGTTTATATTATTGGAGAAAATGGAAAATACAAACATGTTCCATTTAGAACTCTTAAACACGCACAAGCAAGTTAAATTTACTTGCTTTTTTTATATTTAATTATTTATTTATGGCTAACAAATTATTAAAAATTTACAATGTAGCAAAACCAGAAAACTACACTAATAAAAAAGGAGAAGATAAAGTTAAATGGTACACATTAGGAACATTAAAAGTTTATGAAAACAATAAAATGTTTTTAAAACTTTTTCACATGGAAAGTGATTTAATATTATTTGAACAAAAAGGTTTTACAGAT
>DAORGW010000047.1:0-4511 GCA_035356975.1 bacterium | reverse complement strand
ATTGGCATTCTGAAATTGTAGCGCCTGATCCTAATGTTGATTTTACCCATTTTCTTTTGGATACGCAGTTTTATGGAATTACCGGAACATCAACGGATAATATTTGGGTAGGAGTCAAATATTACCGAACGGATATTTTAAATCCGACAAATTATTATGATGAAAGTTCATTTTTCAATTTAAGTTCGGTTAATCCTACTTCTACGATTGAAATTGAAAAATCACATAATTTGGAAACTGGAACATGGAAATTTGAATCTTGGCTTTATAAAGAAAATAATGGAAATTATACTTGGTGCGCAGAAAATAATTCTGCTTGTGATTATTGGATAGCGACATCTGATACTTTGGAAGCTAATTTCTATGCTACCTCTACCCCGACATATTCGGGTATAGAAATTACTATCCCGGAAGATCTAAATTTAGATCCGACTTGGACAAATGCCTCTTCCACATGCAGTTGGAATGGTTTATTTGAAAGTTCTACTTTAAGTGATATTTCTTGTTATGCTCAAGAATTTGTAACCGATTTAATATTCAGACCTAATGCCGATAGTGTTAATTATTTTTATAATCAAATGAAAAATATAAAATCTGTTTTTCCATTTAAACTGGTTAATGATTTTACCGGAACAATAAAATCTGCCTATTCCAATCCGACAACGACGATAACCAGTTTAAATTTTTCATTTGATACGCCTGAAAATATAAATTTTGAAATGCTTGGGGCTAATACTCTTTCAAATGTAGTTGGAACATCAACCAAAAATGAAATTTTTAGTGCTTTAGAATCTGTCATTTGGATTGCGACTGGTTGGTTAATAATTTCTTTAGTAATTTAAACATATGATAATTTCATTTTTTTATATTTTAGGCGGATCTGTTCTTTTTCTTCTTCATGGGATTTTATCTTTAGTGAATTTTGTTATTCCGCAAGCTTTTACCAATGCCGTTTCTTATGTCATTCAATACGCTTTTATTTTCAATGGTATTTTTCCGGTGGAAACATTGTTTTACGCAATCTTTACTTTTTTGATTGCTTATAGCACAATTTACGGAGTTAAATTTACATTTTGGTTAATTTCATTTTTACCTTTCTTTCATGAAAAAGAATTTCCTACCGTTCCTAAAAATGAAATTAATCAATATCAGAGATCTTCAAGAGTTGTAAATTTAAAAGGTCGTCGTTGGGTTAATTTAAAAAAATAAACATGATTTATCCTAAATTTACACGAAAAAAATTTAAAAGATTGATTAATAAAAAAAGAACTGCCAAAAGATTTGATAAATATGGTGTTTATCATAGAAGCATTAAAGAAGCTAAATTAGCTAACAAATATTTAGATTAAATTTATGGCTTATAGAAATAATAAAAAAAGTTTTGGTATTTCTAATTTTAATTCAATGCTTGGTGTAATTAGAAGGCAACCCCCAAGAAGAAGAATTAAAAAAGGAAAGAAAGAAGTATGGAATTATAAAACTAAAAAATGGATATCAAATGTTCCATTTTAAAACAAGATTATAAAAAAAATGGAAAAAATTATCGTTCCCAATATTTTAGATTTGTTTCCAGCTGATGAGGGAAGTATAGATCAAATCTATGGAATTATTGGATCCGGAAAAACCTATATTGCTACATGTCAAATTTTAGAAGATCTTAAAAGAGGTCAGGTTGTTTATGCTAATTGGAAGTTGAATTTTGAAGGTTATGATGAGAGAAAGGATTTTTTTTCTTTGATATTGGGAAGTTTGGGTTTTAAAAGATTTTACAAAAATTTTCCAAAAGAAAATTTTCATTATTTGGAAATAGGCGAAGATTTTAACGAACAATTAGGAAAGTTGACTGATTGTATAATTTATTTGGACGAAGGACATATTGTTTTTGATTCTTATCAATTGACACGTATGCCAATTGAAAAAAGAGCCAATGTTTTACATACCAGACACTTTAACCGGACTATTAAAATTATTTCACAAAGACCGACTGCAATTCATGTTACTCTTAGGGCTAATGTTAATCGTTTTTTTAAGTGTGAAAACCTATTTAAATTGGGACGAATAGTTTTATTTAAAATATCCGAATTCCAAGATCTGACTGGAGATGAAACAGTTGATGAAACAAAAGAATACTCTTCAAATATTTATTTTGGAAAGAAAAAAATATTTGAGATGTATAATACAAAATATTTAAGAGGGGATATGCCGGTTAGTCAAGAAAACAAATCGGAAGTTTATTTTCTTGGTTGGAAAGAAAGATTAAGATTAACATTTAGTCTTTTTTGGGGTAGTCTTAAATCAATATTTAAAAAAAGAAAAAATGAAAAAAATTAAAGCTCGTTCAGATTGGGATAGGTATTTAGATTTGAGTATTCATGATAAAGAAATAGTTTGGAATCTAGTAGTCTTTTCGCAAAAAGAACTACTAGATGTTATTTTTTGGTTTGACCGATTAAAACAAGGCAAAGCGTTAATACGCTTTGATAATAAAAAGGTCGGAAAAAAAATAAAGCATTAATTTTTATGTTATTCACAATCAAAGAAAAAAAGGTTAAACCTTTTACTACTTCAGAGGGCAAAAAAATGGATTATGCTTGGTATAAAGCTCTGCGGGAGGACGGAGTCACTATCAAGTTTGGATCTATGGATTGTTCGCATGAAATAGGCGATGAAGTTGAAATTGAATTGGAAAAAACTGAATCCATTCAAAACGAAAAACCAGCATTTCGTTATAAAGAGATTGTAAAATAAATATTCTCTCTCGCGGAAAACCAAAAAGTCGCCACGCTAGCGTGGCGACTTTTTGGATTCATGGAAGGGGATAGGATAGGGTCTTTTTGGAGTGAAAAGGGGTGTAGGTTAAAAGATAACCCCTAAAGTATACATTTACCTTGTTTTAAGATATACCCCTCTTAAAACTTAAATTTAAGCGATTTTCTCGCGCGGTATATGATAAGGTTTATATCTTAGTTTTGGTGGGACTTGACAAAACTATTTCTCTTAATATAAACTAAAGTTTATAACTTACTTTATGTATAGTTTTGAGTAAGCAAAACTAAACTTGATATGTATTTTTTTTCAAAAAATAAAATAAAAACTCTTGGCTTGTTAGTCGGAGTTTTTATTTTACCTTTATTCTGTCAAGCGGAAACTCTAAATCTATATCCGTATATTTCTAATTCAATCTATGTTTCCAATGCTACTTGGTCAAATGCACATGATGCTACTTCAGGCAATGTCAGAACTTTAACCGAACTTTTATCTTATGGTTCAACCAGAACTGGATATGTTGTGGAAAGAGGTTTTTTATCATTTCTACCTATAAATTTACCTGAGAATGCTACTTTAGAAACTTCTACTTTGACATTGTTTAATATAACAAAATCAGGATCTGGTGATGAACAATATGCCATTTATGATTCATCACATAGCAATCTTCTTGTAAGTGGGGATTTTGATTTAATTGGTTCAAATATTTTAACAGATAAAATAACTCATAATTCTTTAACATCAGGAACAAATTTAACTTTTACTTTTAATGAAACTGGACTTGAATATTTAAAAAATTCAACTTCAACAAACCTAAAATTATCTTTACGAGAAACAGAGTTTGATGTTTCTAACAATGCACCTGCTGGAACAGATACTGGTTACTTTTCTTATGTTTCAAAATCAGGATATTATCCACCTTTATTGACAATTAATTATTCTTTACCTACAATTAATACATCAAATGAATTTATGTCTACATCTACTGATCAGGTTTTTCAACAATTTCTTTTGTATTCGCAATATTTTTTAGATTTGATTATAATTGGAATATTGGCATTTCTTATTTTTAAATTTATCACTTATGGGCGAAACTAATTTGGCTACGGCTTTATTAAATTGGTTTATAGTTTTCTTTCCAATTTTGATTTCTTTCAATCTGATTTTTTTCTTGATTTTCAAACCAATAAAAAGACTTTTTAGAGTTTAAATTTATGTCTATCTTAGAATTAATTTTTCAGAGAGTTCTTGACAATTTACTGGCCGGGTTTATTATTGGCGTAATAATTGGTTTTATTTTAAAATCAGTTAAAAGGTCGTAAAAAAGTGAGATTTTATTATTATGTCAACATCTACTTTTGAAACTCTACTTAACGCTAATATCTCAACTGCTTGGGGTTATCTTTCTTCATTTATTGAAGTTGGATTGCCTTATGCTATTGGATTGGCTGTGGTAGTGGGTTCTATCTATTTTGTTTTACGTAGGTTAAATGTTTTAAGATAACGTTTTAAAAAATAGAAAATGGAATCCACAAAGTCGTCTGAGAGTTTTATTCTATTTCTCTTAGGATAGGTGCAATTCCTATCGGGTTCATAAAAATATGGAAGAAAATCAATTCAATTTTAAAGGGGCTTTAATCACAATTATCTGTTTGTTTATTTTTGCTATTTTATTTTATTTTTTCTTTGGAACTCTTTTGCATTCAGCTGAAGCTTATTCCGGTCAAATGATTGTCAATAAATTC
>DAORGW010000046.1:0-4968 GCA_035356975.1 bacterium | reverse complement strand
AATGTCCAGTAAGTGCTGCATTTATAGCTATCTCAGCCGTCTCTAAATCCCTAATTTCTCCAACCATTACTACGTCTGGATCCTGTCGTAAAATCGATCTAAGTCCCATAGCAAAATTGTAATCAACATTTTTATCGATTTGAGACTGATTAATACCTTTCAATTTATATTCCACAGGGTCCTCAAGTGTTATAATTTTTTTCTCTGGGGAGTTTAATTTTGTTAAAATAGAATAAAGTGTTGTTGTTTTACCACTTCCCGTAGGACCAGTTGTTATTATCATCCCATTTGGTCTATCAATTTGTTTCTTTATATCAACAAATGATTTACCTCTTATTCCAAGAGCATCAAAATCTAAGCCAATATTTGATGATCTTAAAAGCCTCATTACAACACTTTCACCAAAATTTGTAGGAATTGTAGAAACCCTAACATCAACACTATTATCCTCAAAATTTATAGTAAACCTTCCATCTTGTGGCTTTGCTGTTATATTAATTTTTAATCCCGACAAAAGCTTAATCCTAGCAATTATTCTTGACCATATTTCTGATTTAAGAGTTGTTACTTTATGTAAAACCCCATCTATTCTAAATCTTATTTGTATATCATCTTTTTGTGCCTCTATATGAATATCAGATGCGTCAATCTGTACGGAAGAGGAGATTAGAGCCGATATTATATCTGATGTATCGACTTTTTGTATAAGTGATTCTAATTTGTCAAAAGTAAGCCCCTCTTGTTTATATTTCTCAAGATCTTCTTTTGTTATATTTAAACCCCTTTTTATAGAAATAAATTTTGGAAGATTGTCGTATAATTTAATCGCGTAACTAAGACTAAGTTCGGAACATAAAAAAAATTCCACCACTTTTCCACTATCCTCAATCTCTCTTATAAATTTTTTAAGTTGTGGATTTTCTGGATCTGTTGTCGCAATTTTGACGTCCTTGTCTAAAAGCGCAAAACAAACTATGCTTAAACTTTTAGCCTTTGCTTCATCTATAAAAGAAAGGGCTTCTTGAGAAATTGGGAAACCCTTAAGATTAATATATTGTAAATTTGATGATTGAGCTATTTGCTTAATTTTTTCTTCCAATTCGTCATTTTTAATTTCTTCCAATTTTTCAGTTAATTTTTCCTGCTCATCCGATCCACCATCGTTTGCCAACAAATCATTTATATTCTGAATCATATTTTTATCAATAAATATTTAATAATATAATTTTATCATAAAAATAGATAAATTAAAAAGAAGATAACTATTAAATCATCTTCTTTTTATTATATAAATACATACAAACGGGAAACTATTCAACCATAAATATTATTATTTTACCTTGGGTCTTCCACTTCTTCTTTTTATAATAACTTTTGGAATTTTTATTACCTGCTTATCAACATCAGAAACTTTTGAAATCTGATTCTTTGTGCTCATATAACTTGACATTGAAGCAATTAAACGTATTAATTTACTATATCTTTTGCCCGTAGTAATTTTATCGAAAATAAGCGTCCAGCTTGAAATTTGAAACACGGAAATAATAGAACCAACCAAAACGTATAATAAAAATAATGGCAAAACTTTTGTAAATAAAAATTCTTTTACTCCACCACTCATCAAGTAAATCGTTAAAAGATCAAATGGGCCAATTATTATTCTCGTTGCAATCAAAACTAATAATCCAACGATAAAATTAATAAGTAAAATGAATATTGCCATCTCTATACTAACAATCCAATTTGTTTTGAAGAGGGTCCACGCACTTCCTATAGATTTCCACAATCTTTCTCCTCTTAATACAACAAAATTAATTGCATACTTAAATACAAATGAAATTATAATAGCAATTGGTAAAAATATTACCCATACAACTATGGCTATTGGCAATCTATAACTTATCGAAGATTTTACTATAAATATAAGAATTGGTAATGATATTCCAATTATTAATGCATTAATTAATACTTTTGATATAATATGTAGACCCAAAACAGTAAAAAGGCTTTTATTTGCATCTTTGATGGATTTATTAAAATTTGGTTTTACTTTATCATCTAATTCTATTGTAGATTTAATAATTGCGATTTCTGATACTATGATGATCCATAAAAACGCTAAAGAAAATGTCACAGCTAACGTGAAAATTAAAACTTTTAATACAAAAATTTGAGACGTAAGTGGACCAGAAAAAAATGCAGCTAATGTTGCTAATATAAAAGCAAAATCTCCACTAGGATGCTGGATATTACCAACAGTTGTAAGTGTGTCTAAAAACATCTGTAATTCACCACCCGTCCATAAAAATATTGCAAAAAATCCAAAAATCCATAAAACAGGATTTCTCTTTGTTATATTCCAAGCTCTTTTTAAGACCACTCTATATAATGGTTCCATATTTTTATTTTTTTATTTATTAATTTTTATTTTAATATCAAAAATTAGGACAAAAATCTTATACATTAATTATACTAAAAAATGAAAAAATAATAAACAGTAAAATCTGTTCTTAAAAATTTTCTATAATCATAAATAAAAAATAATTAATTTTTACAAAAAACGTCGAGAAAATCCCAACGTTTTTTTATTTTATGTAAACAATCTCAATCTTTAAATAACGCTTCAAACTCCTCTTTTTCAATAGTTTCTTTTTCAAGTAGTGTATTTGCAATTTTATCTAATTTTTCACGATTTTTTTCAATTGTATCTTTTGCTAATTTATGACAATAATCAACAAGTTCCTTTATTTCTAAATCAATTTTTTTTGCGACATCTTCACTATAATCTCTATCTTCATGAATTTCACGACCCAAGAAAACCATTTCTGTATTTTTTCCAAAAGCTCTATAACCCAACTCTTTATTCATTGCAAATTTTGTAATCATCTTTTTTGCTAAATCAGATACTTGCTGTAGGTCTGAACTTGCCCCATTTGTAATTTCTCCAAATATGATTTCTTCAGCACATAATCCACTAAGCATCATAGCCAACTCATCTACAAATTCTGATTTTGTGTTTAGATGCTTATCGTATTCTGGTAAATTCATGGTGTAGCCAGCCGCTCTTCCGCGAGATATAATTGAAACTTTATGAATTGGATCGCAATTTGGTAAAATATGACCAACAAGTGCATGTCCTGCTTCATGATATGCTGTAATTTTTCTTTCTTTTTCTGTTAAAACATGACTTTTTCTCTCTGGTCCCAATACAACCTTTTCAATGCTATCTAAAATATCTTTCTGAGAAATTCTTCTTTTATTATTTCTTGCTGATAATATTGCGGCCTCATTTAATACGTTTCTTAGATCTGCTCCTGAAAATCCTGGCGTACGCTGTGCAACGATTTCCAAATTAACATCAGTTTCAAATGGTTTATTTTTTGCATGAATTTCTAATATTTCTTTTCTGTCTTTTTTATCAGGTCTATCAATTACAACCTGTCTATCAAATCTTCCTGGGCGAAGTAATGCTGGATCTAACACATCGGGTCTATTTGTAGCCGCAACTACAATTATATTTGTATTATTATCAAACCCATCCATTTCAACCAAAATTTGATTTAGTGTTTGCTCTCTCTCATCATGACTTCCACCAAGTCCAGCTCCACGTTGACGACCAACAGCATCTATTTCATCTATAAAAACTATACATGGTGAACTTTTCTTGGCCTTTTTAAACAAATCTCTTACTCGAGATGCTCCGACTCCAACAAACATCTCAACAAACTCAGATCCTGAAATATGAAAAAAAGGAACATCGGCCTCACCAGCTATTGCTCTTGCTAAAAGCGTCTTTCCCGTTCCAGGTGAACCGAGAAGTAAAACTCCTTTAGGAATTTCTGCGCCAAGTTTTGTAAATTTTGATGCATCTTTTAAGAATTCGACTATTTCTTTTAATTCTTCTTTCGCCTCATAAACGCCCGCAACGTCTTTAAATGTTACTTTTTTCTTTTTATCTGCTTGTTTAGCACCTGACTCGCCAAAGCTAAGGGCTTTTGTATTTGCACCCTGAACTTTTCTAAACATATACCATACAAAAATAGCAACGAATAAAAATGGTAATAAAAATGGGAGAATAAAATTTAAAAAAAGACTTGAGCTTGGATCATCTTTTACAGAAATATCAACAGAAGATAGTTTTTCCTGCGAAACTCCTAAATTAATCATTGTTTCTGTAAAAGAAGAATCTTTTTCTTTTTTTGATTCTTTTTCTTCGTTATTTTTTAATTGTATTTTTAATAATTCACCAGATACTTCAATTTTTAAAATCTCGTCATTTTTAATTTTTGTACTTAGCTCTGCGAGAGAAATTTCTTTATCTGATTTTTTACTTGTATCATAAAAACTAAAAGCGATTGCTATAAGAAAAATTATTACAAAAACAGAAATCAATCCTTTTAATGTATTTTTCATATTTTATAGTTTACTATTTAAACACACATTAAGTATACAACACTAAAAAATCAAAATAAAATTATTCTTTATTTTCCTTTTCTGCTTTTTCTTCTTTTGATTCTTCTTTTGATTCTGGTTCTTCATTTGTTAAAGCCTCATCTTCTGTAGATTCTTTTTTAGATGATTTTTTGTGCGTTTTAAGAGATAATCCAAGCCTGTGTTGTTCTGGTTCTAAATTTATAATTGTAAATTCATAAGAATTTCCAATTTTTACAACATCTTCTGGACTATTTATTATTTTATCACTTAATTCAGATATATGAGCAAGTCCATGAATATCCTTATCAAGCTCTATAAAGGCTCCAAATGGATTAATTTTCAAAATTGTTCCTTTTACTTTATCTCCAATCTTGTATTTCTTTGCAATATTTGTCCATGGATCTTTTTGTAATCTTTTCATTGATAGAGAAATTCTTCCATCATCAACTGAAATAATCTCTGCTTTTACTTTATCTCCAACTTTTACAATATCACTTGGATCATCAATTCTCTGCCACGCTAACTCAGAAATAT
>DAORGW010000045.1:0-5093 GCA_035356975.1 bacterium | reverse complement strand
TTCCTGGCAAAAATTCTACAATAGCTCCGATTTCTCCACCTTTTTGATCTGGAATAATTCTTGTAACTGTTCCATCATAAATTTCTCCTGGTTGAACCTTCTTTAATAATCCCTGAATGTATTCAATCGCTTTATTAGCATTTTCCTGATTTGGTGAAGTTATAAACACAAGCCCGGCCTGATCAATATCAATTTCAACACCAAAAGTTTCAATAATTTTATTTATAGTTTTTCCGCCCTGACCGATAACTTCTCTAATTTGTTCTGGATCAATTGTAATTGTTATTATCTTTGGTGCATATGGTGATAATTCTTTTCTTGGTTCTGGAATTACTTTTTTCATTTTTTCTAGAATCTCTAATCTTGCTTTTTTTGCTCTTTCTAATGTTTCCCTGCAAACATCCAAACTAATTCCGTTTGATTTTATATCAAGTTGAATTGCTGTAATTCCAACCTCAGTTCCTGCTACTTTAAAATCCATATCACCACTGTGATCTTCAACACCCTGAATATCTGTTAAAATTACATAGTCTTTGTTGTCATCCGAGGTAATAAGCCCCATTGCAATTCCTGCAACTGGTCTTTTGATTGGAACACCTGCGTCCATTAAAGCTAAGGTTGAACCACAAGTTGATGCCTGTGATGAAGAACCATTTGAAGATAATACTTCTGATACAACTCTTATTGTGTATGGAAATTCTTCTTTTGATGGAATAACTGGGATAAGTGCATTTTCTGCAAGAGCCCCATGACCGATTTCTCTTCTTGAAGTTGATTTGCTTGTAGAAACCTGACCAACAGAAAATCCAGGAAAATTATAATGATGCATATATCTTTTTGTTCCCTCAACTTCCATTCCATCAATCATTTGTTCTTCTCCTGGGGCACCCAATGTTACAACTGATAACACCTGAGTATTTCCTCTCTTAAACAATCCTGTTCCGTGAGTTCTTTCAAAAATCCCAACCTCACAAGTTATCTCTCTGATTTCATCCATTTTTCTTCCATCTGGACGTTTGTTTTCTTTTAGAATCATTTCTCTTGCTTTTTCGTCTAATTTTTCATTGAAAAGTGCAATTCCCTTTGAACGTAATTCTTTTGAAACCTCATTATCATCTTTTAATATTTGATTTAATTCCTCAACTAGTTTTTTAATGTTTACTTCTGTTTCAACTTTATCTGCAACAAAGACTTTATGAACGTCAATATTTGCAAAAAACTCATCAACTTTTTTATTTATGAGTTCGTGTGCTTTTTGTTCTTCTTCAGATAATACTGGAATTGAAGAAATTTTTTCTACTCCAATTTGTTTTTGTATATCTGAAATAAAGTCCATTAATTTTTTACCATGTTTTACTGCAAATTCAATTGAGTTATAAATAATTTCATTATCAATTTCCCTACATCTTGCTTCTATCATATCAACTCCATATGGGGTGGTTGTTACAAAAATTTCAAAATCACTTTTGTCTCGCGCGGTTTGAGTTGGATTTAGAACCATTTCTCCATTTATTTGACCCACAAAAAAACCAGCAACTGGTCCATCCCACTCAATTGGTGAAATTGAAAGCGCAATTGATGCTCCTGTTAGAGATACAAATGCCGGATCATTTTCTCCGTCATATTCTAAAATTGTTGAAACAACTTGAACGTCTCTTCTTGCTTTATCACTAAAAAGTGGTCTTATTGATCTATCAATTACTCTTCCTGTTAGAACTGCTTCATCTGTTGGTCTTCCCTCTCTTTTTACCCACTTTGAACCTTTTATTTTTCCAGCCGCATACATTTTTTCATCATAATCAACAACAAGTGGAAAAAAATCTATTCCTTCTCTTAAATCTCCCTGAACTACCGTAACGAGAGCTGAAGTTCCGCCGTATCTTACTAAACAACTTGCTGTTGCTTGCTCGGCGTATTTACCGACTTCCACAGAGAGCTCTCTTCCTGCAAATTCGGTTGTAAATACTTTATGTTTTAACATTTTATTATTATCTTTTAGTTTTTTTAAAAATTCAAACATAGGATTTATTCTTTATCCTCTTTCTCAATTTCTTCAATAACGTCTTCTTCTAAATCCTTTTCTACGTCTTCTTCTATCTTCATTTCATCTTCTAGAAGCATGTCACTTACTTTTGTAATTTTAATTTCTAGTTTTTTGGCTAATTTCTCAAAACTTTCTTGATTTTCTCTTTCAAGATATCTAAGCAATCTTCTTCTTTGGTTTAATTTTTTAATCAAACCCCTACGAGATGAAAAATCTTTTTTGTGAAGCTTTAAATGTTCTGTTAATTCTTTTATCTCGGCTGTTAAAATAGCAATCTGAACTTCTGGTGAGCCAGTGTCGTTTTTATGAGTTTTAAACTTCTTAATTATCTCGTCCTTTTTTTGTTTATCTAACATATTTTTTACCTTTCTTTCGTTTACTAAGTAAATGACGGACAAATCAGTTAACCGAGTAAACGCAGTTTAGCTTTTAGCTATCAGCAATAAGCTTTTAGCCCAAAGTTTTATTATTAAATTTATAAAGATTTATTTTGGTTGTAAACCACGAACGGGCCTAACATTATTATATATAAAAATAAAAAGGCAAATCGAGTGGTACTGCTACGGGGAATCGAACCCCGGTTGCCAGGATGAAAACCTGATGTCCTAACCACTAGACGATAGCAGCAAAACATAAAAAAGTAATGTAAATATAATACATTTCTTCAAAAAAATCAAGTCTCAAGGAAAAAGAAAAGGGGAAATGTGAGTCAATGGTTTTAAACCAATTGCAACAAATCCCCAACGCCCATTCAAGGCGAAATTTGTTCAACTCTGATCGCGTCATATGATTTTTAAACACTAGACACGCTAAGTCAAACACCACTTTTGTGGTATTGATCAAGATTGGTTCAAACACACTATATACTTATTAATTTGGATAAAAGGATATTAGTTAAACACTGAACCACAATGATCAATTTAAAAACATTACACCCATATAAAATATTTGTCAATAATATAAAAATTTAAATTATGATATAATAAAATTATAAAAATTAACTAATATTAGCTAAAAGCCGGGGCAACGGCTAATAATTAAAATTATGCAAATTTTTCTCAAATGGCTACTTACATCTCTATTTATATTAATACTTCCATATTTAATAAAAGGAGTAACAGTCACAAATTTTATAACAGCAATCTTGACTGCTCTTATTTTGGGAATTTTAAATACGATTATAAAGCCAATTCTTATGTTTCTAACACTCCCAATAAACATATTAACCCTGGGATTATTTACGCTTATCATAAACGGATTTATGGTTTTTATTGCGACAAAAATAATTCCGGGATTTGAAATTGTAAATTTCTGGTATGCAATACTCTTTGCAATAATGTTATCAATATTTAATTGGTTGATAAAATAAAATGAAACTACTTCTTACTTCAGCTGGAAGATACAATAAAAATGTTTTTGATTTCTTTTTGTCAATTTTGCCATATAGCATAGACAAATGTTCTATGCTTTTAATTTACTACAAACCAGATGGCGGAATTAGTGATTATATAAAAGAAGATATAGATTTTTTTCAAAAATTAAAATGCGACCTGACTGTTTTCAATATGTATGAAGAAAATTTTATAGAATTTGATAAAAAATTTGATATAATTTGGATTTGCGGTGGAAATACTTTTCATATTTTAAATAAGATCAAAAAAACTGGTATTTTTGATTTCATAAAAAAATCAGTTTTAGAAAACAATTCAATTTATTTTGGAATAAGTGCTGGAAGTATTATAGCTGGACCAGAAATAAAAATTGCCGGCGAGGCGGTTGGAGACTATGATGAAAATACAATAAATTTAAAAAATTTAGATGGTTTTAATTTCACAAATATTTGTGTTTTTCCTCACTTTGAAAAATACATGAAACACGATATAGATATTTTTAAAAAAAAGGTTGATTATCCTGTTTTAGAAATTACCGATAATGAGGCAATATTTATAGAGGATAATAAATTTATAATTATTAAATAATATGAATTTATTAAAAATAAAAAATTTAATTGAAAAAAATCCACTCGCATTTGCAACAATTTTAAATAATAAGCCAAACGTAATTGGAGTGGCTTGTGTTAAAGTATTAGACAAAAATAAAATTCTTATCACAGATAATTATATGAAAACCACGATAAAAAATATTTCAAAAAATAATAACGTAGCTCTTATTGTCTGGGATAAAAATTTAAATGGTTATAAACTAATAGGGCGTGCAAAATATTATAATTCTGGAAAATATTTAGAATTTATTAAAAAAATGAAAGAAAATCACGGGCTTCCTGCAAAAGGAGCAATTATAGTAAAAATTTCAAAAATTATAAAATCTCAATAATATGGAAAAAACGAATTTTGAAAATCTAAATGAAGAACAAAACATAAAAATTGAAGAGCTAGATAATGGAGATATTTTATTTGTAAATGGCTTAGACCAGGATAATTTATTAAATTTAGCTATATCAATATGCAAACAACTAGATAAAAGCTATCCCGCGACAGAGTTAGATAAGCAAAATTTATTAGCTGATAGTCAAATGAGACCTAGTGGTTGTTATTCTGTGGCATATGACAAAAACAAAGAAGGATTAATAATAGATAATAGAAATGCGCGAGGAGATAAATATATTAATCAAAAAATGAAAGAAGCCGTAGACTCTGCAATCAAAAAATATTATAATCCTGAATACAAAAACAGAGAAGAAATTTTTATAAATATAGAAAGGGAATTAAAAATAAGAGTCACAGAAACTTCTGATGAATTTCGTATTAATGGATCGCCAGAAATTTTGAATAGTTTAATAAAATCAATCCATGAAAAATTAAACGATGTAGATCCAGAGAAAAATAAAGAAAGTATTACATTTTCTGAGAAAATAACAAAAATAAACAATGAATTTTATATTAGTTCTTACATAGAATCAGGTGGGGAATTTTATGCGGGTATTTTAAACAAGGGTGATAAAATGAAATTAAAAGAGGCTATTTATTCTACCATTGAAGACTATTATGATAAAAATTATCAAAAATAAATGGAAAATAAAACAATAAAA
>DAORGW010000044.1:0-5518 GCA_035356975.1 bacterium | reverse complement strand
ATTTCCAAAAGTTCATTTGTTGTTATTTTTAGTTGTCTTGCTAGTTCTGTTACATTCATTTTATTATTTTTTTATTTCTCAATCATTAAATAGTTGATTACTAATAATAGCTTTTTATTGGCTCAAAGTCAAATATCATACTTATTTTCATATTTGACATAAATCAAAATATTTTATATATTATCTTATTAAATAAATTATAGAAAAGCGGGTTCGTGTAATGAGCTTATCAATAGAAAAACAAATAAAGGAATTTGTAAATAATAGTAATAATATTTTACTTGTAATTCCAGAGCAATATTCTGGCGATGCGCTGTCAGGCGCCATGGCTTTTTATAATTATTTATTTCAAAGCAAAAAACAAGGTAGTATAGATTTAATTTTACCTCAAAAACCTAAAAAAATATACAGTTTTTTGCCTAAAATCGAAGATGTTGTTATAGAATTTGATAAAATTAAAAAATTAGTTTTTGATGTAAATACAGAAAATATAAAAATTAAAGAAATTGATTATACAGAAGAAAATCAAAGATTAAAAATTTTTTTAACTTCAACTCCGAGCGAGATTAAGCCAGAAGACATAACTGTTTATTATAATGATTTTTATGATCTTGTTGTAATATTTAATTCTCCCGATTTACAGTCACTTGGAGATTTGTTTGCTAAAAATGCAGAATTTTTTCATAAAACTCCAATTATAAATATTGATTTTAATCCAGCAAATGAAAAATATGGTCAAATTAATTTTGTTGATGCTAGATTCAATTCAATCTCAGAACAGATTTTTGAATTTTTTAATATAACTGATTCTTATATTTCAAGAGAAGTAGCGGATTGTATTTTCTCTGGTCTTGTTTTTGCAACAAAGGGTTTTACAAACAACATAGTTACGCCAAATTGTTTGTCAATTGCAAGTAAATTGATACAATTGGGCGCAGAAAGAGATAAGATTATATCCAATATTTATCAGAATAAATCAATAGCACTTTTAAAAATTTGGGGGCAGATATTGTCACAAATGAATTATGATGAAAATTCAAAGATGGCTTGGTCTTTTGTTGATGTTGAAACTCAAGACGTTGATAATGTTGGAGTAAGAGAATTAATTGAGGATTTAATTTCCAAGTCACCACAAGTTGAGATAATTGTTTTATTTCATAGAATATCTGAAGAAATTGTTCGTGTCTATGTTTATTCAAATTCTAAGCATAGTTCATTTAAAATTGTAAATGGAATCGTGGAAAAAGACAGAATAATGGGTGATGATGATTTATTGTGTTTTGAATTTCGAGGAGTTTCTGAAGATTATTATATAAATATATTAGAAACAATAAAAAGAAATCTTAATTTAACTATTTGAGGGTAGTTATCTGTAAATAAAAAATTCACCCGATGGGTGATTTTTGTTATGGTGGGCATAGATGGACTTGAACCATCGACCCCCACTTTATAAGAGTGATGCTCTAACCAACTGAGCTATATGCCCTTTATTTATACAATAATATTACAAAACATTTTAAAAATCAATGGTGGGTCCAAGAGGATTTGAACCTCTGACCTTTACGATGTCAACGTAACGCTCTAACCAACTGAGCTATGAACCCACAACAATACAATAATATAATAAATAAAGCATTTTGTTAAGAGTCGTTTTGTGTTTTTATTTAAGCTAATATATAATATATAGTATGTTAATTATAGAATTTATAAAATTATGGAAAATAATTATTTAAACAATAATCAACAACAGGACATAGATTTAAGCAATGTTTTGGATTCTGCGATAGAACAGAAGCAACAAATGATGTATCAAAATTCTGTTATGAGTCAATCAAAAAGTAAGAAAAAGAAAAAAACGTATTTATTTATAATAATAATTTCTTGGATTGTGATTTTTGGTATTGTTTTTGCTACGCTAACTAGAAATGCAAAAATAAAAGAACAAAGAGAAAAAATTCAAGAAGAAATGAGATTAAAAATTCAAAAACGTAATGTTATTCAAAATCAAAATGAATAAACAAAAAGCTTTTACATTAATAGAACTACTCGTGGTAATATCAATTATTGGTCTTCTATCAACCCTAGCAATTGTTTCTTTAAATGGCGCAAGGGCAAAAGCGAGAGATGCAAAGAGAATGAATGATTTAAAAAGTATTTCTGACGCTTTGGAGGTGTATTATATTGATAATGATGAGTATCCAAAGAATACTCGTTCTGGGGATTGTAATTACGGTAATAACATTGCTGAAGAAATTTATGTGGATTCCGCGGGGGGTTATATTTGCTCTGGGTATGGATTTTATTCTTTGTTTGATAAAATTCCAAGTCCCCCAAATGCACAAGAAAAATATGAATATAACTACGATACACCCAAAACCCCACCATGCGTATTCACTACTTATATGGAGAGCGGTATACTTTCTTTTGGTTGTAAGGGGGGTAATTGTAAAAGATACGATAACATAGATGAGTGCGCTATTAATTAATTTTTTATTTTTTATAAATTAAATCTATAGATTTTTTAGTTAAAAGATGCATAAATTATGCTAGAAAATGTATTGGCTCAAACGAGTTCAGGAATTATTTTGTTATTAAGAATAATAAAAAAATTGATGTTTTAGAAAATGGCAAATTGTCTTGTGCAAAATTTGTATCAGAGGTTTTGTATAAATTTAAATTGATAAAAAATGTTCATGTAAGTGTTGCCTCAACAATAAAAGAATTAAAAATTTCTGGCTGGAGGAAAGCCAATACTAAGAATTTATATTTAGGAGATGTATTAATTTGGGAAAAAAATAATAGCGGGCATTATCATATAGGATTTTATGTTGGAGACAAATTGGCAATTAGTAATTCTGTGAAATTTAGAGTTCCTCGCGTTCATCATTTTACATATCGCGGAAAAAGATCTATAAAATTAGCGTTAAGATATAGGTCTTGATTTTTTCATGTATAGTAATAAGATATTTATATAAGTAAATTTTAGGAGGTAGAAATGAGTGATATTACTTATGTTTTAGAAAAAGATGTCGGTCTGATAAGTTTTTATCAATCACGACCAGATCCCGATTTAGTCAAAGATTTATTGGAACTTTGCTGTTTGCAAGCAAAAGAATGCGATATTCGTTTTTATGTGATCCCGTGTTCTACTGTTATTGGAAAAATTCTTTTATTTTATAAGGCTTTTTGTCAAGAAAAAGGAAAAGAGTTGCGCATTTTATGTGCAAATCAAGGAGTTTTAAGTTATATCAAAATGCTTCGCATAGATCAATTAATAAAAGTTGGTCTAATGGAGTAGTCGTTTATTTTTTATCTTTTAAAACCGAATCCACGAGATTCGGTTTTTATTATAAAATAGTTTTTCTTATTTTTATTTTGTAAGAAAAAATATTTATTAAAAAGTGTAGTATTCCTAATATTAAAATTGAATATATAAAAAATTCAATTTTTATTTTTATATATAATGAAAGAATAATAAATGACCCTATTATCCAGTCAATTTGGTCAAAAATTGGAAGCGATTTTCCGGGAGAAATTTTAAATTTTCTTTTTATAAAACTTTTTAATAAGTCTCCTATAAGCGCGCCAAAGCCCATAAGAAATCCAAAGACAATAATATTAATTTCATTGTAATTTATTATTTCAATTTTATGAAAAAGCGCGCTTAATATTTTTTGAGAAAAAGCAACTAAAATTCCAAAAATTATTCCAAAAAATAATCCGCGCCAAGTCTTATTTTCACCAAATAATTTTTTATTTATTGGAGAATTTAAAAAATTTATGCGTAGAAAAAATAGGGGAGCCATGTTTGCAAAAGCACCTGGTAAAAAAATCCAGATAATTTTTAGAATATAAATTATCACATTTTTTTATTTAGAAATTTATAGAAGTGAAGTGAGAAATGTAAACTCATTAAAATATTTAAAATTATAATTATTAGGTTAAAAAAGTTTTTACTTATCCCAAAAATAATGACTAGTAAAAAAGCGCTTTCAAAAATTATTTTATAATAAGTTATTCTTGCATAAGGAATTATTATCCAGTCATTTTTTAAGAATTCGTTTTTATTTATAATAATCATTAAATATAACGCAGGCATTATGAAAATAAAATAAGCTAAGTTTAATGAGCTAATAAATTCTATCTTAATAAGTCCCAATACAAAAAATAAGAAAAGTAGGTTATCACATAACATATCTATAAATTTTCCCCTATCGCTATCTTTTTTTTGGTGTCTTGCAAGCACTCCATCAAAAAAATCAGTAAATGCTCCAATGATTAGAATTATAAAAGCAATTATAAAATTATAATCAACTAAGAAGAAAAATATGGCCCCAGCTAAAGCTCTTAAAAAACTTAGAGAATTTGCTGTGAAACCTAATTTATTAAGGGTTTTTATTATCCAATTAAAATATTTAGCACGAAATTTTTTTGATTTTTCGTTTGAAATATCTATTATTTTGTCTAGTTGTTTCATGTATTTTTATATATAAATAATATATTTTTTTTATAAGATTTTCAATGAATTATTAGATCTTGCAATTTTTTAGATTTGTGGTAATATTACTTATACTTAAATTTTGGCACAAAGACCGCTTAAATTTAGGTATTTAATAATTAAGAGGGGTCTTTTTTATTTTCAATTATGTTATTTACCATTTTCAATTGATTTACTATTTAGCTATTTTTAATTGTTAAATAATACAATAAATCAATTAGAAATTGAAAATTGAAAATAGCAAATTAATATTATGAGTACAAAAGAAACAAAAGAAAAAGCTAAAAGCGCTTTTGGTGCTATTTTAGGAACACATGATGAAATAAAATTACCAAAGGTTGGTGATTTAGTTGAGTGTTCTGTTATTTCAATAGGAAAAAACGAGGTTATTTTAGATTATAAAGGAATTACAAGTGGTGTTGTAAGAGGAAAAGAAATTCATGATGAATCCGGTTTCTCAGGAAATTATGCAATTGGAGATATAGTATCTGCAACAGTTTTAGAGCTTGATAATGAAAAAGGAATAATGGAATTATCTTTCAGATACGCAAGTCATCAAAAAGCATGGGATGAATTAGAACAAATGATGAAAGACGAAAAACTTGTTGAGGCAAAAGTAACTGACGCAAATAAGGGTGGATTAATGGTAAAGGTGGGAAACGTAATGGGATTTTTACCAGTATCACAGTTAACAACAAAATATTATCCAAGAGTCGAGGGTGGAGACAAATCAAAAATTTTATCACACCTAAGATCTTTTATAGGAAAAAGTTTTTCTGTGGTTGTTATCGATGTTGATGAAAGAGAAAATAAATTAATTGTTTCACAAAAATCAGCATGGGCAGAAGAACAAAAGAAAACCCTAGAAGAATTTACAATTGGAAAAGTTGTTGAGGGAAAAGTAACAGGAGTTGCTGATTTCGGAATTTTCGTAGAATTTGGAGAAAATTTAGAAGGACTTGTTCATATTTCTGAGTTAGCGTGGCAGAGAATTGATGATCCAAGTGATATTGTAAAAGT
>DAORGW010000043.1:0-5606 GCA_035356975.1 bacterium | reverse complement strand
AAATGATTATTATAACTAAAAAAAAGCGGTTAGTCAAAGCTCCTAACCTTGTTGTCAATTTATTAAGATTTATTTTGTAGTCTTTAAAATTGGTCGCAATTACTGAACAAAGCGCGAACCTTTTTTGAACAACAATTTCTGCCTTAATGGACAGAAATCCGTCCTTGTTTTTTACCGCCGTTTGTAAATTAACTGATTTTGTCCGCAAAATCAGCAAAATTGTCAAACCAGTATTTTCTGTAATTTTCCAAAACTTCAGCAATCCCTCGTCGTGGCTTCAATAAAAGTTTTGTATTTATGGTCAATCCATTATATGAAAATTTTTTGCTTTCTTTTTGTTCGCCAATTTCAAATATCTTTGAATAACCGTCAATTTTTCTATATCCGTCTGCGTGTTCTGTCCCTTTGGGATCAACGAATAAAATTAAATATTGTTGGTTTTTTTGCATCCAAAAAATGAAGTCGGGTTTGAAATTGGCAATATTATTTTCCTTTGGATTGTAATAAGGAATTAAAACCTCGTCTAGAGTTTGGTCAAGTTTTGAAAACATCCACCAGTCAAATTGCCTAAACACATTGTCCGGTTTAGTAAGGTATTCTTCCAGTTGCTCAATAAATTTTACCTCGCTGTCAACATTGATAATATGATTCAGGTAGTCAATTTTTTCTGTGTCCGAAACTATTACCGGAAGATAATAATGATTAGCTAAATACTTGATTTTGATTTTTTGATTTTTTATTTCAAAATTCTCCGCCTCTTCAAACAGAGTCCTTTGTTTTTCATATTCTTTTCTGGGAATTTTGCCGTACTGCTTATTTAACTCTTTTTGCCTTTCGGGATAGTGTTTGGCTTCTTCTATCTTCCGTCTAATTTCTTCGTATTTCTCACCATCGCTAAACCTAACTTTTTTGAAATGCACAATTTCGTCTTCCAACTCCTTAAATTTTTCAAATTCTCTGCTTTTAATTCCAAAATAGTCAAAAATCCGGCTAAGAATTAACTCCGGTTCAAGAAGTGATGGCTCGTCCTTGTCCAAAGTATAATATCTATCTTTATTTGATTCAGCAAAACTTTCACTTGTCTTTTTTAAGACATTAACTTCGCAATCATATTTAGCTAAAGCGATTTTATCGTCTAAAAATTTGTAGAATTGCGAAGTTATGTTAAAATCTTCACGGCTGATAGGATATTTTTGTGGGTCTTTTTCCTCAGCAAAAATTCTCTCAGCGGTTTTATACACCGGCACTAAAAGAGTGTGCTTTTGTGCTTCTGGATTTAAAATAAATGCTTCACCCAAATTTTTATCTTGCTTCTCTGCTTTTAGTGTGGCAATTATTTCCTTCAGGTTTTCGGCGTTAGTGCCAAAAACAAATAAGCTTTCAATCGGCAAAATCAGATTTTTTACTTTCTCAAATAATTGCTCTTGTACAGCTTCAACATTAAACAAATTTTGGAGACGTTTTCTTTGGTTTTTTAGCGGTTCGATTCTTACACCCCGGCCTACTGATTGCAGGACAAATTTTTTAGCGTCGCTTCCAACCCCGATATTTATGAACAAAAGCAGGTTTGGCCTGTTAGAATCCCAGCCCTCATAGAAAGAGCGGGAACCCATTAAAATATTTATGTCAGAATCATCATAATTAATTCGTCGGAAATAACTTTCATTTTCAAAACTTTCATTTATCTCATAGTTATCAAGTTTATCTTTTAGCCAACCGGAGATATCGCCGATCTTGATTAAAGCAAACGGTTTATCAGCTGTCATTAATCGAAAAATCAATTCTTGCCTATTACCAGGAATTTTCAAAACTTCAATCTTGCCCGGCGTGTTTGCGTTCAAAACATATTTCAAAATATCCTTATAATCTAATTCTGAAATTAAATCAGCGTTGATAACGCATTCCAACTCTTCAAATATAAATCTAGCATTATTACTAAACTCTTGGATAAGTTCATCTTTTGCTTTTTTGAGTAAATCGGCTTTAACTTCATTTTTCGCGATTTTTTCTAACTCTCTGAAAAACAACTCTAAATCAGAATCTTCTGGATTAACAGAGTTCACTAAGGTTAAAAGAAGCGGGCGATGATAAAGTGTACTATCAATCTGCTTTATTTTTTCAAAATGTTTATTGATATAAGTTAAAAGTAAAAGTGTTTTTAGAACAATTTTCTGTTTTTCCTGAGGCGCAAAATCTGTTTTATCTTTAAACGCTAGTGCTTCTTGATCCGAAACATAAATATGCTTGCCATACCCTTCTTCAACGAAGTTTGAAAGATTGAAGTTAAAAGCACAGGTCGCAAAGTCTCTCGGATCAGTAAAAGTCGCGGAAAAATTAAATAAAAAACCATTTCTTGAAAGTATAGAGTATAAAATCTGCCGTTTGCTGTCTTCTTTATCACCCTTGTGGGCTTCATCTAAAAGAATATACCATTGTCCATTATTGTCGTAATTTTTGAAATTAATGAATTTTTCTTTTTGCTCGTCGGAAATTAAATCTGAACGGTAATAAAAAACAGTAATTTCGTTTTTGGAAAATGGTAGGGTATTTTCGCGCTTGACGCTTTCATAATCTCTCAAATTTTTGAGATTGATTCTTGTGTCAAAGTTAAAGCTGTTAAACTCCTCAACATGAGCTTTAAATTGGTCCAAAAGATCATCACGGTGAGCTAGAAATAAAATATCCCGAGTCGGTAACTCTCCTTTGGCAATGAGTTTACCTAAAAGCTCAATCATTTTAACAATAATCAATGTTTTGCCTGAGCCAGTCGCCATCCAAAAACTCATTCGGTTGATGAAATAAGCAAAAGAAATTTTTGAGTCTATAGCGGGATAATCTTTATCATATTCTAGGAGATATTTTGCCGTTTTTTTGCCTTCTTTCTTTTTCAAGTCGTAATCAAAATTTTCCGTAAAATTATTATCTTGATAAAGATTGAATAAACTCTGCTTATTAGCTTTTTTATCTATAAAATAAAGCCATAGACCCTTGAGTGCATTTTGAAGGCCTTGCTTTTGAAAATCAAAAAGCGTTTTGTCTTTTGAAAATCGGCTTAAATCAAATCCCTGCCACTTGATTGGCAAGTTTTCAAAAGAAATATTTTTTACGATGTCTTGCAAATATAATTTCATAATGCCAATAGATTAGTAACGATTTTTATTAATTTATCTTTTTCTTTAGGAACACTTATTGCAACCAAAAGTGCCAGTGTAGTTAATGTATTATCATTAATTTTTTTCTCTCCGTTTTCTTTATATAAATAATTGTTTTTATTCAGATAATAAATAAATAAAAAAGAACCTATGCGTTTATTGCCATCAACAAAAGGATGATCTTTGATTACCAAATATAATATATGAGCCGCCTTTTCTTCCAAAGAGGAATATAATTCTTTACCATCAAAAGTCTGGTAAATATTTTTTATAATAGCCTTAAATCTATCTTCATTTTCTTGTCCAAAAAGGTTACTTGCTTCATTTTTTGCGATTAGGTCTTTTTTAATTTTATCAATCAATTTTCTTGCTTCATCATATTGCACGACATACTTTTCTTTAGCTTTTTTCGTAAGTTTAAGTTTTTCCTTGTCATATTGCTCAAGCAAAGTAAGTGTTTTCGAGTAAGAGGAAAGCAAACTTAAAATTTCCTGTTCCTGTCCGACAAGCAATTCGTGTTTTGATTTTTCCTGTAGTAGAGTAATTGTTTCCTGTAAATCCTGAAAAGAGTTTTGATATTGCAAAAGCCTTTTTTCGTTTAAAGTGTATCCCTTAACTAAATGCTCTTTTAATGTTTTTGTTGCCCAGATACGAAATTGTGTAGCACGATTAGAATTAACGCGATATCCCACAGAGATAATTGCATCTAAATTATAAAACTGTGTTTTATAAGTTTTTCCATCGTTAGCAGTATGTTCCAAAATGGAACTAACTGAATTTTTATCTAATTCTCCCGATTTAAAGATATTATTTAAATGTTTGGTGATTGCCGGTCTTTGCGTGCTAAATAAAAGAGCAATTTGATTTTGCGTAAGCCAAACAGTGTTTTCTTCAAGACGCACTTCTAATTTTGGTCCTTCTTTAGATTTATAAATAATTACTTCGCCCTTTTTAATTTCTTGCTCTTTCATAGAATTTTATTTCCACCAAATCAAGGGTTTAATGAGATAGTAATTTAATCAATTTTTCAAATATATAAATTTCTCTTTTTCTTTTTGGCGGGACAAAAGGAACTAAAATTTTATATTCTTCAAGTTTTTTTATTAGCCGTAAAGATGTGACCTTGTTTGCTTTGATGTTTTTATTTAATTCGCTATTGGAGAAAATTGGATTAGAAAATATAAAATCAACAATTTTAGAAATATATGGGGATTTTATAGACTCTGTTATGCCATTAATTTCTTCAATGAGATTTCTTATTTGATAAATTAACTCTTGGGTTTCTTTCGCTTGATTTTTAACAGAAATTAAAAAAAATTTTATCCACTCTTCGTAGTTATGCTCTTTATCAACTAAATGAAGATAATTAATATAATCATCTCTATGTTTTTCAAAATAACCGCTCAAAAATAAAATGGGTTGGTAAAGCAATTCCTTTTGGTATAAATATAAAGGAATAAGTAGTCTGCCAATTCTTCCGTTTCCATCTTCAAAAGGATGAATTGCCTCAAATTGATAGTGGATAATGGCCGATTTGACTAAAGGATTTTCGCCGTTTCTCAAAATATAATTTTCTAAATTTTCCATATAATCCCTTATTAAAATCGGTTCAGGGGGGACGTAGGTGGCCTTTTCTATGGTTGCCCCTTTTTTTCCTATAAAAACTAAATTTTCTCTAAACTTACCTTTATAACTTTCCCCCCTTGCTCCTTCTAATAAAACACTGTGTAGTTCTTTGATAAAAGCAATATCAAGCTTTCTATATTTCAAAGCATCTATTGCTAAAATCATTGCTTTCCTATAATTAAAAACTTCTATTGTATCATCGTATTTTCCTTCTTTTGTCGCTTCATAGAAAAAAACATCAGAAATAGTGCTTCTGGTTCCTTCTATTCTTGAACTCACGGTGGCTTCTTTAGTGATGAGTGGAGATATTAATAGAGAAGGATTTGGAAGATCTCTTTGTAATCCGTCCAATTTTCCCAATTCAAAAGAGGCATTAGCCAATTCCTCGGCAAATTTACCAAGATCAAGTTTAATTGGAAGTTTTTGAGGCCTTGCAGTTTTAACCATAAATGTTACACTAAATCAATTTTCTGTTACATTTTAATATAAATGTTACACTAATGCAACATTTTTATGAGACTTCCCACCAAATTAAGGGCTTAATGAGTTTATAATCTAAATCTTTTGTATTAATTTTTGTTCCGTCTTCAAACTCTACTTCATCATCACTGATTTTCTTAATCCATTTGCCGGTAAGATTAGACAATGTTTCGGCAATGTCTATGTTTGGATAGGGTTTTGCTAAATCAACTTTGACTTTTTCTTTTTCATAATCAATTTCTAAAGCATCAAGCATTTTTTCATCTTTCATAAAGACATATTCTTGATAAGGAGTCTTTGATGGTGAATTAAACAAATCACTGTCTTCATATTTACATTTTGCCAATG
>DAORGW010000042.1:0-6957 GCA_035356975.1 bacterium | reverse complement strand
TCGAAAAGCGGCAAGGGTGAAAGCCCTTCGGGAGTTCGAATCTCCCCCTCTCCGCCCAGCGTTTTGATATTCCGCTTTTGGCGGAATGGCGGAAACGCTCCCACCCCAACCGCGCCTTCGGCGCGGAAAGCGGCTTTAAAAAAAAGGAAAAGGATAGTCGCCCTTGACCCACCCAACCCATTCGCGGGCTTTACACCTAATTTTACACCTAATTTTACACCTAATTTTGTTGAATAAAAATTGATTTCATGTTAGTATATAAATGAAAGATAAAACTACCTCTCATACTAATACTATCATACTTTGGAAATTATGAAAAGTCAAAACAATAATCAATCAAATATCGGGGATAAAATAAAACAATTACGGCACAAAAAAGGTTTAACACAGGACGAACTCGCCAGAAAAGCCGAGCTTCCCTATACAACGCTGACAAAAATTGAATCAAATGTGATAACAAGACCAACGATTCAAACTGTGGTAAAAATTGCCAAAGGGCTTGGAGTTAGTATTGATGATTTAATAAAATAGTTATGGACAAAAAATACTTAAACAAAATAATCAAGGGCGATTGCATAGAGGAGTTAAAAAAACTTCCTGAAAATTCGGTTGATTTAATTTTTGCCGACCCGCCTTATAATCTACAATTACAAGGCGAGCTTTATCGTCCAAATCAAACAAAAGTTTCTGCTGTAAATGATAAATGGGATAAATTTTCTTCTTTTGAAGAATACGATAAATTTACTTATGACTGGCTGAAAGAGTGCAGAAGAGTTTTAAAAAAAGACGGCGCTATTTGGGTTATTGGTAGTTATCATAATATTTTCCGTGTCGGAAAAATCATGCAAGATATTGGATTATGGATTTTAAATGATGTTATTTGGATTAAGACAAATCCAATGCCTAATTTTAAAGGCACTCGTTTTAATAACGCGCAAGAAACATTGATTTGGGCATCCAAAAATCAAAAATCAAAATTTACTTTTCATTACAAATCAATGAAAGCGTTTAGTGACGACAAACAAATGAGAAGCGATTGGTATATTCCTATTTGCAACGGCGGAGAAAGAATAAAAGTAAATGGCGAAAAAGCTCATTCTACTCAAAAGCCGGAAGCCTTGCTTTTTAGAATTATTTTATCAACTTCGAATGTTGGCGATACGGTTTTAGATCCGTTTATGGGAAGTGGAACAACTGGAGCCGTAGCTAAAAAATTGAAAAGAAATTTTATCGGGATAGAAAAAGAAGATTTTTATATCAAAATAGCAAATGAGAGAATTAAAAAAGTTAAACCGCTTGACGACGAACTATTAACTTATCCCGTTGAAGAAAAAAAGCCAAAAGTTACTTTCGGCAACCTGCTCGAAAATAAACTAATAAATATTGGCGATTGTTTATATTCTAAAGATGAAAAGTATAAAGCCAAAATTTTAGCTGACGCAACTTTATTATGGGGTGATAAAGTCGGCTCAATTCATAAAGTAAGTGCCGAAATCTTAGGCAAAGCTTCAAATAATGGCTGGATATACTGGAATATAAAAGATAAAAATGGCAATCTAATTTTAATTGACGAAATAAGGAATGATTATATTAAAAAATATTTAACATAAATTTATGCGATACGAAAAATTTAAAAACATTTTTAACGAAACTATTTTTGAGGAATCAAAGGCAGTGTTGATTGAAAAAATAGCGAAATATCCGAGTAGATATATTGGACTTTTTAGACCGACAAAACCAAAGGCAAAAATTTTGCAGAATTTGCTCCAGTCCCATGAAATCCGTTTTGGCGATGCTTTTGAGGAAGCAATTGAAGAATATTTTAAAGAATTTGGTTATGAAATTTTAGAGAAAAAATTTGTTAATGGCGATAATGACGAATTGAATCTTGATCAGTGTTTTAAATTTAAGGATAAGGTTTATTTTATTGAGCAGAAAGTTAGAGACGATCATGATTCTACTAAAAAGCGGGGGCAGATAGAAAATTTTGAGAAAAAATTAAACGAAATGATTAGTAAATATGGCGAGAAGAATCTTGTCGGAATTTTCTATTTTATTGACCCTGATTTACAAAAAAACAAAAATTATTATAAAGCAGAACTTGAAAAAATGTTGCGAGATTATGGCGTTGATATTTATTTATTCTACGGCATTGAGTTATTTGATTTTTTGAAACAAAAAAATATTTGGGACGAGATACTGCAATATTTAGAACAATGGAAAAAAGAAATTCCAGATTTTCCTGAAACAAATTTTGATATTGAGGCAGAAAATTCGTTTGAAGAAATAAAAGATTTGTCGCCAAGCCTTTATAGAAAAATTTTTCAAGATGATGTTATTTTCAACGAAATAATTTTAACGATTTTTCCTGAAAAGAAAACATTAAAATTATTGCTTGATTATTTCAAAGAAAAATCTTCTGAAAAAATTATTTATAAGACCATTGCCAATTTGCTTGAAGAAAAATTGGAAAGTTAATTTTTATGCTTCCTCAAAACGAAATTATTCATGGTGATTGCATAGAAGTTTTGAAAAATTTTCCCGATAATTCTTTTGATTTGATTTTTGCCGATCCGCCGTATAATTTACAATTGCCTGAAAATAGAAAGCTTTTGCGAGAAAATGGAACAGAAGTAATTCCCGTAAATGATGAATGGGATAAATTTGAAAGCTATGAAGAATATGACAATTTTACAGAAAATTGGATTAAAGAATGTCAAAGAGTTTTAAAGCCAACAGGAACTGTTTGGGTAATGGGTATGTATCACAATATTTTCCGTGTCGGCAAAATTATGCAAGATTTGGGATTATGGTTTTTAAATGATGTGATTTGGGTAAAAATTGACGCTATGCCTAATTTTAACGGCAGAAGATTTACAAATAATCACGAAACGCTAATTTGGGCAGTAAAAAATAAAAACTGTAAAAATTATACTTTCAACAATGATTTTTTAATGCAAATGAATGGCGGACAGCAAATGAAAGATACGGATTGGGTTTTTAAAATTTGTCGTGGGCCAGAAAGATTAAAAGATGAAAATGGAATAAAAGCACATCCCACGCAAAAACCGCTTAAATTAATTCAGCAAGTTTTACTTTCCGCAAGTAAAAAGGACGATTTAATTTTAGATCCTTTTCTTGGAAGTGGAACAACAGCAGTTGTTGCAAAAGCTCTTGGTAGAAATTGGGTAGGGATAGAGAAAGAGAAAAAATATGTTGAGTTAGCAAACAATAGAATTAAAAAATATGGAGAATAAAGATATTATAAGGGGCTCAATTTGGCGAAAATGGGATTTACAGATACATACGCCATTTTCATATCTCAATAATCAATTTGGAGATAATTTTGATAATTATGTTAAAAGTGTTTTCAAAAAAGCATTAGAGAATAATATTTTTGCTATTGGAATAACGGATTATTTTTGCATAGAAGGATATAAAAAAATAAAAAATGAATATTTATCGTCTTCAAAACTAAAGGAATTAAGTTTTACAGATGAAGAAATTGAAAAAATACAAAAAATTCTAATTTTGCCAAATATTGAATTCAGGCTCAATAAACTTGTAGGCACAAACAGAATAAATTTTCATGTTATTTTTTCAAACGATGTTTTAATTCAAGATATTGAGGAAAGCTTTTTGCACGAACTTGATTTTGTTTATGAGGGAAATCCGCAAGACGAAGACGAGAAACAAAAACTAAAAATAACTAACTTGGAAAGTTTGGGTAAAAAATTAAAAGGGGAACACGAAAATTTTAAAACTGATACAGATTTATTTGTTGGAATGAAAACCGCTGTTGTAGATGATAAAGATATAATGGCATTGTTAAATAACAAAAAAACAAAATTTAAAGAAAAATATTTAGTTTTCGTTCCCGCTGATGAAGATTTAAGCAAGATTGATTGGGATGGGCAAGATCATTTAGTTAGAAAAGTTATAATTCAAAAAACCGACGGATTGTTTTCGGCAAATGAAAATACGATTGCTTGGGGACTTGGGAAAAAACATAATTCAAGAAAAGATTTTATAAAAGAGTTTAAAACATTGAAGCCGTGCATTTGCGGATCAGATGCTCATAAAGACGATGAATTATTTAAAAGAAACGACAATAAATTTTGTTGGATAAAAGCAGATCCAACATTTGAAGGATTAAAACAAATTATTTATGAATTAGACGATAGGGTAAAAATTCAGCAATTAGAACCCGAGGATAAGTCGGATTATAACATAATTGACAGAGCGGAATATAAAAATGGCGCGAAAAAAGAAATTGTCTATTTTAACCAAAATCTAAATTCTATTATAGGCAGTAGAGCGACCGGAAAATCAAATTTGTTAAAAAATATTGCTTATTCAATAGATTTTTCTCAATGTAAAAATAAAAGAATTACCAAGGAAGATTTTTTTGCTTTTGAAAATTTTAAATTATTTTGGAAAGATTCAATAGCGAATACTTTAAATGAAAACGAAGAAAAAGAGAAAGGTGTTTTATTTATTCCGCAAGGTTATTTGGGGAAAATAGTTTATGACAATGATCGATATTTTGAAGAATTCGTCATTGATTTATTTGGAAATAAGGACGATTTCTCAAATGAAATAAAAAAATATAAGAAATTTGAAGATAATAATGCGTTAGAAATTTCCGCTATAATTAAAGAACTGATTTTAATTAGAAATTCTGGCAAAAACACCGTTGAAAAACTTAAAAAATTAGGAAAATCTGAAAATTTGGAAGCAGATATTAAAAATTTAAACGAAAAAATAAATTCCATCAATAAGATAATAGGTCAAATTACAGACAAGGAAATTGGCGATTATCAAAAATTTGACAGAGAAAAAATAGAAAAAGAAAAAGAGATTTTAACTATAACAAAAAATATAGATTCGTTTACTCTTTTAAAAGAGGAGGAAGTTATTACAGCAAAAAATATTTTTGAGTTTGAGTTTTCCGAAGTGTATATTAGAAAAATTCAAGATAAAATTAAAGAATCTGATAAAAATTTCAAAACAGAGTTTATTGACGAGGAAATTAAAAATTTAAAAGAAGATAAGAAAGCAAAAGAAAAAGATTTATTAGAAATTAGTAAAAAGCTCAAGCCACTAAAAGAAAAGGTTGAAAAACACAAAACAATATTAGAATTGACAGAAAAATTGAAGGATAAAGAAAAAACTAAGCAAGAAATTGTTAAATTAACTGAAGAGAAGAATAGATTAAGTAATGATTATGCGGAAAAGAAAAACAACCTCGTTGATAATTATATGAAATATAGTAGTGAGTATAAAAATTTTGCCATAAAAATTGATAATTTGGAGTTTTCAACTTTTAATATAATTTCTGATTTTAATACCCCCGATTTTTTGAATTTTTTAGAGGAAAATTTAAATTATCATAATTCCATAACTTTTAAAGAAGAAGGAATTTCAAAGGAAAATAGGAAATACGAACAAGCCAACGCAATTTTTAAAAAACCCAATGAATTTAAATTTGACGAAAAAAAATATAAAGAAATACTGAAACAATTAATGACTGGTATATTGGCGAATTCTTTATTATTAAAAGCTAGAAAAGACGAGGAAGCGATTTTATTGGAATTATTTAAAAATAGATTCAAAATAAATTATTTAAAAAGTATAACTAAAGACGGGGTATATTTTAATGATATGTCTGACGGAGAAAAAATGATTGCCTTGCTTGAATTTATTTTTAAATTTGATGATTACAATTATCCAATAATACTTGATCAGCCAGAGGACGATTTGGATGTTCGTGCAATTTCAAAATATATTGTTGATTTTCTTAGGAAGCAGAAAATTAAAAGACAAATTTTTATAGTTTCTCATAATGCAAATTTGGTTGTATGTGGTGATAGTGAAGAAGTTGTAGTTGCAAGAAAAAAGAAAAAAACTGAATTTGAATACAGGACAGGAGCCATTGAAAATGATATGATAAGAAAAGAAATAATTGATGTTTTGGAGGGCGGGGGAGAAGCAATAAGAAAAAGAAAAAATAAATTAGGAATTATTTAAAAAAGCCGCCGCCGCGCCCGCCCTGCGGGCGTTGAAGCAGGCGGGCAAAAAGGAAGGGGGTTGGGGGGAAGGAATTTTTGCCCGCTGGGCGGGATTCAATCCGCAAAATCCAGAGGGTTTTGCTCAAAAAAAGTTCGAACATCAATCAAAAAACACCGCGTTCGTTGAAAATTGAACTTTGAAACGACTAGTGTTAATATTAAAACAAATATGAATAATTTTGAACACAATATACAAAATGATAGGGTAAACAAAAACATCTTGAGCCAGAAAGAAATCGGTTTGAGAGAATTATTTAGAAATTCTAAAAATCCAGTTGAGGTTATTTTACAAGAAATGGACAGCGATAAAATTAAAGAATTTATTGACGAGTCTTTGTTAAATGATACCAAGAGCAAACTAAGTGAGTTAGCCTTTAAGGACGAGGACGACTTTGTTAGTAAAATATTAGAAATTGGAGAGCCTATTTGGGAAATAACGCAGAAAGATAAGAAAGATTTATTTAAACAACCTAATCGAGAAATGTTTACCGCCGAGGATGTCCAGGAAATAGTTAAAAATATTCAAGCCACTAAGGCGCAAAAGATTTATGTTGTCGGTAATGTTGGTTCAGGAAAATCAACTTTTGCCAGAGAATTAGCGGGGCAGACAAATTTTAAGAATATTGACCTTGATTATTTTTTTCAGATTTATAGACAAGAAAAAAATGAAGAAGCTAATTTATCGGAATTGTTGAGTTTTGTTTTAGAAAGAGAAAAACCGCCTTATATAATTAATCATGCCGATTTACTTAGTCATAACTTGAGCGATAAGGCCGATATGGTTATTTTGCTTAATCCGAAGAAAGAAGAACAAATAAAGAGCAGACAAATTAGACAAGAAAATAAGACTGACGGAGAATGGCAACATGTGAATATTGACGATTAT
>DAORGW010000041.1:0-7018 GCA_035356975.1 bacterium | reverse complement strand
AAAGAAAAGATAAATAAAATATAAATTTTATATGAGCAACCGAATAGACAAACTTCTAACCATAGAAGAAGTAGCTGATATTTTAAGGGTAAGTACCAGAACTATTGTTAGATATATAGAATCTGGAAAATTAAAAGCTTCTAAGATAGGTGTTTGGAGAATTAAGGAATCCGACGTGCATTTATTTTTAGAAGAAACTAGTAATAAAAAATAATTAATTATATATGGCAAAAGTATTAAAACTTGAACAAAGACTCTGGTCTGCGGCAGATCAACTTAGAGCTAATTCAAATTTAAAATCATCTGAATATTCACAACCAGTTTTGGGTTTAATTTTCTTGAGATTTGCAGATGCAAAATTTTCAAAAGCGGAGAAAGAACTAAATATAACCAATGTAGCTAATGGTAAGAAAATAAAGGAGTTAACGGTCGATGATTATCAAGCAAGGGGGGTAATGTATTTACCGGAGAATGCCCGATATTCATATTTATTGGGATTACCGGAAGAAGAAAATATCGGGAGAGCGATAAATGAGGCCATGAAGTCAGTTGAAGAAGTTAATCCGGATTTAAAAGGTGTGTTACCAAAAACTTATACAAAAATTGCTGATGATATTTTAATTGGATTACTCAAAAATTTTTCAGAGATTCCGATGGATGTTGAGGGTGATATGTTCGGCAAGATTTATGAATACTTCCTTGGCAATTTTGCTATGGCCGAAGGTCAGGGCGGTGGAGAATTTTTCACGCCGACCAGTTTAGTAAAATTAATCGTTGAAATTATAGAGCCTTATAAAGGTAAGGTGTTTGATCCAGCCTGCGGTAGCGGTGGTATGTTTGTACAGAGTGCTAATTTTATTGATGAGCATAAAAGGAACGGTGATTCAGCCGAGAAGAATATATCAATCTACGGGCAAGAGAAAACTTTAGAGACAGTCCATCTTTGTAAAATGAATTTAGCAGTACATGGATTGAGCGGTGATGTTAAGCAGGCTAATACTATGTATGAAGATGTTTTTAAATGCAATGAACAGTTCGATTATGTGATGGCCAATCCACCTTTTAATGTTACTGGCGTGGATAAAGAGAAGTTAAAAGATGATAAAAGATTTTCTTTAGGTTTACCAAGTCTAGATAATGGAAATTATTTATGGATTCAATTGTTTTATAATAGTTTGAATAAAAAAGGTAGAGCTGGTTTTGTTATGGCATCTGGTGCTGAGAGTTCAAGCAATAATTCAGAGAAAGAAATAAGAAAGAAAATAATAAAAGAAAAATCAGTTGATGTAATGATAGCAGTTGGTAATAATATGTTTTATACAGTTTCGCTTCCTTGTACATTATGGTTTTTTGATAAAGACAAAAAAAATACAGATAGAAAAGAAAAAGTATTATTTATTGACACGAGAGGTATATATAGACAAATTGATAGGGCACATCGTGAATTTACACCGGAGCAAATTGAATATATAACAAGTATAGTCCGAATGTACCGCGGTGAAGATGCTAGTGATTTTTTGCCTTATCTTGAAAGGAGCTCAAGAATTTTATCAAAAATTGAACCATCTACGACTGAAGAAGAAAAAGAAATAAAGGATAGATTAAAAATAATTGAGCGACTAAGAGAGGATTGGGAACAATATTTTAAAAAAAATAAATATGAGAACATTGATGGTCTTTGTAAAATAGCAGATATTAGCACGATCGAAGATCAGGGTTGTTCTTTAAACCCCGGTCAATATGTGGGTGTAAAATCAAAAAAAATTGATGATTATAATTTTATAGAAAAAGTAATTAATTTGAATAATGAATTAGAAGTTTTAAATAATGAATCAAAAAAAATAGAAAAAAACATTGAGAATAATTTAAAAGAAATAATTGGAGATTATGAGCTTTAATAATATAATTTTAAAAGATTTTTGTAATATAAATCCGCTAACTACCCTTAAAAAGGGGGAAGTTTATAATTTTATAGAAATGCAGGATATTTGTCCTGGATATCGGTTTGTCTCTCCGTTAAAATCAAAAGCTTACAAAGGTGGGTCAAAATTTTTGAATAATGATATTCTTTTTGCTCGAATTACACCATGTCTGGAAAACGGTAAAATTGCACAAGCAGAATTTAATAATGAAATGCCCGGTTTTGGATCTACTGAATTTATTATTTTTCGATACAAAGAAAATATTTCTGATCCCAACTTTTTATTTTATTTGACGTGTTCTGATTTAATTCGTAAACCAGCTGAAAAAAGCATGACAGGTGCATCAGGGAGACAACGAGCCAATATAGAGTTTATTAAAAATTTACAAATTAATTTGCCCGATATTAATCTACAAAGAAAAATAGGATCGGTTCTTACTGAATATGATTTACTTATTAAAAATAATAATCGTAGGATTGAAATATTAGAAGAAACAGCATTAATCATTTATAGCGAATTTATTATTAAAAATAAATCAGACAGCTGGGAGATGAAATCAATACTTGATATTGATATATTTAATTTTTGCAGATCGAGAATTAAAAAATATGATGGATATAAAGAATATTTTGACACTTCATCAATAGATGGGATTAAAATTATTGAAAAAGGATTGATGTGTGGATATGATAAAAGGCCAAGCAGGGCACAAATAAAACCAATAAATAATTCAGTATGGTTTGCAAGAATGAGGGAGACCTATAAGGTGTTAGTTTTTAATAAATTAAACAACGATGAAGCTGATAATTCTATACTTTCAACTGGGATGGTTGGTTTTTCAACAGAAGAGGAATATTTAGGTTTTTTATTTTTTACAATAAATTCAAAATGGTTTCATAAACTAAAGGATCAATTTGCCACTGGAGCAACACAAGTTTCATTGACAAATGAAGGATTATCAAAAATGAAATTATCAGTGCCAGAAAAAGATTTAATAGTGAAATATTCAAAAATCACTAATCCGATTGTTGATGAAATAATTTTGTTATTAAAGAAAAACAAAAATTTAATCAATACTAGAGATTTATTATTACCCAAGCTAATAAGTGGCGAGATTGAATTATAAAATTATGAAAAATTTTTATAACGAAGATAATTTAATAGAAAAGCCAGCGATTAAAATTTTTACAGATGGTTTAGGCTATCAGTTTGTCAATGCTTTTAAAGAAAAGTATGGCGCTAATTTTGATATGAATGTTGATGCGCCTTGTCTCGGCCGAGAGAGTACAGGCGAAGTTGTATTGACTTATAAATTGCGAGAGTCATTGAAGAAGCTAAATTCGGGAGTAAAAAAAGAAGTTATTGAATTAGCGATTGAAGAATTAATCAAGGACAGATCATTAATGAGTTTAGTTTCGGCCAATAAGGAAGTTTATAATTTAATTAAAAATGGCGTTAACGTTTCATATCTTGATGAGGATGGTTCTAATTGTGACGAGCGAATCAGAGTGGTTGATTTTAATGATGTTGAAAATAATGATTTTTTATTAGTATCACAGTTTTGGATTACCGGTGATATGTATAAAAGAAGAGCAGATTTGATTGGATTTATAAACGGCTTGCCTTTGATTTTTGTTGAATTTAAAGCCGTACATAAAAATTTGAAAGATGCATTTAGTAATAATTTAAAAGACTACAAGGATACGATTCCGCAGTTATTTTGGTACAACGCTTTCATTATTTTAAGCAACGGCATTGAAAGCAGGATCGGTTCTATAACTAGTGAGTTTGAACATTTCAATGAATGGAAGAAAATAAACAGCGAGGGTGAACGTGGTATTGTCAGCTTGGATACGATTATCAGAGGAACATGCGCTAAAGATAAATTTATCGATCTATTTGAGAATTTTATATTATTTGATGTTTTGGCCGGCAAAGAGGTTAAAATTGCAGCTAAAAATCATCAATATCTCGGAGTTAATAATGCTATTACTTCATTAAAGCAAGTAAAAGAAAATAAAGAAGAACGTGGCCGTTTGGGAGTATTTTGGCACACTCAAGGCAGTGGCAAAAGTTATTCAATGATTTTCTTTTCTCAAAAAGTTTTAAGAAAATTTCAAGGAAATTATACTTTTGTCGTAGTTACTGATCGCAAAGAGTTGGACGGCCAGATTTATAAGAATTTTGCCAATGTCGGTGCGGCTAAAGAGCCGGAAGAGAGTGTGCATGCGAAGAGCATTGAACATTTAAGAGAGTTGTTGTCCGGTGATCATAGATTGGTATTTACCTTGATTCAAAAGTTTCAAATGCAAGAAGGAGAGAATCAATTCCCAGTCTTATCCGATCGTTCCGATATCATTGTGATGACTGATGAGGCACACCGAAGCCAGTACGATTTATTGGCGCTTAACATGAGAAATGCTTTGCCACGTGCCAATTTTATTGGTTTCACCGGCACGCCGTTAATTAAGGGCGAAGAACAAGAAACAGTCGAAACTTTTGGAGACTATGTTAGTGTTTATAATTTTCGTCAGTCAGTTGAAGATGGCGCGACCGTACCTTTGTATTATGAGAATAGGATTCCGTCATTGCAATTAAAAGCTGAAGAATTAGAGCAGGGCGTTAACAATCTATTAGAGCAAGCAGAACTTGATGATGATCAAGAGAAGAAATTGGTCAGAGAATTTGAGCGTGAATATCATTTAATTACCAGAGAGGATAGATTGAATGAAATCGCCAAAGACTGCATGACTCATTTTAATGGTAGGGGTAATGATGGCAAGGCTATGTTTGTTGCGATTGATCGTTTAACTGCTGTTAAGATGTATAATAAATTAAAAGAACAGCCGGGTTGTCCGGATATCGCCGTAGTTATAAGTTCATCACAAAATGAAATCGATTATTTTAAAAAGTTCGGTTTAGATATTGTGCCTCATAGACAGAGAATGGCCAATGAAGATTTAGAAACAAAATTTAAAGATCCAGCTAATCCATTAAGGTTCGTGGTTGTTTGCAATATGTGGTTGACCGGATTTGATGTTCAATGTTTAAGCACATTGTATATTGATAAGCCGATGAAGAATCACACCTTGATGCAAACCATTGCTAGGGCTAACAGGGTTTATACCGGCAAAGAAAACGGTTTAATCGTTGATTATATTGGCGTATTCCGCAATTTGCAAAAGGCATTGGCGGTTTATGCGACTGGTACGGATGGAGTTGATAATCCGATTAAGCCAAAACAAGAATTAATTGAAAATTTGGAGCTTGCAATCAAACTTGTTGATGATTTTTGCCTTGAACACAATATTGATTTAGAAAGAATTAAAGAAGCGGATGAACTCGAAAAGATTCAGGTTATTGAAGAAGCAGTTGATATTATTTTATCTGCCGAAGAAAATCAAAAAAAGTATTTAGCATTGGCTGATCAAACGGTTCGTTTTTTTGGTGCTATATTGCCGGATAAAAGTGCAAATAATTATTTTCAACGAGTTAAACTATTTAGAGTGTTGGCAAATAGAGTTCGAGTGCTAACCAAAAAGGAAGTAGATATTGAGGAGATTGCAGAAAAGATTGAGGAGCTACTTGATCAATCTATCGAGGCCGATGGATATAAAATTAAAGAAAATAGCAAAATCACTGATTTGAGCAAAATTGATTTTGAAAAATTAAAAGATTATTTTTCAAATGAAAAGAAACACATCGCTACGGAAAAACTGAAAGCAGAAATAGAAAAAAAGCTAAAAGACATGATTAAGCTAAATTCTTCTAGAATGAATTTAGCAGATAAATTTAAAAAGTTAATTGATGAATATAATTCAGGGGCGAAAAATATCGAGGAATTTTTTGAAGAATTAATGAAGTTTGCACAGGGATTAAATGAAGAAGAGAAGCGAAGTGCGCGCGAAAATCTAAGCGAGGAAGAATTGGCAATTTTTGATTTACTTTATAAAGAAAGTTTATCAGATAAAGAAAAAAATAATATTAAAAAAGTTGCTCATGAAATTCTTGAAAAATTAAACAAGGATAATAAATTAGTGCTTGATTGGCGCAAGAAACAACAAGCACGTGCTGACGTTAGAGTTACAATCAGAGATATTGTTTTTACAGAGTTACCTGAAACATATTCGCAAAACGAAAAGCAAGTGTGTTTTGATTTTGTATATCAGCATGTTTATGATAATTACTATGGGAATAAAAATAGTGTATATGTAATTTAGGCTATATTTATTTTCATCTAATCTCAACCACTTTATTATTCAGTAAAATCTCACCATTCAAGCAAGTAAGTAATTCTCGCTTCTCTTGATCATCACCCTCTTTTAATAAAAATTTAATGTAGTTTTTAACATCGACGTCGCTTACGTCGATGTTTTGGTTTTTGCCAGTCGCCATCATTTGAAACTTCTTAAATCTTTTTATTTCTCCTTCAATTTTGTCTTGAACTGGCAATTTCTTAAAATCTAATTTATCAATTTGTTTTTGTAGTTGCTTAATTAAATCTTCTTCACTAATATATCCACACTTACAATTTTTATCCTTTGCCTTGGTACAGCCATAATAAATATGACGGTTATAACCGCCATTTTTTAATTTCTTAAATTTTTCCGTTGCTGATATTCCTGAGCCACATAAACCGCAGGTCATAACTTTAGTAAAAGCGAACTCAATATTTTCTCGCCGAACTAATTGGGAATTTTTCATTTGATCTTGAACTAAGTCAAATATCTCTTTGGTTATTAATGGCTCATGTTTTCCTTGATACCAATTTCCACTGCCTCGCGGGTATTCAAATGGGCCATAATAGAAAGTGTTTTCTAATAGGCGGTAGATATTACCAAGACTTAAATGTTTTTTACCTAATGCTGTTCTAAAGTTTAAATCAAATCTGAGCCAGTTATAAATTTTTCGGCCTGACCATTTTTCATAAGCGACTTTTTCAAACATTTGTCTAATAATGTGGCCCCTGTCTGGATCGACCAAACATTGTCCTTTATGATCAACTCGCTTTTCTTTAAAATAGCCAGTCGGTGGACATGTTGGCCATAAACCTCTTTCACATCTAGCTCTTAAACCTCGTTTCACATTAATGCCTC
>DAORGW010000040.1:0-7227 GCA_035356975.1 bacterium | reverse complement strand
TTGTTTTTTTGTTGCCAAGTCAGTTGAATCAATTTTTTATGTATAGTTTTATTTTTTCTGCTATAATGTCCTTTTTTTATGCATTTTTGTAGATTTAAAATATGAATCTATTAGAGCAAACAAAATTTATTTTAAAAAATTATAATCTGTCTATAAATAAATTACGCGGACAGAATTTTTTAATTTCAGATAAAATTTTAAAAGATATAATAGATGTTTCTGATTTAAAAATAACTGATAATGTTTTAGAGGTTGGGCCGGGATTAGGAACACTTACAAATGCAATTTTAGAAAAAAACGTAAATTTAATTTCAGTCGAACTTGATGCAAATTTTATCCCAATTTTAGAAAAAATTAAATTAGTTTCGGATAATTTTAATTTTATTAAATCTGATATTTTAAAATTAAATTTGAATAAAGAATTAAATTCAGATTTTTTAAAAAAGTATAAAATTATTTCAAACATTCCATATAATATTACTTCTAGATTTCTTAGAATTTTTTTGGAATCAGATTTTGCACCACATAAAATGATTTTAATGATTCAAAAAGAAGTAGCACAAAGAATTGTAAATTATGATAAAAAATGGTCTAAACTTTCTGTAATGTGTAATTTTTATAGCGAACCAAAAATAGAGTTTTATGTTTCTAGAAATGATTTTTATCCAAGTCCAGAGGTTGATTCAGCTGTAATAAGTTTTTCAAATATTTCTAAGGATAGATATAGAGTAGATAGAAAAAAGTTTTTTCAGATTGTAAACATAGGATTCTCTTCAAAAAGAAGAACGTTGTTAAATAATCTAAAATCAGGATTAAATTTGGATAAGAAAAATATCGAAAGAGCTATTTCAGATTGTAATTTAGATTTAAATATAAGAGCAGAAAAATTAAATTTAGATAATTGGATTAAATTATGTTCTATTTTAATAAAGTAAAAAATTTTTTTACTTTTAGAAATATACTTCTCGTTAGTTTTTATATTTTTATATTTTTTATTTTTTTACACAACTCTTATTCTTATCTTGATCCAGATTTAGGTTGGCACCTGCAGTTTGGTAAAGAAACTTTTGAAAGTGGGGAGGTGTCACACATAGAAAATCGAAATTTTACTCTTTTGGGAAAAAGATGGGTTGATCATGAATGGTTATTAAATGTAATTATTTATATTATCTATTCCAGAATGGGCTATTTATGGACTAATCTTTTTTTTGCATTTATAGCTGTTCTAACATTTACAATAATAAATATTTTTCTATTAAAAAAATATAAAACAAAAATATTTGATCTGACGATTTTATTGTTATTAGAGTTATTGGCTGTTTTTGGAATTTTACCCCATTTTGGTGTAAGGGTTCAGGAGATTAATTTTTTATTTATAACATTACTATTTTTTATTATTTTTGGTTTTGAAAAAAATAAAAAATATATCATTTTATTATTTTTACCACCACTATTATTTTTATGGTCTTGTCTTCACGGAGGATTTCTTATAGGTTTTATTGTTCTTTTTATTTTTTTATGTATTAAAATTTTAGAAATTATTTTACAAAAATTTACAAAAATTAAATTTATTGAATACAATATTTTAAGTATAAAAGATTTGATAATTTTTGCGTGTGTTTCTTCGTTTAGTTTTTTTCTTACATTTTTGGGGCCATATAAATTTGAATTGTATAGTTTTCTCTATCAGTATAGAGATACATTTTATTTGACTCATATTGCGGAATGGATTCCTATATTTTACGTACCCGTGCGTATTTCCCAGTTTTTTTATGTAGTTGTTTTAATAGCAATTATTTTTAGTTGTATTTTTGATGTTAAATTTAAAAAAATAAAACTTTTTGAATTTTTAATTTCAATTTTTTTTATTACCCTATCAATAAAATCAAAAAGACATTTTCCTCTTTTATTTATCGCTTCTATTTTTTTTATCTATGATTATTTGATTTTCTTTTTCCAAAATTTATCTAATTTTTTAAGTAAAATTTATAGCAAAACTTATTATATAATTCAAATGTTTGCGATAATTATATTAATTATGTTTTCATCACTGTTCTTTTCAAAAATAAATTTTACAAAAGACCCATTTTTAAGTTTTAAAAATCATTATCCTGTCAATATGTTAAGTTGTATAAATGAACAGAAGCAAAAAAATAAGAGAATTTTTGTATATTATGGCTGGGGTGGTTATCTGATATGGACACTGCCAGAAGTTCGTTTGTTTCTAGATGGAAGATTGCCTCAGTACCCTTTTGATGATGGCGAATCAATATTAAAAAAATATTTTGAGTTTTTTGAAAAAGATAAATCAGAAAAATTACTTAATAAATATGAGATACAAATGGTTGTTTTAAAAAAACAAGAAAAAAAGCACAGATTTAATTGGCTTGAAAGTTTTTTTTCTTATGGTTCTGGTGCCACAGAGACATCTAAGAATTATTTAATGGGATTTTTAAATTCCTCTGATGATTGGATAATTTTATGTGAAGAAAAAAACGGAATCATTTTTATTAGAAAACAAATAGACATTTAATTTAATAGATATTAAATTCATTTCCACGCCAAATTAATTGTATTATATATGTATGGAATTTTTTGCAGTTTGTGGTTTATGATTTTTTCATTTACTTTAATTTAAAAAATTAGTATAATATTGATATATAAAAAATTGAATTTCCATTATGACTTTAAATAATGAAAAAGATTTTTCGTTAGATAATTCTATCAATAAAAATAAATTTTTTAATAGAGTTTTAGATTATTTTTCAAGAGAAGATGTTATAGTAAAATCCCTTTTTATTGTTGGGATTTTTTCTATTGTTTTTGGGATTTTGGGGATGTATATAGGAATAAAAAATAGCCTCATAATTCCAGAGGTTACAATAGAAGATAGGGCGAGTGTAATAGAAAATTTGAATAGAATAAAAGACACGGATTTAGATGGGTTGTCTGATTATGACGAATTAAATACCTACAACACAAGTCCATATTTAGAGGATACTGATTTAGATGGTGTATCTGATTATGATGAGATGGTTTTAGGGAGAGATGGTGTGTGTACGGGAAGTAATTGTGGGTTTGTTGTGGCACCAACTACAGAGTCAGAATTTATGAATTTATTAAAAGATTTAGATTTTCAAAATATAGATTTTCAATCATTTAAAAAATTATTGATTGATTCCGGATATGATAAGGTAGATATTGATTCTCTAAAAGAAGAAGATTTTAATCAAATGAAGCAAATTATTACATCCTCAGAAGACGTAACGAGCAATATAGACCCATCTATTACCAATACTGAGGTAAAATTTACAGAAGAAGAATTACAAGAAATAGAAAAAATGAGAAATATACCAATTCAAAACATTAAAGATATTATGATACAGGGTGGTGCAACAGAGGAACAGTTATCTAGTCTTTCAGACGATGAAATAAAACAAATATACTTACAAACACTTGATGAAATATCAAGTTTAAAATAAAAAAATGATAAATAAAAAGTTAAAAATTATTTTGATTATTATAGTGACCATATTTATTATTAATATTATTTTTATTGCTCCTCAAAGATCTCGAGCTATGATACCAGTAGCAGATATTCCTGGTAATATTTGGAATCAAATAGAAAAAATTTTTCAAGCCGCTAAACAAACATTGGTAGCAACCACATACAAAAAAACAATTTCTACATTTTTAAACACATTGGCATATAATGCAGCTGTTGATTTGGCAGAAGGTGCTGGAGGTGGTCAACCACTGCTATACACAAAGAATTGGAAGGATTACTTGGCGGATGCTGGTGATGCTGGAGCCGCCGCATTTTTAACAGAATTTGGCGGGGCAGTTTCCTCTACTATGTCGGGATTTGATATTTGTAATCCAACGGATCCACAATTTAAGGTAGATATTGTTACAAATAAATTAGATCTTCTTTCGGGAAAGAAACCAAGTGTTAATGCTAGGTGTACTTTTACTGAAATGGCTAATAAATGGGGGGATTTGGGCAAAAAATATTATGATGACAGACTATCTTTATTATCTTTAAATGGTGCATCATTGAAAGAATTGGGTTTTGGTAAGGGGCTTTCCGGATTTGAAGATAAAATTGAATATCAGGCAAGTGTTATACAAAGCCTTTTTAATATTGAAGAACAAGATATAGTTATAGAGGGATCAATTGACGAGGCCGCGGATGAGGCTGCTAAAAAAGAAAAGGAAGAGAAGGAGAGACAGAGAAAGTCTGACGAGCAAACAGAAATGGGTGGAAAATCAGGAAGACAGGTTATTAATGAAAATCCAAGCAGTTTGCCAGGAAGCACAAAACAACAATTAGAGGCCGCAAGGGGAGATAATTCTTCTAAAGATCTTCAGCTTGAACAAACTGGTAATCCATTGGCTGACGCAATGGGAATTTTTGCATATACATATACTAGCCGTTTTTTAAAAAAATTTAGTGGATTTTTTTATTCTCAATTTGCACAGCGTGCTATTGATTCATACAGATCTCGGAAAGATGGAATTAGGGGCGCCCCACTTTCTGTTAGGGATTATATAGATCAAATTTATTCTTCAGTAAAAAAGATATCATTTAATACAAGCGCAACAGATATTGATTTAATAACTGAGATGCAGATGACAATGAGAAATGATCAGTCTGGTATACCAGGAAGTCTGAATGATTCTGTGATTGATTCTGATTTTGCAGAAGTGCTTAGAATGGCTCAAACAGGAAATCCAATAACACTAAAGCAAGCAGTAGAAGACGATTTAATAAGTGGATCTAAAATTTTTGGATTTAAGGATTTGGGCAACGCTCAAATTTCTCAACAGCCAGATTTAAACGAGGGAATTTCATATGATAATATGAAAAAATTAAGAAAAAATAGGGTAATTCCAGTTGGTTGGGAATTGGCAGCACTTAAAATATCTCAATTAGCACAAAATGGAACGCCGATATGCCCACAGAGCGGATGTACACTAAATGATGTAATGAATCAATATGGTCAATATGGAGTTTATAAAAAAGGAGACTTAATTAATGGTGAGATTCAGTGGCAAACAGTTCGAGATGAATCTTGTGGTTGGAGACCTTACTCACCACTTATTAAACAAGATGATTGTAATAAAGATGCTTTAAGAGAGGCGCCATATTATTTGGATGATATAGAGGTAAGGTGGGTGGGGATTAATGGTGGAAATAATCAAAGAACGGGTATTTGTTATCAATATAATTTTGATACAAATGGAATTTTGTCGGGCATAGTAGAAGTTCCAGAGACAAATGAAGCAAATTGTCAGGGAGCAAAGGTTGATTCATATTATGAATGGATGGAAGGTGGATGTCTTATAAAAGAAAAGGGAGAGGCACCACTTTGTGGACTTGTTAATCCTAATTGGGTGTTAAAGGCACCAGCTCAGAAATGTTACGCAAATGGATACTATAGTGCACTTGAAATGAGTGAAAGTTCAAATAGATATCAAGATTGTGCTGATACAAGACAGTGTCTAAAGGAAGATGAAAATGGTAAATGTATAGGTGAATATGGTTATTGTTTGAGAGAAAAAAATATCTGGAGATTTCAAGGAGATGTTTGTGACAAAAATTTTAATGGTTGTGTAACTCTCAAAGATGATGAAAATAAACAACAATCATATTTAATTAATACATTAAGAGACTGTCCTCAAGAGCAATCTGGTTGTAGAAAATACTTGTCTACGAAAACATTATCAGATGAGTCTTATATTTGGGCCCAAAATACAGGAAATTTTTACTTTAATGGAAATATTCAGTCATGTAATAAGTCAAAAGATGGTTGTAGTAATTTTATTAATATAGAAAGGGGGGTTAATTTAATTCCAAATGGTAGTTTTGAGATAGATGAGGGTAGGCAAGATTTAATTCCAGATGGATGGACAATTAGCGGTGCTAAATTATCTACAAGTGATGCTGTTTATGGTAGATATTCTATAGCTTCTATCACGGGGGAGGAAGATAATACACAAACAGACGAAGAAAATGTTCTTGGTATAAAAATAAGTGCAGCCACGGGAGCTTCTGTTGGTAATAATGGAACTTCTGATTCTATAGAGGATATAATAGATGGGGATACTATTGAAGAATTAGATTCAGAAAGTAGTTTATCTATAGATATCAAAGTGCCCGGAAGAGGTAATTATGTCTTGAGTTATTATGCAAAAACTAATGATGAAGGTGCTTATATCTACCCATATATAAATGATGTATTGTTGGAGGATGCAATTTTTGACGAATACGAGGCTACTAATTGGACTAGAAGATACGCTTCATATACTATATTTAATAATTCAGTAGACACGATTTCATTATCTATTTATGGGGGTGGTAATTTTTATATAGATAATATTCAGCTTGAATTTATTGATCAATCTGTGTCCGGTTCTGATGAAACATATTCTAGTGGACCAGGAGCCACACCAAGCGTCTATAATGAATACGGAGCGGCTTCAAATGTTTTCTTTAAAAAAGCACCAGATTATTATAATTGTAAGAGTGATAATCCAGCCCCTGAGTGTGTTAATTATTCTAAGTATTGTTCAAGAGAAGATAGTGGTTGTGAATTATATAGACCAGTAAATAACGATGTTTCTGTAAGTGCTATTGTTACTAATAATGACATTTGTCCTTCTGAGTGTAATAAATTTGATGCATATTCACAGTTACCAAATTATTTTGATAAATTAGAAGCTGAAGAAGCAAATCAAAATATTCCAGATCCTATTACGAGAAATTTTATAGCAGATACTGCAAAAAATTGTTCTGAACCGTCCTGTGAGGAATTTACAAATGTTGGTGGAGCTGATCAGGGTGGTGAAAATAAAGAATATTATAAATTATTAAGACAATGTGTAACACCAACTGATGTTAATAATGAAATAAGCATATATTATACGTGGGAAGGCTCTGATACATCGGGATTTCAATTAAAAACATGGAAATTATTAAAAAGTGATCAATCAGAGAATAATATAGAAGGAAGAAATGCGCCGTGTACTCATATTACAATAGGAGGGTTTGAATGTTCTGATAATTTAGATCAAAGATCTTGTAATCCGGAGACAGATTTAGATTGTAGAACTTTCTATGATATGAATTCAATTTCTTATAATAGAAAATTATCAAAAACAATTCCAATTACAGATGAATGTATCAATTTAAGAAGAACATTAAGTAACGCTATTTATAAGGCT
>DAORGW010000039.1:0-7687 GCA_035356975.1 bacterium | reverse complement strand
TACAGCGTCTTATAGCCTTTTCATAGAGCTTTGGTGGCTTACTGGTAGCATGTTCGTAATCTTTACCTGAAATACGCTTAGTCAGCCAAATATCTAAAGAATCATAAATATCTTCAAACATCTCATTTCCTGTACCTAATTCTTTATTTAGAACCTCGTTGTAGTTTTTAATGTCAGGATTGATATATGGTTTGCCTTTAACACCATAGACGGCTGGTTCATAACACTTATTAAATGCTATTTTTGGAGTAGGGTTCTGCGAATTTTTTAGCCACAAGCAAACTCGTTTATTAATTATTCCTAGTTCTCGATATAATTCTTGGAAAAGCCCGATATAAGTTTGATCGCACCAGTAGAACACATGACAGTCTGATTTTGTGTTAGGCAAAGCGGCTAGCAGGGAATTTCTAATAAACTGCTTGTATTCTTCATAACTGCGATTATCGTTAACTGCTCCGCCATAATCATTTTTTCCACCAATGCCTTTTGAATAATCTAATTTGATGTTATAAACAGGGTCGGAAAATATCATTGCGGCCTTATCATCGCCGAACAGTCTTTTAAGATTATCGGGATTAGTAGAATCGCCACAAAGTAGGCGATGCTCACCTAAATGTATTAAATCACCCGGCTTAGTTATTGGTGTCTTAATCTTTTTTAGCTCTGCCTCAACATCAAAATCTTCTTCTTTAACTTCTAATTCCTTGTCCCAGAAATGAGATAAATCAACTTGGTCAAAACCTATATCAATTAATAGATCTAAATCAAAAGTTTTTAACTTTTCAAAATCCCAGTCACCGCCTAAAGCGTTGCTGGCGATTAAATATCGTTTAGCCTCATCTTCGGTTAGTTGGCGGTTAGGAATCCTCACGTCAATTAGCTCTTCGCCCCTACCAAGGATTTGAAGGGCTTTAATTCTCATGTGCCCGGCCAAAATTTTGCCATTTAAATCTATGGCTGGTATTTCGACAAGATTAAACTTTGCCAGGCTCTTTTTAAGATCTGACATTTGCTTGTCGTTGATTCTTCTCGGGTTAACTTCTTGGGGAACGAGATCGTTAACTCTTTTTTGCACTGTGTGCCATTCTAATTTCTTCATAGAATTTTTAATTAAGTTTATTAAGCCTTACATTCTTAATAGTGAAAAATCGTTTTGGATAACAAAAAACGCCGTTTTATTGGCGTTTTTGTGTATTATATTTTCGGTGAATTCACCGAAATGCTATTCGTTGTAGTCCTTGTATGATTTTTTAATCCAAGAATCATCTTCTGTGTCGTCGTCAGGGTTGTATACTGGTAAATGTTTGTTTATGGATTCTGACTCAGGAACTAGAGTTATCTTAATCTGATATCCTAGTTTTTTATTATACTTATGAAAGGGGTCATCACTGATATTAAAATATTCTCTTAGTTTGATTGATAATAGTTGCTTCTGTTTTTTTACTTTATTATTAGCGTTGCTTTCTTTCCAGGATACTCCGCCATTTTCTCTTGATAATATCTTTAAAAGAGCCCATTGAGAATTTGGTTTTAATTGTCTAGAATCTTCAAATCCCATTTCTTTATAGTTTGCTGTATAAACATATTCGCCAATTGCTATTTGCACATTGTGCCCATCTAAAAATTTAACAATAATGTCCTTCCATGAAATATTGGCTGGCAGTTTATATGGAAATCTTTTAACAATATCAACATTAATTTCTTGGTTTTTAGTTTTTTCTGCTGTTTGGTTGATGGCACTTTGTATCATTTCTTCAACTTCTTTTTTGGTGATTTCTCTTTCTGTTTTATGATTAATGGTGATAGTTTTTTCAATTCTCGGGTAGATTATCTCTGGCGCATATGTAAGATATGAGCCCCAGTCTCTTATTGATTTAATTAATTCTTGTTGGACTCTCATACTTTCAAATGCTGGCTCAAAACTCTTGGCTGCAATTTGTACCATTTCTTGTATTCTTGACTGGTCTTTTATGAAGCTTTGTAGGGCCGAACTATTAGCAAATGATTCCATAGTCTTCTTGGCAACATTAACCGCCTGATTTAATGACTCAAGATAGCTTTTACTTATGAAATTATTTGGATCAATCAAACTTTTATGGTCCATATCATTTTTTCTAATATTATGCTAATATTATAGTATATTTAACAAATTTTTTCTAATATTTTGTTGCTATGGAAGAAAGCATATTTTTTGGGCCAGGAAAACTTAAAAAAACAAAACCTGACAGCTTAATTAGCGCCAATGGTAAAGTAAATGATTTTGATTCATTCTTTTTAATATTAGCCCTTATATTTAATGATATAAAGGGTTTAGTTTATTTTGATAGATTTGTTAAATCCAAAAAACCATCTAATCTAAATATAGTTTCGGGTGAAAATGGAGAATACTTTGGTTTAAATACTCAAATATTTAAAATGGCCGCATCAAATTTATTTGAGTTTATGATGCTATTAGAAAAAAACAGAGATATTATTGATAGTGATAAATTTCTTTCATATCTTAGAAAATTGTCAAATGATAATAAAAGTTTATGGAATCTTTTGTATCATGTCGTTTTTTCTAAAAATGAAGTATTGGTTCCAGATAAACTAGATTTTAAAAATATTTTAACACAAATAAGATCAAACGTTTCTTTTCATTATTATCAATCGGGAAAGCCTTTGGCAAATGGCTTTAGGGAGCATTTTTTCAAGAATAGTAAAATAAACAAAGATTCGCGTGATTATGCCTACTACTCTATTAAGCAGTCTGCGTTTGATGAAAACAGATTCTATTATGCAGACGCCGCAATCACTGCTTACATCAGCAAGGTTTTAAATGATGCTGGTGACACCGAGACTATTAGTGGGAGGATAATACAACTAAGTGGATTTGTTTCTTTGGTTATCGTGGGCTTGTTAGATATTTATCTGCAAGAAAAAAAATGCGTTTAATATGAATAGTTATAAATTTAAAATTAAATTTTCTGGTTGGCATTTCTGGGGAGATAAAAATAATTTAAATAACATTGAATACCCCGGGATTTACATCTTAGCCAAATTTAAATCAAATATATCTAAAAAAGTTGATTTAAATGATAAGAATATTGTGTATATTGGAGAAACTTGTAGTTCTCTTAAAAAAAGATTAAGACAATTTAATAGATCTGCATTTAAAGGGCTTGGAGGCCATAGTGGTGGAATGTCTTATAGAAAAAATTTTAATGACAAGGGGGACGATTTATATGTTGCTATTTTTCCAGTAGTTGATTTAGTTGATAACGAAAGGCACCTGTTTATAAGATATCTAGAAAGAAAAATTATTTTAGATTATGCACTTCAAAATGGTAGCCAACCAATATTAAATAAAAAATAAATATATGATAAATAAAGAGTTCGATATTATTAATAATTTAATTTATAAAAATAAATTGCAATTTATACGTGATGCGAAAAAATATTTAAATGGAGAACATGTCAATCAGGGAATTATCGATGTTTCTAACGTTGCAAGCATAGATAAAGAAAAGTGTCTCAACTTATTAGACAAGTTTGATAATATCAGCCTTCTTGAAATTAGGGAGTTGGTAAAAAGTTTTATTTTTATTGGAGAGGCAGCTTTCGTTTTGCAAAATATAGATAAATTCCGTGGCGTTGAGCCTGATGATGTTTTTTATTTTTTGATAAAAAATAAAGATTATAGAAGCATAGTTATATATACCTATGGTCTTTACCCGCATCCGTATAGAAGTGCCCCTAAAATCTTTGAAGATAATGATTTAATTCTTAGCTCTATTAGAATCAATTATGAAAATAGTTATTTAGAAGACCTTTATAACAATCTTTATCTCAGTAGATCTACGGTTTTAGAAATAAGTGAGAAGGGTAATTTTGATAACCTGTCTGATTTTATAAGTAAGTCACAAGTTTTATCTGAGACAGAAGAAAAAAAATATGAGAGCGATATAAAAATGTTTGATGCATTATTGGATAATGATTTCAGTTTTAAATTTAATAAGCTTCAATATTATTCAAAAAAGCAAGCAGCTATTAGATTAATTAATAATGATTATGGTGCAATTGTTGAGAACGGGTTCTTAAATAGTGAATTTAAAAATTGTGACGCTGATGATATATTGGATATTTTGCTATATTTAATTAATTTTAATAAATCAGATTTAGTGATAAGAATTTTAAAATATAGTGATAGATTATTCCCGAAATTAAGAGGCGTAGATTTTTATAATAGAATAGCTATAGAATTGATAAAAATCAGAAAAGGAGGATTGGTTTTAAATAACATAAATATATTTAAAGGGTTAAAGGAAAATTTTGTTATCGTTCAAATGCTTAAGTATGGGTATAGAATAAATACTTATCCTGCTAATTTTTCATATCAAACGAATTTGAATAACCTCGAAAAAATTTTGAAACAAAATAAATTAGGAGATTTAGATCGTTATTTATCAAAAGATGGTAATTTAGAAGATAAATTTATAGCTAATTTATCAGAAAAAGTAAGTTTGTTATTTAAATATTATAATGATTCGAGTTTATGCTCTTTTGAAGAAGAAGGTATTTTGTGGGAGGCAGCATTTGCGCGGGAGCATAAAATTCAGGGAGCTGTTTTTTCATTATTTTTGTTAAGTTCAATATTAATTGATTTGAATGAAATTATAGACTATGGAAAAATGGGGATGGTTTCGGAATTATGTAATTTGAGCATTCCTTGTTTGCCAAGAGTTGATTGGGTGACATGTGGTATTAGCACTCCTGAATCAGGTCTAGATTTTACAAAAGAGTTTATAAAAAAATTAGCAGATTCCAATAATTTTGAGTTTATACTTAATAATATAGATACTTTTAATGGCTATTTAGACGACATTATTAATTTTATTGCTTATTCGCATTCTAATTTAATTTCTTTTGATAATATTGAAAAACTAGAAAAGATTAATATAAAGAAAATAGATATAAAAAATGAAATAGCAACAAAATTATTTTTTTATAATAGATTAAATGAGCTAGCTTATTATTTACCAGAACTTGGTTATAATTGCGAAGATATGTTGACAGAGTCAGTAAAAAAAGATATGCAGGATCTCCGTGAAGAAGGTAAGGTTGATGATGTGTTGGATAGCGGGGATTATTTGCATTTGTATAGCCATGATGAATATGAGGATGGCGTTGAAGTTAATCAAGATGAAGAAATTCAGGAAGTTATTCGAGGTGATGAATACGAGGATGATGTGGCGATGCCAGAATTAGAAAACGACTATTATTATTTAGGATAAAGAAAATAATTTTATAAGCATGTTTAAATAAACTATAGTAATCTTATTTTTTGATAATTAAATTAACATAATATGAGTAATGTAAATTTTACTAGGCAACTAGTTAAAGGCAAGATTGCTGAAACAATATTTTCACAAATGTTTAGAGAATCAGGTAATTTTACCGTTTTAGAATTTGGTTATGAAAAAGTAATTCCCGAAATGATTCAGCAGGGGTTTAATGAAAGCAACCCGATGATTGAAACATTAAGAACCGCCCCCGATTTTGCAGTTATTGATAGGGATACTAGACAGGTAAAATTAATAGAGGTTAAATATCAGCGTTCTTTAAGCTCTGAATATACACTTAAGGCGGCTAACAGAATGAGTCAATCTTGGAATCCCTCTTATTTATTTATTGCTACACTTGATGGTTTTTATATGGATGAAATAGCTAACATAATAAAAAATCATGGTGAGATAACTCAACTAAATCATCCTAAGATTAACAGTGATCTTCAAAAAGATTATTTACAGATATTAAAGAGGTTTGAGCAGGATAATTAATTAAATAAATTTTATATTATGTTTCCGCAGGCAACTCCAAAAATTACACCAGATGTAATACGGGATCAAATAGCTGATAAGCTTGATATTTTAATTAAATCAAATGAAAGAAATGACAAAAAAACAAATGTAATCATATTTTTAACACTAATTACAGTAATTTTTACTGTATTATTATTTATATTTTCTTTTTAATATCAAAAGTATATGAATTTTTTTAGATCTTTGTCTCGCAAATTTACGCAATCTAGTGTGATTGCAAGTTTTAACCGTTTGCAAGATTTAGGAAAATCAAAAAAAGAATCTATTCTTATTGTATTGAATAATTATAGAAAACATGAGCCGTTTAACGAGTTGACAGATGAAAATATACAGACAATCTCTGAAACTTTATTTAAGTTTGGAGAGGCTAGTTCATATTTAGAAGCTGGCTCAATTTTAGGTGGCTTGATTTCTGATTGTAGCTGGGAAAAGAGTATTAATAAATTAAAAGATAAAAATTTATTTGCTTATATTTTTATGTCGGAGACCTGTTCAAAAATTAAAGAAATTATTGAAGATAATAGAAATGTAGCAAGGGAACAATCTTTGAATTTAAAAGAAACATGTATAAACATAATAAGAAGTAGAAAAAACTGGATTTTTGTGAGAGAAGATGAGTTGGCACTGCTTTGTGAATATAATGGAGAAGAAGTATTAATAGATTTCTCAAATCAGGATAACAATATATTGGATGTATTTAAAAAGATAATTTATTATGAAATTTTATTTGAAAATGATGGAGCTTTAGATAAAATAGATAATTTTGACAGCTTTTTCCTAGCTTGTTTAAATACCGTAAAAGATGGAGATAAAAAATAAAAACTAAATGCCAAAAGTAACCATTGTAAAATCTGATATAACCCGATTAGCAGTTGATGCTATAGTAAACTCCGCTAATCCGTCTTTGTTGGCCGGCAGCGGTTTATGTGGCGTTATTCACAAAGAAGCTGGTCCGGAGCTAGAGCTTGAATGTAAAAAGATTGGCGGCTGCAGTAAGGGTGAGGCGGTTATAACAAAAGGATTTAATCTTAAGGCTAAAAATATTATTCATGCTGTTGGGCCTCATTATATTTTAGATGGTCAAGATAGGGAGAAATTATTAGAAAACTGTTATCTAAGTATACTTAGATTAGCTGACCGTAATAACATAAAATCCCTTGCTATTCCGGCAATTTCTACTGGAATTTATAAATACCCCGCAGAAGAGGCGACAAAAATAGCATTAAAAATTGTGAGTGATTTTATTGAAACGGAAAATAAAAATATTGAGGAGATAATTTTTGTTTTATTTTCTGACGAAGTTAAAGAGGTTTATAATATTTTATTTTCTCATTATTTTTAGAAATATCAGATTGAGAAATTTTTATTACACTCGCCTGCAACCTTTTGATCGGTGTCTGTGTCACTTTTGTCACTTTTTAAGAAAAACCTAGCGCACGAGGATCTTATTTATTAAAGACTTAAAAAATCACCGAAAAGCCTTGCTGGGCTTGCCGAAATTACGGTTCCAGCCCGAGGTAGCCCGCTAACAAAAATAACCCAAACTGCTTTGGGTTTTTTTGTTATACGACGACAGAAAAGGGATTTGAAAGCCGGAGGCGATGTGCACGAAGTGCACCGCCGAGGCCGGGTCGGGGAGCTTAGCGAGTGATTGAGCATAGCGAAAGAACGAGGCTTAGTTACCGTGACCAAATCCCTATCTCTCCGCAAACAGAATAATCTGCTTCGAGCAGATTTATTTTATTTATACTAGTCTTCCTTTTTTGCATTTCAAAAGCTATAATTATTAAACAGAAATAAAAAGATTACTCTCTTCGTATAACTAG
>DAORGW010000038.1:0-8127 GCA_035356975.1 bacterium | reverse complement strand
TCATTGGCTTTTCCATTCTCTGGAATTGCACATATTTTTATTTTTAAAAAATTATCTTTTTCTTCGAAGATTTTATTTTTTTTAGCATTTGGCTGAACTTTTATATTATATAACATAATTAAAAATCAAAAATACCCTTTCCTTGTCTCAGGATTTCAATATTGTCATCTATTAAACTTACTATTGTAGATGGATCATTGTTTAATTCACCGGCGTCTAAAATTAAATCAACGCGTCCATACCAGTCGCGTTTTATGTCATCAGGACTTATATAATTTTTTTCCCCAGCTAAATTTACACTTGTTGTAATAATTGGATTTCCAAGTTTTTTTGTAAGTTCTTCGCATATTTTATTTTTGGGAATTCTTATACCAATTGTTTTCCTTTTTGGGTCTTGAAGAATTTTTGGAGCATCACTTGATGCTTTTAAAATAAATGTAAATGGACCTGGTAAATATTTTTTTAGAATTTTGTATTGAGAATTCGAAATAATTGCCCAGCGACTAATATCTTTTAAATCAGAACAGATTATGCTAAGTGGTTTTGGTTTTTTTCTATCCTTAATTTTTTGAATTAATTCAATAGATTTTTTATTTAAAATATCACAGCCAATACCATAAATAGTATCCGTTGGATATACTATAATTTTTCCATCTTTTAGCATTTCAACAGCACCAGATATAATTTCTGGGTCAGGATTTTTTATATCTATTTTTTTAATAACCATATATTTTTGCTTTATTTATTAATATTACTAGTTTTAGTAGAAAATTCAATATTTAAAAAGCGTCGAAATAATTTCGGCGCCTTTATTGTTTGAAATTTATTTATTATGCTCCAGTGGGAGTTTTTCCATTTGGAATTTGTTCATTTTGCATTTTGTGCCAAGAACAGCCCACAGTACTACAAAAAAACACATTTCCAGATAATCCGTGTCGATTTAAAATTTGATAAATTGTTCCTCCACATACACAATTATCATGAAATTTTGGAAGTTCTTTTTTGCAATGCGGACAGGATAATTTTAATTTTATCCCTTTTTGGATTTTTTGCTCTGGGATTGTTTTGGTTTTGAAATTTCCCCATATTGAACTTAGATAAAGGTGAAATTGTTCACCCCTATATTGTCCAGCTAAAAGGTGAATGGTCTCTTCTCTGGATATTTGAGTTTTATCCATGAGGCTTTGTTTGCAGTGTGGACAGCGTGCATCAACCATTTTTTTGTTTGGCATGATTTCCTCCCTTATGTTTAAAAAACTTCGTTCATCAAAAAATTTTTATTTTTATTTTTTTGTTATAAAGAAATCTTTTTGGAGAGTTATTGTAATAATAAATTAACTTATTTTTAAATGGTTATAGAGAGTATATACCTATTATTTTTATTGGTCAATATTATTAATATTATCTTCTTCTTTTTCATTATTTGTGTAGTTTGTTTCATCATATTGAGTTGGGGGATCTGATTGATCAAAACCATTTTCAGTAGCCCATTTTTGTACAGCATTTTCCCATACTTCGTAATTTGGATCTTGATTCGGGTCGTCTGGATATGAACCAAGTGGGTCTGATTTTATTATATAATGCAATATTGAATGAACTTTTTTAAATGTTTTTTCCTCCACCAAATCAGATGGCGTATTTTCAGTAGCCAAAAGCCCAGATAATTTATTTATTTTTAGAGTTTTTTGTTCCGCAATAGAGCCACCAATCATTGGTTTATTTATTTCAATTCTTTGATAATCATTAAATGAATTTGCTCCATATTTTGAAATAGCTTGTTGCATAAAAGCATTCCAGATTGGTGCAGCTACAACAGAGCCATCCGCACCAGCAGACATTTTTTTATTATTATTGTTTCCAACCCAAACAGCCGTTGCAACATTTGTAGTGTATCCAACAGTCCATGCATCATTAAAGTCATTTGTTGTTCCTGTTTTTGCAGCAATCGGAGTCCCGCCCATTGTTAAATAATTTTTTTCTCCAAAAATAAAACTCCTCGCCGAGTTATCTGATAAAATATTGTTGACTTTTCTTGCGCTTTCTTCACTTAATACTCTTTCACCGCTAGTATTTTTTGCTTCGTATATTGTTTTTCCTTTTGCGTCTTCTATTTTTAAAATTGCACGATTTTGTTTTTTAACTCCATCTCTTGCAAAAACAGCAAAAGCATTTAAATGTTCTATCATTTTTACCTCAAGTCCGCCTAGAGTAAGTGATAATCCATAATCTTTTTCTTGTCTTATTGTTGAATAACCGAAATTTTTTAAAGCGTTTAATGCGTCAGAAATTCCAACTAGATATAGAACTTTTACAGCTGGAATATTTAATGATCCGGCGAGAGCTTTTCTTAATGACACCGGTCCATGTGTTTGTAAATCGTAGTTTTTTGGTTCGTAATCAGTCAAATCTGTTTTGAAAATGGTGGGTACATCGAAGACAATTGTTTCTGGTTGATAACCCTTTTCAAATGCCTGAGAGTAAATAATTGGTTTTATGGAACTTCCTGGTTGACGAGATGATGTTACTACATTTACTTGACCGTCTATTTCATCATTAAAAAAATCACGAGAGCCAACCATTGTCAATATATCCCCGTTTTTTATATCAATACTTATTAATGCTGCATTATTTGCTCCATATTTTTTTGGATAATCAGCTGTTTTTTCTTCTATAATCTCTTGTGCTTTTTTTTGTAAATCATAGTCAATTGTTGTTATAACTTTTAGTCCTTCTTCCTCTACAACACGTTCTCCAAGCATTTGGCTGAGCAAATCTTTTACATAAAAAACAAAATGAGGGGCTTGTATATTATCTTTTTTTTGTTTAAATGTAACTTTTTCATTTAATGCATTGTTGTATTGATCTTCATTTATATATCCTTGATCCTTCATTAATTTCAAAATATATTTTTGCCTATCAAAAAGTATGTCTCTGTGAGGGCCATAAGGAGAGTAATATGATGGAGCTTGAGGAAGGGCTGCGAGTATTGCAGATTCAGCAATAGTTAAATCTTTTGCTGATTTATCAAAATAAATATTTGACGCAGATTCAATTCCATAGGCAACAGAACCATAGGGAATTTCATTAAAATACATTTTTAAAATTTCTTGTTTACTATATTTTTGTTCTATTTTGTAAGACAAAATCCACTCTTTTATTTTTCTACCAAGGCTTCTTTCATTAGTTAAAATTGCATTTTTTACAAATTGTTGAGTGAGAGTAGATCCACCCTGAGCACGCTTGCCTTGTAATCTCGGAACAATTTGTGCACGAATAATTGAAAGAATTGAAATTCCCTTGTGTTTGTAGAAATTTTTGTCTTCTATGGAGATGGTTGCATTTATAACATAATCAGGCAAGGTGTTTATTTCTATTAATGTTCTCTGCTGTGTTCCGTGTAAATCATATAATAAATGTTCACCAGTTTTGTCATAAATTTTTGTACTTTGAATAACCGATCTATCTATAATTTTATTTGGATCTGGTAAATCCCTAGAGTACCAGGCAAAAGCTCCAAACATAAAAATAGTACTAATTAAAAATAAAATAATTAAAGCAACTACAAATCTTGACCAAAAGAGCTTTGTATTCTTTGGTTTCTGTTTTTTGAGCCACTTTTTGTTATAGTAAATGGTGTTTCTTAATTTTACGTTTAGTTTAGATGTTTTACTCTTGTTTAGTGGTCTATTTTTCCATTGATTACTGTTGTTTCTTATCATATACAATTTTTATAATTTTGAATTTAATAAGATTAACACTTAACCCTTATTATAGCAAGATTTTAGTTTTTTATAAACTATTGTTTTATATGTAATTTCGTATTAATATTTATATATTAATTAAAATTATTAAGATTATATGCAAAAAATAGACGACAAACAATTAAACGAACTTTTAACTCGTGGAGTTCAAGATATAATAGGAAGAGAATTATTAGAGAAAAAATTAAAAAACGGAGAGAAAATGAAAATTTATATTGGTGCTGATCCAAGTAGACCAGATATTCACTTAGGTCACGCAGTTGCTCTTAGAAAATTAAAAAAATTTCAAGAATTGGGGCACAAAATAATTTTTTTAATTGGTGATTTTACTGGTCAAATAGGGGATCCGACCGGAAAAGACGAAGCAAGAAAACAGCTTTCAGTGACGGAAGTAAAGAAAAATGCAAAGACATATAAAGAGCAAATTTCAAGAGTTTTAGATTTTAAACATTCTAATAAACCAGAAGTAAAATATAATTCCAGGTGGAACAAGAAATTAAAATTTCAGGATCTAATAGAATTATCTTCCAATTTTACGGTTCAACAATTTTTAGAGCGCGACATGTATCAAAAAAGATTAAAAGAGGGCAAGTCAATTTCTCTGCATGAATTTTTTTATCCACTAGTTCAGGCATATGATAGTGTTGTAATGGATGTTGATGTGGAAGTTGGTGGAAATGATCAGTTATTCAATATGCTTTGTGGAAGAACTCTTATGCAGAAATTAAAAAACAAAGAAAAAATTGTAATAACATTCGAGTTATTAGAAGGAACAGATGGAAGAAAAATGTCAAAATCATATGATAATTATGTAGGAGTAACTGACGCACCAAATGATATGTTTGGAAAAGTAATGTCAATTACAGATGATTTGATTATAAAATATTTTAGATTGTGTACAGATTTAGAAATGAGTGAAATTAAAGAATTAGAAAATAAAATGCGAGGTGGTGAAAATCCAAGAAATTTAAAATCAAAATTAGCTTATGAAATTGTTAAAATTTATCATGGAGAAAATAAAGCAAAATTAGCACAAGAAGAATTTGACAATGTTTTCAAAAATAAAGAAAAACCATCTGACATAGAAAAAGTTTCTATAAACGAAGATAAAAATATCGTTGACATGTTGGTAGAATTTAAATTAGTTTCATCAAAAACAGAAGCAAGAACAATGATAAATTCGGGTGCTGTAAAAATCAACGATAAAAAAATTACTGATATGAATTTTACTTTTAAGCAGGGTGAAAAGTATTTGATACAAGTTGGAAAAAGAAGATTTTTAGAGATTGAATAATTTTTATAAAAAATAAAAAGTCACAGCATCAAACTGTGATTTTTTGATTTTTTATTATTTCAATTGTAAAATTTTAATATATGTAAAATATATGAATAAAAATCTAGAAAAAGAGTTTTTTCAGTTTATTTTTGAAAGACAATTGGTTTGGTATAAACGTTTTTGTGTAAAAGCAAGTATTTGGACCAAAGATAAAACACTTCAAAAGTATAAATTTTGTAATGTTTATAGGGAATTAGACAAGGGAACTTTTTATATAATAGAAAAATTAAAAAAAACAAGGAATAGAAAAATTATTTTTCAAAATGTTGTTTTTTATAGATTCTTTAATAAGTATAATCTTTACGAAGATTTGAAAATTGATGTAATAAAAAAGTTTGACAATAAAACAATTCAATTATTGATAAATAATTTTAATAATTTAAAAAAATCCGGTAAGACAATATTTGGCGACGCATATTTAATCTCTGGAAATCAAACAAATGAAGCAAAACACATTTTTATTTTAAATAATTTGAAAAAATTTTTTGAAAATAAAAATTTAGAAAAAATTATACAAAAAATAGATTCCCCAGAAATACCAGAAAAATCATTAGAAGTAATAAAACAAATTCCGAGTATCGGAAATTTTTTGGCCTATGAAATATGGATTGATTTAACGTATTTTAATTTTTTTAAGCAATGTTGGACTGATAATGATTTTGTAAATATAGGTCCTGGTGCAAAATGGGGACTCGAATTAATTTATAATAAAAAATTAAAAAATAAAGAACAACTAGAAAAAATTTATTATTTATATACAATACAAAATCAATATTTAGATAAAATAAAAAAAGATAATAGATCTTGGAAACAAATTGCATATAAAAAATGTTTTTCAAGTTATCCATATTTATCAATAAGAAATATGGAACATTCACTTTGCGAGTTTAGAAAATATTTGAGATTAAAAAATAATCTTGGAAAAAAAGGTATTATAAACAAAAAAACCTTTTATTTTAATAGCCTTTTATCCAGGCATATCATCTTCTTGACATAAAAATTTAATAGAGTTAAGTTTTATTCAAATTAACAAATATATATTTGGAGGAAATAATGACACGCAAAAAAAAGTCCGGTTCATTTGATCAACTAGATATTTTTGATGATTACATATTTGAGGCGGTTGACAATAAACACATTGACGCAACCCCAGAAGAAGATTTTCAAAAAAAATTAATTACATTAATTGGTTATCTTGGTTTTAGCCCGGAATTGGTAAGAGAAGAATGGAAAGATGTGATTTATTTGTTTGACAAAGATATCAAAAGCAGATCAATAGAGGCAAGACTCTATGCTTTAGATATAGCTGATTTATGCATAAAGTCAAATTCAATTGTTTGTTTAAATACTGGTTTGGGTAAAACTTATATAGAGCTTTTAATTTCTCTCCATTTTTTGAAATACAAAAGTGTCGGGAAGAAAATTTTAATATTATCGCCCACAAAACCTTTGTGTATTCAACATAGAGATAAGAGCAGAGAAGTTTTGCCTAATCATAGCGTAGAAGTATTGACAGGGAATGTTTCTAAAAAGAAACGTATGGATATTTGGCAAAATAACAAAATAATCATAGCAACTCCTCAAACCATAATGAGTGAAATGAAAAATGGTGGTGATCTAGCGAGTCCAGAAAGCCTTCAACTTGTAATATTTGACGAAGTACATAATATGACAGGAGAATATGATTATACAAAATTGATTACTTTTTATAGAAATTCTGGTCAAAATATTCGTCTTTTGGGATTTACCGCTTCCCTAGATTCGGATTATAGTAAACTAGAAGAATTAAAAAAATTTTTTGGCATTGGAGATGCTGGAGTAATAAGTAAAACAGAAAAAAGTCCAGACGTAGCCCCATATATTTACGAAAGAAGCATTTTAAGGATTATAATAGGAAGAAAACAATATAATTTTAGAGAATATTTAAGAAAGATTATTAAAGATGAGTTTTTGTTCCTTATAGGTTCTTTAGGTAAAAAATTAAGTTGCATAAAATCTGAAAATGTCAATTTATCATATCTTTTAGAGAATTCTTTATATAAAGATAATTGTGGATTTATATCTGGTATTAACATAAAAGCCTTTAATAATCTAAATAAAGAGCTTCAGTCTATAAAAGAAAAGAATCAAGATAGTGTAAATTGGTGTCTTTCAATGAAAGAATGGGGACTTATAAATCTTTTTAATACTTGTTTGGTTATGATAGATAAAGGAATTCATGAGTTAAGAGCTTTTTTAGAGAGAAAGTTTTATGAAAAATTAGATCAAAAACCATCTCAAAAGTCGTTTAATTCAAATGATGCAATTATGAAATGTAGAAGAGCTTTTTGTGAAGAAAATTTATGGACACACGAAGTTCCGTCGCTAAAATACTATCCAGAAAAATTAAAATATAATTGGAACCTGGTTTTCGAAGACGACAAGTTAGAAGAATTGCACTCTGTTGTAAAAGATAACCTAGTTAAGCAAATCATGGTATTTGTTTCCTATAGAGATACCGTTAATAAGGTTGTGGAATATCTTAGGGCAAGTTTTCCGGAAAAGAAAATAGAGAGATTTATTGGTCAGTCTAATAAAATAAAAGATTCAGGAATGTCACAAAAAAATCAGGGAGAGATTTTAACAAAGTATAGAAATAGAGATGTAGATATTTTGGTTTCCACATCAATTGGAGAGCAGGGCCTGAATTTTTCTTCTTTAGATGTTGTTGTTTTTTATGAGCCAATTACTGATATAAGAAGAATGATACAGCGCATGGGAAGAACCTCTAGATTTAGAAGTGGCAAGATTTATATTTTTGCATATAAGGGCGAAGAAGAACTTCTTTTAAACATTGCTTTTGCAAAATATAAAAAAGTTGAAAAAATAACAGATTTTTATGAAAAAAATAGAAGCCGTTTTTAAAACGGCTTTTTCTATTTAATATTTATAAATTCTATTGTATAATTTATCTATAATTAAAACAAATATAAAAATATGGGAGATTCAAAATTGGGATTATTTAAAAAATCCGAAACAAAACAAAAGGAA
>DAORGW010000037.1:0-8205 GCA_035356975.1 bacterium | reverse complement strand
TGGTGGGCGTACCAAGAATCGAACTTGGGACCTCAACATTATCAGTGTTGCGCTCTAACCAACTGAGCTATACGCCCGAATATTTTCAGTTTTCAATTTAATTCTTGGTCTTTTAAAAAAAATAACTCCATTAAACAATAACATTATAATACAGGATTATTATTGTAAAATCAATGGAGTGCTTCTAGTTTGACAACTAAATAGTGGCAGAAATTGTTCTAGTCAGAGACTAGACCGATCTGTTGATTCAATAAAGAATCAAGTATCTCCTTAGAAAGGAGGTGATCCATCCACAGCTTCCGCTACGGATGCCTTGTTACGACTTCACCCCTATCGCTGATCCTACCTTATTCCACGTATTAGTACGCAGCTTTCGGGTATTACCAACTCTCTTGGTGTGACGGGCGGTGTGTACAAGACCCGAGAACGTATTCAACGCACCGTGAATGATATGCGTTTACTAGCGATTCCAGCTTCATGAAGTCGAGTTGCAGACTTCAATCCGAACTGAGACCGGTTTTGGTGGGATTTGCTCCGTCTCGCGACTTGGCGACCCATTGTACCGGCCATTGTAGCACGTGTGTGGCCCAAGGCGTAAGAGCCATGCTGATTTGACGTCATCCTCACCTTCCTCCTCGTTATCCGAGGCAGTTTCCTAATGAATTATAAATTAGGATGAGGGTTGCGCTCGTTAAAGGACTTAACCCGACATCTCACGACACGAGCTGACGACAACCATGCAGCACCTGTCACCTGATTCCTTACGGCACCCCCGAATTTCTTCAGGGTTCCAGGGATTTCAAGCCTTGGTGAGGTTATCCGCTTACCGTCGAATTAAACCACATGCTCCACCGCTTGTGCGGGTTCCCGTCAATTCCTTTGAGTTTTAGTCTTGCGACCGTACTCCCCAGGCGGGGTACTTAAGGTGTTAACTTAGCTAAACAACACTGGCAGGATCGATACTGCCAATATTTAGTACCCATCGTTTAGGGCGTGGACTACTGGGGTATCTAATCCCATTCGCTACCCACGCTTTCGTCTCTCAGTGTCAGATATGTTCCAGTAAGCTGCCTTCGCATTTGGTGTTCTAGCTGATATCAATGCATATTACTACTACACCAGCCATTCCGCTTACCTCTCCCATCCTCTAGCTTATCAGTTTTTCAAACAACCTCTAGGTTGAGCCTAGAGTTTTAATTTGAAACTTGATAAACAACCTACAGACGCTTTACGCCCAATGATTCCGGATAACGCTTGCAACCTTCGTATTACCGCTGCTGCTGGCACGAAGTTAGCAGTTGCTTATTCATTAAGTAACGTCACGAATTCATCCTTAATAAAAGAAGTTTACGCCCCGAGGGGTGTCTTCCTTCACGCGGTATTGCTCCGTCAGCCTTTCGGCCATTGCGAAAGATTCTAGACTGCAGCCTCCCGTAGGAGTCTGGACAGTGTCTCAGTTCCAGTGGGTCGGGTCACGCTCTCACGCCCGATACTCGTCATTGCCTTGGTGAGCCATTACCTCACCAACTAGCTGATAAGACATAGGCCTATCCTTAACCGATAAATCTTTACCATAAAGTAATCTCGCGTATACTCTATAGACTATCAAGGATTGTCCCGATTTTCACCGGGTTATACTTGAGTTAAGGGTAAGTTACCAATGTGTTACTCTCCCGTTTGCCAGGGATATAAATACCCCTTAGACTTGCATGCCTTAAACATACCGCCAGCGTTCATCCTGAGCCAGGATCAAACTCTCAAAAAAGGAATATTTTTAGAAAAAATATTCAAAAACATGAAGTTTATTTCTACCACTATTTAATTGTCAAAATACATTATTACTGTGCAGAGTTTATCATATTTATGTGAAAATGCAACAGTGAATATAATTATATAGTTTTAAAAAAATTTGTCAAGTTTAAAATAGTTTTTACTAATTAGTCGTTAAAATTTAGTAAGTTAATATATATTTTGGGATACCATTTAATTTTTAAATGTTAAGGGTTATTTTTAAAAAAATTAAATTTTAGTTTAAAAAATAAAAGAGACAAGTATAAATTCTTGTCTCTCATTTTTTATTATCAGCAATCTTTAATCCACTAGTAATAGCAGAAAGAAAATCTTCAAATTCTTGATTTAAAATTTGCTCATCTACCCTACATAGATATTTATCATTTCTATGAACAATATATATTTTTCTTTTAAAATAGGTGACAACACATTTCCACGTGTTTTCTATTAAATCTATTCCACAAGATATAGCTTCTTCTTTTGTGGGTTTTTTTCCGGAGAAAATTTCTACGGTGTTTTTTATTTCATATTCCCACGGATCGTCAGAGTCATCAAAACAAAGTCTTATCATTAACTTGTTTTCATTTTTTTCAAGAATGAATTCCCAGCCATGTTGATTAATAATTTGTCTGGCCTTTTTAAAAGCATTTTTAGCATCCCCTGATTCCTCAACAACTGTTTTTTCAAAAACAGATTCCACGTCTTTTGATACAGAAGAAATACTTGCATTGTATTTTTTTGTTAGGTAATCGTGTACAACTTTAATTCTGTATCCATTATAAATTTGTATAAGATCTTTGTGTTCTTTTGACATTGTTCCTCCTCAAAATAGTTTATGAATAAAATTACTACATAATAATTTTTAAGTCAAGAACTTCGATAATTGACTTTTTGTCAATTTTTGTTTATATTTATAAAAGTTTTTATTGTTTTATGAATATTTTGTCCCTGTAGTTCAACGGATAGAACAACAGCCTTCTAAGCTGTGGATCTAGGTTCGATTCCTAGCGGGGATACCATGGTGGCTATAGTTTAGCGGTAGAACAGCGGGTTGTGGTCCCGTTAGTCTGGGTTCGACTCCCAGTAGCTACCCCATAAAGAAACTCTTTTATTTAAGGGGTTTTTTGTTTGCCCAAATTTTATCATTGACACAACTATATACTTATCCTAATATACTATGATTACTTAAAAAAATATCCAAGGAGGATAAAGTGAGCGAAAATTTAACAAAAATCGCCGAAGGTAGTCAGGAAGAAACTGAAGCTGAGGTTTGGGAACTTCTAAAAGCCAAAGCAGAAACTTTTGAACAACTTCAATGGGTTTGGGAAAACACTTTCACAGATAACTCCACTAAAAGAGACGAGATCTTACAGCTTCTAAAAGTCAAAGCAAAAAGTCTTGAACAATGCGAATGGGTTTTGAAAAGAACTCCCGAAGGTAGCGAAAGAGATGAAGTTTGGCAGCTTTTAATGGCTAAGGTAGAAACTTTTGAACAATTTCAATGGGTTTGGGAAAACACTTTTACAAATTGCCTAGAAAGAGAAAAAAATGCAGTTCTACGGTCTTTAATGACTAAGGTAAAAACTTTTGAAACTTTTGAACAATTTCAATGGGTTTGGGAAAGAATTTCCGCAAGTATTCCGGAAAGAACTGTAGTTCTACGGTTTCTAAAAGCCAAAGCAGAAACTTTTGAACAATGTAAGTGGCTTTGGAAAAATATTGATAGAGCAAAACAAGATGAAGGTGGTTTTGATGGTTTGTGGCCTTGATGATTTGTGGTAAGATTTTTGATGACCCCTAAAAGCCAAAGCAGAAGAACTTTTTTAAATTGCTCTTATTACCGCCAATAAATTTATTATTAAATTGAGGCGGTTTTTTATTTGGCAAAATATAAAATAGTAGTAATAAAAAACTAAACTTAAAGAAACAAAGAAACTCTTTTGTTTAAAGGATTTTTTGATTATTTGCTTTTTATTTGCTTAACAGCTAAACTTTAAATATAATAATTCAAATAAAATTTATGGGAAATTTTAATAGAGGTGATAGAGGAAGGGATAGAAGAGGTGGTTTTAATAGAAGAAATGATAATCGTGAAAGATCAGAAATGCACAAAGTGATTTGTGATAAATGTGGTGTATCTTGTGAGGTTCCATTTAAACCAAGTAGTGATAAACCAATTTATTGTGATGCTTGTTTTAGAGAGCAAAATAAATCAAATTCTAGATCTGGAAGTCGTGAATTTTCTAGATCAAATTTTAATTCTAGAGAGAGAACATATTTTAAAGCAGTTTGTGGAGAATGTGGAAAGGATTGCGAGGTTCCATTTAAACCAAGTAGCGATAAGCCCGTTCTTTGCTCAGTTTGTTTTGATAAGCAGGGGGGTGGTAGTAGAGACAGAAAGTCAAACTCAGGAAATAATAATATTGAAGAGCAGTTAAAAAATATTAATAATAAATTAGACGAGATTTTAAAAAATTTTCTTATGTCTTCAATTAAAAGTAAAGAGAATTCTACCCTTAAGAAGAATAATTCAAAAGATAAAAAAGAAAAAGTTGTTAAAAAAACAAAGAAAAAGGCTGAAGTTAAAAAAACAAAGAAAAAAATAGTAAAAAAATAATTTTAAGAGTATTGCGCTAGTGAATAAATGGTTTATTAAAGATTTTGTATAAAAAATTTTAATATTGATGTATTTATTTTTCTTGGCTTTAAGAGTATTAAAAATTGAGATTAAGAAGTAGTCACAAAAGAGAGATGATTTATTTATTAGAAAAATTTTTTATATATAATAAAAAAAATAATTTGTAATTATCCAGATTGATTAGTTTAATAAAAAAACAACGCTAAGCGTCGTTTTTTTATTTTATTTTTACACTAAATCGAATTAAATATGTATAATAAGATTTTGAAGAGGTTTTATTTTTTGAAGTATTTCTTTTTGTACTTGCTCTTCTCGTTCCGTTATTTCTAGTTCTATCTTTTTTAAGACCTCTTCTAATCTAAGTCTATTGTTTTCAGAAACTTCTGTTAGGCTATCAATGCTAGCAACGTCACTTAACATTTTAATTTTCCAGTCCGTTAATTGTTTATTTAATTCATTTGTTATTTTTTGTATTTCACGTTCTACTTCAATATTAAAATTATTAATTTTTGTATCTAATTCCTCTCTTTGTCTTCGCCTTTCTTCGTCTCTTTCTTGACCAAGTTCCATCATATTACCTCCTGCACGAATAAGTTGATTTTTAATCTCAGTACTTTCATTAATAAGAGTTTGAATATAATTTTCCATTCTTAATGATGGACCCCTTCCAAGAACCCTTTCTATTTTTGTGAATATGCTATCATACTGCCTAAGGTTTACCATATTTGTTTTTGTTCTATTTATCATCGCCTCACCATTTAAAATCCAACGATCAATGTATTTTTTTTCACGATCAGACCCTTCTTTTAAAATCCTATCAATTTTTTCTCCTTCTTGTTGGGATTTTTTTTCTATTGTATCAAATAATTCTGCTCTTTTTTTTGGATTTGGTTCTAGTTCTTTTATTATATTGAAATAACCAGGGTTCTTTTTTTGATCGCGAATTTTATTAATAGCCTCAAAAACCACATCAACACCATATTCATTTATAATTATTTGAAAACCCTCTATGTAAAGTTCATTTACAGCAATATCTACGCTAAATCTATCGGCTATTCCCAGTTTTTCTTCTTCTATTGTTTTGCGACGAGTTTCAAAATCTTCTATTTTATCCTCTTTTTCCTCGTTTGTACCCCCTCCATAATATTCTTTGCTTTGTGGATCTTTTGTTTCGTTTCTATTGTCAGGGGGAAGTGTTAAATTTGTTTCCATATCCATAATATTAAATATTAATGTTAAATTATTCTTAATACTTATATATTAACAACAATTAATTTTATTGTAAATATTATACCATAATTCAAATTTTTTATTTGTTGACATAATTATGGCTCATGATAATATATATCTATTAAATATTTTTAGGAGGTATTGTCTTGATAGAAAAAGAAGTTATTGTGTCTCTTGAGCAGATTTTAAAAACAATTAAAGTGTGTTCCTTGGGTGGATTTGTATCTTTGTCTTGTGTCATTAAAAAAACATATATAAAACCCGAGGATTGTAGTGTTATAATTGAAGCATGGAGAAGTAGATACAAATTCTTACAGCAATTAAAAAAATTCGACGATTTTAATGATTCACAAAAAGAAGAATTTATTTCTTGCTATAAGTGTGTTTTAGAGTTTTTAAAAATAAAAGAATAGGATAGTGTTTGAATCGCTATCCTTTTATTATTGTATTTGATTTAATTTGATTTTCATTGTAATATATTTATGTTATTAAAATTTATTTTAAATTTATGCCAGCAAAAAGAAGACATGCTGTGGGAAAAATGAAAAGAACAAGTTCTCACAAAACAAAAAAAAGATTAGATGTAAAAAGAGCAATGCTCGAAGCAAAATCTAAAACAAAGAAAAGTAAAAAATAATAAAAAATTCCCAGCCCACATCCTGGGATTTTTTGTATTCTTTAAATATAATTATTTTTGTTGAGATTTTTCTATGCGCCTAGAACAATTGAAGCACACCCCATCTATTAAAAGTCCTACAATTTTTCCACAAACATTGCAGACATATTCATCTTGAGGTTCTGTGGATATATTTGTTTCAAGGTTTTTTTCAGTGTATTTTTCCATTATTTTTTCTTGGACTTGCTAAGTTTTATAATTTTATCAATTGCTCTATTCATGTTTGGTCTAGAATGAACAACCATGCTGTTTTTATTTTTTTCTTCGTCATCTTTTTTTATATATGAGGTTTCTAGTTCTTCATATTCGTCTTGTTCAAACTCAAATTTATCAAGAGGATTTTTAATTGTTTTATTTTTTTCAGATTCCTCAAAACATTTTACACAAAAACCAGAAATTAAAATATCAGAATTTTTTCCACAATTAGTGCACTTATTTTTATTTTCCCGATTTTCCATATTTTGAAGTATTTATTTATCTCTGATATTATTATATCAAATGAACAATTAATTATACAAATATATGATGGTTGTGGCTGATTTACACATACATTCTAGATTTTCAAGGTCTTGTTCAAAGCAGATAAATTTTAGAAATTTATCTCATTGGTCTGGTATAAAAGGTATTAATTTGTTGGGGACAGGAGATTTTACTCACGCTCAATGGCTTAAAGAATTTGAGGAAGAGGTGGTTGATTTGAAAAATGGTTTTTATAAATTAAAAAATGATAAAAATTCGGTTAATTTTGTTTTATCATCTGAGATTTCGTGTATTTATAAACAGAATGATAAAACAAGAAGGGTCCATATTGTTATTTTAATGTCATCTGTTGCGTCAGTAAAAAAATTTAATAAAGAATTGATTGATAGGGGTTGTAATTTAAAATCAGACGGAAGACCAATAATAGGATTAAGTGCAGAAACTTTGGCTGGAATTGCACTTGGTGTAGACAAAAAAAGTTTAATAATTCCTGCGCATATTTGGACTCCGTGGTTTTCTGCACTTGGCTCTAAATCGGGATTTGATTCAATAGAAGAATGCTTTGGAAAATATTCAAAAAATATTTATGCGCTTGAAACAGGACTCTCGTCTGATCCACATATGAATTGGTTTGTGTCTTCTCTCGATAATTATGTTCTTGTTTCAAATTCTGATTCACATAGTTTAGAAAGAATAGGTAGAGAAGCAAATGTTTTTGATTTTGAAAATTTTAGTTATGATGAACTTTATAATACTTTAAAAAATAAAGATAAGAAAAAATTTTTATATACAATAGAATTTTTTCCAGAAGAAGGAAAATATCATTTTGATGGTCACAGAATTTGTAATGTAAGTATTGATCCGTTAAAATTTAATAAAACAAAAATTTGTCCAGTTTGTAAAAAGGAATTAACACTCGGAGTTTTAAGACGAGTAGAGGAGTTATCGGATAGAACAGAAAAAGAAGTAGAAAAAATAAAAAATAAATTTATAGCTTATAAAAATTGCGTTGGGCTTAAAGAAATAATTGGAGAGGCAATAAATCAAAGATCTACAAGTAAAAAAGTTGACACAATTTATTTTGAAATTATAAAAAATGTTGGTAGTGAATTTGATATTCTTTTAAATAAAACAAAATTAGAATTAAAAACAGCAATAAAAAATTTTACAATAATAGAAGCAATAATGCGAATGCGTAGAGGAGAAATAAATGTTGTTCCGGGTTACGATGGAGCATATGGCATTGTAAAAATTTTTTCCGATAAAGAAAAAATAAAAAATAAGAATCTACAACAAAAATTATTTTAATCTATAAAAAGTAAAAATCCCCACACGACAAGATCAGGGATTTTTACTTTTTATAGACAATTTACCACAATTTATTTTTTTG
>DAORGW010000036.1:0-8727 GCA_035356975.1 bacterium | reverse complement strand
TTTTTCGATGGCCGGTATCCTGAAGACCTATCAGGATGAAAACGGAAATCCTTTGCCTTATCAAGAAGCATTAAATAATGTTATAAATATTTGTGCAAAATTGTTAAGAACTGTTTTAATTTCTAACAATCCGTTTTCAGAACAATTAAAGTTTATAAGCGCAGAAACATTTGGAACTTATTTATTACGCAACGGACTTTTATCTTCCAGGATACACGTTAAAAAACATCAAAATGATTGGTTTCCTCGTGAAGGAGATTATATAGAAAAAGTCTTTTTTAGAACTTTAACAAAAATGCTTGCATTTGAGAATGTTTTTTGCTGCAAATTTAAAGAAGAAAGTTTCTTTGATGTTTCCTTTTCCGCAAAAGCAGAAAAGATTTTAAATTGTTCTTATAACTTAGAATTAAGAGAAATTTACTTGCCAGAAGGAGCAAGTGAAGTTGAAACACAATTATTTAACCAATATTATTATTACATAAAAAATTTAGTTTTTTCTTCAATTTAATATAAAAGAAAGGAGTTTAAAATGGAATGGCAGAGATTAAATGGAAAATACGACAGAAATAAAATATGGGCAAAATTACCAATAAAGCAAGATTACTTGCCTGAATTAAAAGGCAAACTATTTATGTGGCACTATAAATACGATTTTAACAAAGATGGTTCTATAAATTATGAATCAGAACGTCTGGTTGATTACCAGGAAGGAAGCAATAAAGTTGTTTTGTGGGCAAAAATTCCCCTGGCTTTTTTAATAACAGGGAATTTGAATAAAATTGGAAAAGCCTGGACTAGCTACACTGCAAGTGATGGCGGGGCAGGGCGTACAAAAGGACTTGATGGCAGTGGCGATATTGCCGATCCGAATTTATGGAAAAAGGCTTTTAACCCTCCAACTAATATGCCATACTATGATAACGCTGGAAACTTAACAAGTGGGATGTTATGGAATCCAAATGCACAAAACAATTTAGCACAGTTTCCTTTTTATCCAACAAAAATAAGGTTAGGTGGTACAGTGCCGATTGGAAATCCAACAGAGCAAGCGATAGCGGAAGACCAAAGTCGTTTGTATGATTTTAGTGTTTTGCCTTCTTTATATGAAGGTGAAAATAGAAATGTAAACATAGAAAATGGTTATTTTGTTTTTGATAGTTCTGCAAAATATAGACAATTTATTTATGCGAAACGTCCAGAACCTCTTTCAAGTTTTGGGTATTTTGCACAAAATAATTTATATTTTCAAACGTCTGCAGACACGATACAAGATAAAACATTGTATTTAAGCAAATATAATAGAACTCTTTCTGCTTTTTCTATAAAAGTTGTACTTCCGCAACATAATGCAAACTCAAACTATTGTTATGATAATTTAGCTATAGGACAATTGGAATTAAGATGTGATGCAGGTTCAAGAGGGCTTATTGATACTTCGGAGGGAGAACATTATGGAAATATGCTGGATGGTTTAGTTTATTCTATTAAAAATATTGGGGCAACCACAAAAGAAGCAAATAGCAAAATAATTTTCTGCTGGATTTTATATTTTTAAGGAGAAAAAAATATGGCATTTAAAGACATAAAATGGTGGGGCTTAGGTGTTAGCAATATTTTAAATTCCAAATATAATACAATTAATTTTAACCAATCGCTGGAAATTCCTCAAGAAAGTGAACCTTACACGGCAACGATTGATGCAAGACCACTTTGGCATTTGCATACAAACCAGGAATTTCTTTTTCATAATTTAGTTTTAAATAATTCCTTGTGGGGCAATGGAATTTTTACAAAATTCAATGAAAAACAAATAAAAAATTTTGAATTAAAGATAGTCTTGGGCGTAAACGTTGACGAAAAAACTTTTGTTGTTTTAGCAGATTATTCTTTTGAGCAACAGAAGTTTTATAAAGCAAATACAGATTTTGCTGACATAAATAATAGTTTAGGATTTTTTCTTATAAAGAATGGGGAAAGAAAAGATGGAGTTGGAACTGTAAGGATAACAGCAAATTCAAAAGTTGTTTATGCAGAAAGCGAATGCAATTTTCAAGTGCTAAAGCCTGGCGATGAAGTTTTTATAGCTTCACAAAAGAAAGTTGTAACCTCCATAAATAATAATGAAAGCTTTGAAGTTTCTGAACCTTTTGAAACTTCAAACGAAAACGTCTTGTGGTATTATTATTCAAAACAAAACATTTTAATAAATGAAGATGTTGACACAATGACCATACAGATAAATACAAAAGTTGTTAACTTAAATCCCGCTAGTGATGTTGATTTTGAAAAAATAATAAAGCCTGGTGATAAAATAAAATTTTATGTAAACAACGAAGAAAAAATTTACGAAGTTTATGAAATAAATAATTCAAAACAACTCACATTATTAGATGAAGAAGTTGATTTTTATTATACAGGAAAGTTTTCAATTATTTATAATTTGTTAGACAATTTTTTTATTGAAGATTTAGAAAGAAAAATTTTAATTTATTCTGGTTATTCTTTTTTAGACGGGCAATTTTTGAGGCATCGTATTCCTTCCTTTTTAGAAGGATTAAAAACTTACGAGGAATTTGTAGCGGATTCAGAATTGCACGAAGTTGATCCTGCAGAATATAATGTTTCCAAAGAAGAATATGAACAATTCTATGAGAATTTTAAATATTATGAACTTTTTGATTATCCTGATTTAAATTTACATTTTGAGCAAGTTAACTTAGAAAACTTTGAATTTCCTGCAGCACAAGAAATTAATAGTATCCCAATTCAAAAAAATGCCGCTTTTTTTAATTTTAACGGGGCATTAGAAGAAGAGTTATTAGCTGGCACAAGATATTTCAATGACAATACTTTTTCTTTTTCTTTTGAAAAAGAAACGGGAACTATTAGTCCTACCACTGGAAAATTTTCAACAGGAGCTGTTAAGTTAAATCCTACAACAATATTAAAAACAACTTTTGAAATTTTATATTCTAATTTAGAAAGTGAATTAGAAAAAATAAAATTAAATGAAGGAAGCTTTGGAATTTCATTTTTCTTTAAAGCGGAAGATGATATTGAAAATGTTCCGATTTTAACTTTATATAATAGTTTAAATGAATATGTAAAAATATTTTTATCTTTTAATGAAACTTCAAAATTTTTAAGAATTGAGATTAAGGAAGATGTAGATATTATTAAAGAAAAAGTGATTCCTTTGGAATCTATATATGATTTTAATATAGAAAATTTTAACCATTTATATATAAAAAGAGTTAATAATAACTTTTTCTTTTATTTGAACGGTGTTCAAACATACACAAGTGTTTTCACAGAATTACAAATTTCTGAAACAACAAGCTTGTTTCTTGGCGGAAGCGATGTTGAAATAGAATTATGCTACGAAGAATTTACATTTTATTATACAAACTTAACAGATAATGAAATAAATACTTGCTATAAAGCAAGCAATTTAACTCAACTTCCTTATCCTGCTTATACAACAAAATATAAACTTTCCTGTAATAAGCAAAAAGATTCAAAATTTTATTTGCCAATTGATGATTTGGAACTTGTAAAAAATTATTATTTATTCAATCAAAAGCAAGCATTTTTGTTTGATGGAGAAAATTATAATACAAATCTTATAGAAAGTTTAAAAAATGATTATTTGAATTATGCTACAACTGCATTTTCTATTTCCAATCAAATAAACGATGTTGGAATGTTTTATTCAGAAAAATTATTCTCTGGTGCTAACACGATTGCTTTATTTAAAGGCAACGAACTTTATGCTTCTCATAATTTTAATGATGTTATAAACGGATTTGAAGGAATAATAAATGAAAATATTGAAACTTGCAAACCTGGATTTATAACTGCAGCTTTAAAATTTAAAGCAAATAAACAAGGTTTAATAACAATAAACGATAGTTCTTTAAAGTCTGTTTTAGAAAATTTAACTTCTATTGTTATTTATTTTCCTCTAAAATTTGATAATATTGTTGATAAACAAATAATTTTTGAGATTGAAAATCAATTAAAATTTTATTACGAAAGTTATTCTTTTTATTTAGAAGATAATGCTGGAAAAAAATATTATGTAAATTATCCTGTAAATACAACAGACTATTACTTTTTTATGCTTAATTTAGATGAAGATGTTGATAATATTAAATTATTTATAAACACAATAGAACAAAATTTAAACAAAGAAACGGGTTTTTCACTTACAAATTTTGATGAAACTTTTTACTTTGGCGATAAAAATTTGTTTGAAAGCTTTTCAGGATATTTAGATAATTTTTATATTTTAAACGATGTGGAAAATATAAATGTTTTAGCAAATGCTATGTTTGCTCCTTCTACAAATAAAACAAAAATTGTTGATAAAATATTTGTGGCAACTAATGATACAAGTTCTTCCACAGAATTAAAAGTTGCAAAACCAAATGTGGCTGATATTTTTGAATTTTTTGGTGGAAGTGTTGCTAATAATGCAAAATCAAAAATAATGGTTTATAAAAACAATCTCTTTTTATTTAATTCTGAAGGAGTTTATTATTATAAAAATTGGAAATTAAATTCCTCAAATTATTCATTAGAAAACTTTGGGAGTGCAATAACTGACACAACTTATTGGGAAAAAATTGTCGGCAACGACAATTTTCTAAATAACTATAAAGATTTTGTAAATTATGTTATTTTTGATGATAAGTTATTTTTAATTTGTAAAAATATTTCTAACAAGCCTAGGGTTATTTACACAGAAGATTTTTATAATTTCACAGATTTAACTGTGCAAAGTTTTCCAAAGGGAACAGAGTCTTATAGTTTGGCAAATTATGTTGATTATGAAAATTATACAGATTTTAGAGCTATAAAAAAAGTTGCAATAAATCAAGCTGATAAACTTTTAGCTATTTGTGCAACTGGAAACAACATTATTGATATAATTTTTTATGATCCAGATTGTGAAGACTTTGACACTTCTTTCTTTAGAAAGGAAATACAAAGTACAGCGTTTATCTCAAGAGAATTTTTTGACCAACCTGCTTCTGGTATCAATTATTGTAAATTTATTTCATACAAATATGATATAGGTCAAACAAACTTAATCCAAAGCAATTTATTAACTTCTTCAAATTTTTACAGTCTTACAAATGACCTTGATGGTAATTTGTTTTTATCTTTTCAAAAATATTCTTTTATGTTTGATTCTTCCGAAGACTTTTCGTTTTTTGCTGGTTGGAAGAATATTTTAAACTTAAATATTAATTCTTTATATATAGAAGACAAAAACAATGTTTATTTGTTAGATAATACTTTTAATGTTTTAAGTACCATTAAATTTAACAATTATTTTTATACGATTGTTGTTAAACCTGATTATCCTACAGGCACAAACGAAGAAAGATTTCTTATAAAATATTTATTAAAAGAAGGAAAAATTGTTGAGACAAAATTAAACTCAAGCTTTGTTCCTTCAAAATTTAAATTAAGTGAAAGTGATAATTCTTTTTATCTTTTGCCGACAAAAATAAAATTTTCAAATCCTGGCGAAAAATTTTCTACAAATTTGGAAGATGATAAAATCGCAAAATTGTATTTAGAAAGTTTTAATAATATTTCAAATAAATCTTCTTACTTGCTTTTCAAAGAGCTTTCAACGGTTGGAGTTATGCCTGCCGATAAACCTACTAATAATAAACCGTTGCAAGAAATTCCTGGTATAAATTTACCAACGGGCTGTAAACTTTCTTTAGCAGAATGTTATGTGACAACAGATGTTGGAGATTTATATTATTTTCAAAACGGGGTTGATTATACAATAGATTATGTTAATTGGACTATCTCAATCCCTTTAACTTCTAATATTTATGGAAGCTCAATAAAAGTTATTTTAAAATATTTTATTGAAGAGAAAAACTTTTCTTTGTCAGTAGACAATATTCTTCAAATTACACAAGATAATTTTGACAACCTAGCAAATTATTATTTTACAATTTCTTTTGATAGTATAATTCCAAAAAGTCTTTATGAAGTTTTAGCTGAAGAAGGAAGTGTTATAGCAAAATCCGATACTTTGTTGGGGAATACTATAACAGCCAATTATAAAGTTTTATTGAACAAATATTATGTGATAGAAAATTTGAGCAAAGCGACAGTAGATATAGATATTCCAGAAGATAAAGGAATTTATATTTTAAATAAAGTTAAGTATAATAAAGAGTTTTTGTACCTATGGATAAGAGGAAAAAATAATATTGATAATTCTGCAAAAAATAATTATTCAAAAGAAGAATTGGAAGTAGCAGAAGAAATAGATTTTTTAGGCAACAAAAACACTTTTTATTATTTATTTTTTGGTGCAGGAAAACAAAATTTTGAGTATGAAGATGTACGAAGATTCCTTCCGAACTTTGAAATAGATAAAGATACGATTAAAGTTATTATTCGTCAGGATGGATATAAAGCAAACCTTGAAATTGAAAATATGATTTCTAACAGTATAAACAGTTATTTAAAAGGTGAATTTTTTAATTTTAATGAAAATAAAAACTGGATTTTGGAATTTTGGGATTTCAATAAAAGCTTTATTTCTTCCTGGGGAAAAATTGATTTTGATAAAAAGATAACATATTCTAAAGTTTTTTCCAATGATGCAATACACGAATATGCTTTAAACTTCTTCTGCTCCGATGTGCATACGGATTTTGTTAAATATTTTTTTGAAACAACTCAAGAAAATTTTGCAATAACGTCTTTACAAAAAATATATTTAACTCCTCCTGCAGAAGGTATGGTTTTCTTTAGCTTGCACGGAAAAAAGAATGGACTTAATAATTATTTAACTGTAGGGGTAAAAAAAGTTGAAAATAATTTTTATCCTTTTGTAAGATATGGTTATCCTTCAGGGGGTTATATAGTTGATAATTCTTACAATTTTACAGAACAAAATTTAAACAATTTTGATATATATAATTATTTTATATTTTCTTTAATAAAAGAAAAAGACATAGAAAATAATAAAACATACTTAAAACTTGTCTTTTTAAATGAAAGCAAAAAAGTGGTTTTTTCCAAAGAATTAACTTTGGTTGAAAGTGAAAACTTATTATTTAATTTTGGACATTATTTTATTATTGGTTCTGTTGCGGATCGGGAATTAATGATTGACAATCCTGAAACTGAACCAGGAGTTAATTTAGTTTTTTCTGAATATGGCTTAAATGGTGTTGTAGATGAGCTTTTTTATATCACAAATTTTTCCTTTGAGGAAGAAAATGATTTAATAGATAGAATGGAAGGTTATTTTAAATCAAGATTAAGAATTTGTGATGATAAAACTTTTTATATAAATTATCAAAACAGAAAAAATATTTTAATGGGTTCAAATTTAAATCCTATAAGTTTAATTGTAAGAGATGAAATTTTAACAGAATTTTTAACAGCAAGACAATTAACAACAAAATCAATTTCTTTTAACGTCCTTGATTATGATTTTGCAAATATATATTCTGAAACAGAAACAGGTTCTGAAAACAACATAACAACAAAATTAACAGGTACAGTTTCTGTTGCGGTTGCGACAAAGGATTTGATTGGTGATGGAACTTTATTTACAGAAGAATTAGAGAAAAATTCTAAAATAAGAATTGGAGATTCTTTAAATGGTGTTGATTTTTGGATAGCAGATATTATTGATAATACACACGCTTTATTAACTTTTGTTGCAACAGATAATTATTCTGGTGATGTTTATTTGATAAAAGATGTTTCCTCAACAAGGCTTGTCTTTGAAATCGGTGATAACAAAAATGATTTTTTTACCTTTAGAACAGTAAATGAGTTAAATCAAATACAAGATTTAATGTGGATTGGAAGAACAATAAGCAACAGGCGAGCGGTTTTTATTAATGGTGATTTATATTTGTCTGGCAGTACATTTTCCGTAAATACACAAGAATACAATATTAAAGATAAATGGATTATGTTAAACGAAGGTGAGCTTGGAAGTGGTTTAACGGGAGATGAAAATTCTGGTTTTGTAATTGATAGAGGTTTATTAGCAGAGTTGTTTATTGGCTTTGATGAAAGTGATAAAAAAATAAAATTTGCTACTTATAATACAATTACGCACGCAATTATTGATGAAATTTTTTCTGTAAATATAAACACTCATGAAGTTTTAATAAAAGATAAAATAAGTTCAAGAGAACAAACTGTTTCCCTTTTTGAAAATGTTTTAACTGCAACTTTTGGAAATGTTTTAACCAATTTAACTTTTTTAGGTAAATTAAATAGTATAAAATTTAATGGGCAAGAAAGCGGGTTTGAATTAATTGGCGGAACTGTTAACACAAGAAGTTTAAAATTAGATTATGGTAATGTTCTTTTTGGCAATAGTAATTATCCTAATGCAACTTTAAATATTTATGGAAATACTAACAGTGGTTATCAAAATACTTTATTGCTTTTTGGTGAAAGTGTAAATGCTTCAAGAGGTTTAAAGATTATTTCAAACGCTAATCAAAATGTTTTAGAAATTTTAAGTGATACAGCTGGAACAGTAAGAGACTTAATTTTAAAAGCTTTTGGCAATTTTGAAATTGATATAAAAAGCAACTTAACAATTGAAAACACAAAATTAACATTGGGAAACTCAAAAACAATTGAAGTTTTAGAAAATGTTATTTTTGGAAACGCAACTTACCCAAACGGAACTTTAAATATTTATGGAAATGC
>DAORGW010000035.1:0-8962 GCA_035356975.1 bacterium | reverse complement strand
AATCAAAAACTTGGAACTGGGATAGTGATGATGAAAATGCAACATATAGATATGCAATAAATCAAAATGCGACACATGAATTTACAGTTGAAGAGTATTCTTCTACAAAAACAACAACACAATCTAGCGGTGATGGAATATATTATTTACACGTACAAGCAAAAGATGGTGTTAATAATGAAAGTACAGTAATCCAAGTTTCTGCTGTGCTTGATAACACACCCCCAACAATCACAGGATTATCTAATGATTCTACTCCAAGACAGTCAAAAACTTGGATTTGGTCATCTGATGACGAAAATGCAACATATAGATATCATGTTACTACAACAGATTCGTTTATTTTTAGTGATGAAGAATATTCTACAACAACATCTACAACACAATCTAGCGGTGATGGAATATATTATTTACACGTACAAGCAAAAGATATGGCCGATAATACAAGTACTTCAACAGTTTCTGCTGTTTTGGATAATACTTCACCAACAATAACCATTCTAGGATCCAATCCAGAATATACATTTATAAATGAATCATATACAGATAGTGGTGCTACAGCTAGCGATGAAACAGACGGAGATATAACAAGTAGTATAGTAATAACTAATACTGTAGATACTAGTACTATAGGAACATATTATGTTACTTATGTTGTAAGTGATACAGCACTGAACTCAAGCACATCAACAAGAACAGTAAATGTAATTAATCTTCCACCTGGTTCAGTAATACCTACATATATATTAGAATCGATGAATCAACAAAATCAAGTTAGTCAAGAAAGGGAAGAAAATAACAATAACAATCAGGAGCCAAATAAAGGTGAGGCATTAATACAAATATCTGGTGGTGGTTTTGGTAGCGGTTCATTTATTAAAGCTAATAATATAAAAACAGTATACTTTCTAGATAAGAATAACATTAGATACATATATCCTAGTGAATCTGTCTGGAAATCATATTTTGGCAAAGATTTTTCAAATATTGAAGTTTTAAATAATAATCAAAATATATCAAATTATAAATTAGGTAAGAATGTACTATTTAAAAAAGGAACACTATTTAAAATACCCAGTGTCAAAAAAGTATATTTAGTTGCTGAAAATGGTTTAATCCAATGGATTAAAACAGAAGCAAAAGCAATAGAATTATATGGAAAAGATTGGAAAAATCTAGTCTATGATTTAAGTGAGGCTTTTTTTGGAGATTATACGGAAGGAGTGGTGATAGAATAGAATAATAATTAAGGTTTATCTTTTTATCCCATATTTTGGTATAATATAGATAGTTAATAATTAAAATAAAAATATTATGACAGAAACAATCAAAAATTTAGCAAAAGCTTTTATTGGAGAGTCACAGGCAAGAAATAGATATACTTATTATGCTTCTATTGCAAAAAAAGAAGGTTTTGAGGAAATTTCAGCAAATTTTATATTAACGGCAGATCAAGAAAAAGAACACGCAAAAGTTTTATTGAAGTTTATAAATGAATTAACTCAAAACAATGGAGAAACAATAAAAGTTGATTCTGAATGTCCAACTGTTTTAGGAGACACAGTTGCAAATTTAAAAGTAGCGATTTCAGGAGAAAATCATGAATATACATCTATGTATCCAGAATTTGCAGATGTTGCAGAAAAAGAGGGATTGCAAGATATTGCTATTCGTCTTCGTGCAATTGCTCGTGCAGAGAAAAATCATGAAGAAAGATACAGGAAATTTTTAGAACATTTAGAGAATGATACAACATTTAAAAGAAATGAAAAAGTTTATTGGGTGTGTAGAAATTGTGGTTATGTCCACGAGGCAGAAATTGCACCAGAAGAATGTCCCGCATGTAAACATCCAAAAGCATACTTTGAAACAATATCTAAATAACCAAATTTCAATAATCAGATAATAATTAAGTTCCAATAATCAATAACAGAATGTTTGGTAATTGGATGTTGGTATTTATCTGGAGTTTGGAATTTGATAGCCTATTATTAATATAAATTTTATGACAAAGAAAAAACAAGTTTATAAATGTGATATTTGTGGTAATGTTGTTGAGGTTTTAAATATAGGAGCAGAGTCTTTGGTGTGCTGTGGTCAGGCAATGAGATTAGAACAGGAAAAATCACAGGACGAGGGAAATGAAAAACATATTCCAATTATCGAGAAAACAGATTTTGGTTATAAAATAAAAGTTGGAAGTATTGAACATCCAATGGAAGAAAATCATTTTATAGAATGGATTGAAATTAATACTGATGATGGAAAATCTGGAAAAAAATTTTTAAAAGCAGGTGAAAAGCCAGAAGCAGAGTTTTATGTGAGGGCAAGTGTAGTTACAGCACGTTGTTATTGTAATGTTCATGGACTTTGGGTTTCTAAATAATTTAAAATAAACTCGCATAGCGAAATAAAAATATGTTTGAGCAAACAAATGAACAGCACAGTGTTCCCGATTTGAACTTACAGCAAAATAATAATTTAAGTATATTAAACGCACCACCACAGGTTTATTCTATAGATGAAAACAAACAGATTAAACCACATAAAAAAAGAGTATTTTTAATTATTCTTTTTTTATTTGTTTTTTTATTGTTAATTGTTGGTGGATTTTTTTGGTACATTAGGGCAGAGGCAATGTATTTTGCTTATAAAATGTCTTTTCCATGGGGAGATGATATAAAGAATTATTCTATAGAAAGTAAGTCTGAGATTTTTTTGCCTGATGATTTATTAAATCAAATTAAGCCGGGTTTATTTGTTAATGGATCAACTACAAAGGAACAAATAGATAAAATAAAATCTGTTGATTCGGAATTTAATATAAAAATAATAGATAAAGATTTTGAAATTAATGCTTCTAGTAAATTAGGTAATATAGAAATTTTAGAATATATATTGAAATATTTTTACAAAGACTCAATCTATATCAAAGCGGGTTTATCAAAAATTTTGCCAAGTATTCCAATATCAGATAAGTGGATTTATTTACCAATAAATCAAGAGGGAGGATTTTTAGAAGATAGTTTCATGCCCACAAATCAAATTAATAAATATATTCCCAAGTTTTCTACTTATAATATTAAAAATATAAAAGAAATTGAAATATTAAAATATATAAATATTTTAGATCCGCATGAAAGCAAAGAATATAAAGGTGAAAAATTTAAGAAAATAAATATTAGTATTAAAAAAGGTAAATCAGTGGATTTTTTCTTTTACATGATGAAAAAAGTATTATCAGAAGAGGAGTATAACAGTGCATACAAGGAATATCAGGATTCAAAAAATAGAAACGATGAAGCATTTCAAAGAAGTTCGGAATTATTAAATAGTTTAGAAAATAATATAAGTATTTCGTTTTGGATTAATAAAAAAACAAAGATAGTTAACGAGATAGATTATTCGATAAAAGATTTTGATATCAGTAAAATATTCCAAGCTTATAATATTGGCAAAGAAAATCAAAATATAAACATCTATATTAGTTCAGTTTTTAATGAATTAGAAGATTATAAAATAGAAAAGCCCATAGATGCTATGAGTCTCAAAGAGGTTTTTTTCTCTCCTTTATATGTGATGAGTGGATCGTCTACTTCAACAAATCAGCTAATTTTATCAGGTGCTTCAACAAGTAAAGAATTATCACCTGACACACTAAGGGATTCAGATGGAGATTCTCTATTAGATATTTATGAATCTTTTTATAATTCAGATCCAAAAGATTCTGATACGGATAGAGATGGTTATATTGACGGCAATGAAGTTTTAAATGGATATAATCCCAATGGTAAAAAGAGTAGCGATAAATTAAATGATGATAAAAATATATTTTATTTTGCTTATGGATCAAATATGGATTTAGAGAGAATGACTCTCCGCTGTGGAGAAAAGAATTTTGTTGGGTTTTCAAATTCACATTTAAAAGATTTCAAATTTTATTTCTATAATCGTGGATATGCAAATATAAAACCACAAAAATCATCAATAGTTTATGGAGCCCTATATAAAATAAATAAAAATTGTTTAGATGGTTTAGATAAAGCAGAGGGATATCCGAATCTTTATCAAAGACAAATCGTAAAAATAATTAATCCAATTGGAAATTTTGATGCCCAGGTTTATATAGTAAAAAACGACAATTCAATAGGAGTACCAAGCCAAAGTTATTTTGATGCTGTTATAAAAGGAGCTGCACAATATGGTTTACCAAAAAACTATATTGGAGAAATCAACGATCTTTATAATATAAAAAATGGTCTTAATATTATTGAATGAAAAAATTCAATTTTAAAGAGGTATTTGATTTATTATCACAAGAGGTAAAAAAATTTGAACGCCCCGTTATCGATTTTTTATATTCAAAAAAATTTAATAATTTACAGATTTTAATTTCTATAATTTTATCATCACGAACAAATGATAAAACAACTTTAAAGGCATCTTTAAAATTATTTCAAAAAGTAAAAAACTGTAGGGATATAAAAAGGCTAAGTTTAATACAGCTCCAAGGATTAATTTATCCAGTTGGATTTTATAAAACTAAATCTAAAAATTTAAAAAAATTATGCAATATTTTAGAAAAAGATTTTTTTGGTAAAATTCCTGAAACTATTGATGAACTTATTAAGCTCCCCGGTGTTGGGAGAAAAACGGCAAATTTGTATGTTTCTACTGTTTTAAAAAAACCTGCAATTTGTGTTGATGTCCACGTCCATAGAATTCTAAATAGAATCGGTTATCTAAAAACAAAAAATCCCCATGACACAGAAATGTTTTTAAGAAAAAATTTAGATAATAAATATTGGAGAAAAATAAATTTTGTATTGGTGTTATTTGGTCAAAATATTTGTAGACCAATTAGTCCAAAATGTGAGAATTGTAAAATTAATAAGTATTGTTTGTACCATGAAAGAGCTTGTCAAAAAAATAGAAAAAGTTAGAAATTCTGAATCAAAAAAAATAATTGACAAAAGGTTGTTAGAATTTAAATCTTTTAATAAAAAAGAAAATAAAGAATGGTTTTCTGAGCTTTGTTTTTGTTTGCTCACTTCAAATTGGAAAGCCAGGGAATCAATTGAAATACAAAATGAATTATCAAAATCAGGATTTTTTAATTGGAGCGAAGAAAAACTCCGAGAATATTTAAAAAAAAGAGGACATCGTTTTTGGCCACAAAGAGCACAGAGAATTGTTTTAGCAAGAAAATACAAAAATATAAAAGATGTACTTTTGAAAGAAGATGATAAAAGAATCTGGCTTGTAAAAAATATAAAAGGACTTGGAATGAAAGAATCTTCACATTTTCTTCGAAATGTTGGATTTTTTGATTATGCAATTTTAGATAGGCATATAATTAATAGTTTAATTGATAATAGTTTAATTGATGATAGAAAAACATTGACCCCAAAAAGATATATAGAAATAGAGAAAATTATGGCAAAAATAGCTCGAAATTTGTCTATGAGTCAGGGTGAGCTTGATATGTATGTTTGGTATATAAAAACAGGAAAAATACTAAAATAATTAGTCCTCAGTTGATTCTAGTTAGTTTTTAAAAGCACCATTTACAAAATCGTTATAAATGATAAGATAAAAACATCAAATTAAGAAATGATTTGATTTTTTATATATTGTAAATGGAGGAAAAATGAATTTACTAGAAGCACTTCAAAAAAGAGTTTTTAAAGTATTTGCTATTGATGATGAATTTACATATTTGCAAATATTAAAATCTTTATTGGGATTTTTGGGTATAAGTTTGTCTGGAGAATATTTTAGTTGGTATGAAGATCTTTTGGAATGTAAAGAATTTGATATCAATTCAAAGACCACGCTTATAATTTGTGATTTAAGATGGGGCGAAAAAGATATAGGGCGTAATGTCGGATTAAAAACCTATCTTGAACTCAAAAAAAGAAATTATCAGGGAATATTTGTTATTAATACAAGTTCTGATAAAAGTGAAGTAGAAAAATTTAAAAAAGAATTAGATATAGATGAAGATATACCAATATTATCCAAAAGAGGCGGAAATATTGAAGAATTTTTGTCATCAATACCCGTTTAAATTTAGGGGCTGGTCTCATTGATCAGCCTTTAAAATTTTATTAATTTCAAGTAGCTATTTTTAGCTATAAGACCTATTATATGCTATAATAATGGTATGTTTTACATACTATTTTTCATATTAGGCGCTATTTTTGGGAGCTTCTTAGATTGCCTTATTTATCGTATTTCCAGGGAAAAATCTATACTCGGAAGATCTTTTTGTATAAATTGTAATAAAATTTTAGGTTTTTTGGATTTAGTGCCAATTTTTTCTTATATTTTTTTACGTGGAAAATGTAGATATTGTAAATCAAAGTTTGGAATAGAACATTTTCTTGTAGAATTTATTTTAGGAATACTTTTCGTTTTTGGATATTGGCTATTTTTTTCATCCAATTTATGGATTTATGGAAATGTAATAATTGGCTTCGTTTTCTATTTAATTTTAGTTTTCTTATTATCATTTATATTTATTTATGATTTAAAATATTATTTAGTTGTAGATGTTTTTGTTTATGCTGGTATTTTATTGTCAATTATTTTTAATTTAATAATGGGTAGTGATTTTTATAGTATTTTGTATGGAATAATTTTAGGAGTTGGTTTTTTTGGAATACAATATTTATTGTCTAATGGAAGATGGCTCGGCAGTGGAGATATATTATTAGGAGTTTTTATGGGGTCATTACTAGGAATAAAAAACACAATTGTTGCAATTATGATTTGTTATTTTAGTGGTTCTATAATAGGAATTTTATTTTTAATTTTTAAAAATAAAAAAATGCAATCCAAAATTCCACTGGGGCCATTTATTTCGTTTGGAATATTTATATCATTTATTTTTGGTGATCAAATAATTAAATGGTATTTTAATTTATTGGGTTTATGAAATTTATTATATAGAATATTTTTGAATAAACTAGGAATATTTTTAAAATTAAAATATGTTATATATTTTAAATAAAAAAAAGCAAAATTTATATATCGAAGCAAAGAAAGCTTTTACGTTAATAGAGATTTTAGTTGCGGTTTTTATATTTTTAGTTATTTTGGGTATTGTTATGGTTGATTATGGAAAAGCACAAAAGATAAGTGAATTTAGGTTAATAGCTCTAGATATAGAAGATTCTTTAAGATTTACACAAACCCTTTCTCTAACCGGACAAAAAATTAACGAAAAAATTCCCGACAATGGTTATGGGATAGTTTTTGGAATTAATAATGATTTTATTATATATGGAGACAATATTGTATATACTGATGGCGATAGTTCGTTTGGATTTATGCAGGAGACTGGTGACGAGTCTGATTTAATATATTCTCAAAATAATCTAGGTTCCCATGTTGTTTTTGATCGGCCCGCTTTTATTTGTAATATAAAGGACGACTCTGAGGCGGGCTATTTTGAAAAAGAATTTGAATTATTAGATATTAATTTTTCAATGCCAAAGGGATTATTATCTTTTATTGTTGATGGTAAAAAAAATGAAGATATTTTATCATGTACAATATTTTTATCAAGCACTAAAGCTAGAGGAAAATGGTTGATAAATGTTATTCCTGGTTCTGGAAAAATATGGTCAAAATTTTTAAATAATTAATTATGAAAAAAAGACGAGCACAGGGGATATTGGAGGTTGTAATAGCAATTTACATAGCTGTTGTGGGTGTTTTATCTATTATGAATTTAGTTATATCAAGTATGAAGGTCCAGGAATTTAATCATAACATGCTTATAGCAACAAATTTAGCTAGAGAGGGAGTAGAGATTGTTAGAAATATAAGAGATTCTAATTGGATCAGGGGATCTAACTGGAATGAGGGACTTTTACCACCAGGAACTCATGGGCAAAATAGATCTTTCATAATTAATAATAATTATTTATTTGGAGATAAAAGTGGCTATAATCTTATTTACTTTGATTCAGATTGGGATAATTGCATCGATAGTGGTGATTTATCATCATGTAAAATTTGGTTAGTTTCCAGAGATTTAGTTGATTCTAAAAATTCAAAAATAAATTATGCTCAAAATATAGAAAATCTTTTAGCCAATGGTTGTGATTTTTCTGGATCTGGATCAGATTGTGTTATATCAAACACAAATTTTTATAGGATGATTTATATATATAGTATATGTTATAATCCAAATCAAACTTTATTAAGAGACAGAGAGTTTATTAATAAATCTGCAAAAATAGATTGTAATGCCATGATTTCCGGGAGTACAGAAATCGGACTCTATGTTATTTCAAAGGTGGCCTGGGAAAAGGGATCTTCTGATAAAACAATTACAATAAGCGAAAGAATATATAATTGGAGATAGAAATTTTATGAAGACTAAAAATTTTAAAAAATTTTATGGGTTTACACTACTTGAAATGATAGTGGCAACAGCTATTTTTGTTATTGTATCTACCATATGTATAGGAATATATATATTAACAATGAAAGCCAATACAAAAGTTATAGCAATGCAAAAAGTACAAAATGAAATAAGATTTGCTATGGATTATATTTCAAGAGAAATAAGACTTGCAAATGTTAATTATGATTATTACACAGATTCTATGTCAATGAATCCCGCGGAAGAATTAGCACTAGAGGATAATTTTAGTAATAAGGTTTTTTTTAGAAAAATATCAAGAATCAACGAAGAAACAGAAAAGGAAAATAATTTTTTGCAGGTTAAGTATAATAATTCTGATTGGAGTGATATAACAGGAGATAATATCAATGTAAAAGATTTATATTTTTATATCTCTCCATCTCAATACCCACCCACAGAAGATGATTTTAATAAACAGTCTCTTGTTACCATAACAATGAAACTTGTTGATAATAGAGATCAATCAGAAATTTTTTTACAAACTACAATAAGTTCAAGAAATTATACAGAATAATTATGAAA
>DAORGW010000034.1:0-9743 GCA_035356975.1 bacterium | reverse complement strand
CTTGTTGAAGTACTAGTATTTCCAGCAGTATCAGATACTACATAAGTAACATAATGTGTTCCTACAGTACTAGTATCTACAGTATTAGTTACTACTATACCACTTGTTATATCTCCATCTACTGCATCTGATGCTGTAGCACCAGAATCTGTATATGATTCATTTATAAATGTATATACTGGATTAGAACCTAGAATGGCTATTGTTGGTGCTGTATTATCAAGAATAGCAGAAACAGTTGATGTGCTTGTATTATCACTAGTATCTTTTGCTTGAACATGCAAATAATATGTTCCGTCACCACTTGATTGTGTTGCTGTTTTTGTATCACCATATTCCTGATCTTCAAATGTATATGACGAATCTTGATTTACTGTATATCTGTATGTTGCTGATTCGTCATCACTATCCCATGACCATGTCTTGGACTTTGTTGGTGTGGTGTCATTTGAAAGACCAGAAATAACTGGTGCTGTAGTATCTGGAATATAATAATTATATGGATAACCATTATTTACTAATCCTGTTGTATCATGATACCAAATAGTATCAAAGTCCCAACCAACATAAGTAGTGGTGCTTGTTTCATCGTATGGATATGTCATCTCTGCTGTTGTTCTAGGAATACCTCTTCCATCATTATCTGATTGACCAGAGGTTTGTGAGTCGTAGTAGGATGTTTCTATTATAGAACCCCCATAGCTTCCGCCGATCAATCCACCCACCTCTCTAAGTCCGCTTACTCTTCCCGTAGAATATGAGTTTATCAAATTAGAATCCATTATATATCCCAATAATCCACCCACCGCTAGATCAGCCCCAGTGACATCTCCTGTAGCAAATGAATTAGAAATGTTGCCATTATCAGTACCACCAACCAAGCCCCCTATATAATCATCTCCGCCTACATTTCCGGTTGCATAAGAGCTACTAATATCTCCATAATTATATCCAACTAGTCCACCGACTAAATCTATTGTTGTAATGCCAGTATTAACATTTCCGGTTGCATATGAGTCTGTGATTGTTCCGGCATTAAATCCAACTAGTCCACCGACATCATATGTTCCAGTAACACTCGCGCTAGAGTATGAGTTAGAAATTGTTCCATTATTAAAACGTCCAACCAATCCTCCAACATCAGAATTTTCTGATATTTGCACGCTTCCAGTTGTGTATGAATTGTTAATATATGAAGTCGCTCCATCCATATAACCCACCAATCCTCCTGTATATCCTTGTCCTTTTATATCTATATTTTCCAATGACACATTCATCAACCCAGAACCAGAATCTATTTTTCCAAATAATCCAATAAATTCTGTTGATGGTCTGTTTATAAATAGGTTGGATATTGTATGTCCACCTCCGTCAAAATTCCCTGTAAATTTACTACTATCATCTCCAATAGGAAGCCAGCCAGTTCCACTAGTCATTGCTGTTTTAAATGCTGCTACTGATTCATATCCATCTGGAATTGTCGCATCATAACTTGCATCACCATTAAAATCTAAGTTAATACCTAATTCGTAATTTGCAGACAGATCACTTCTTGTGGCATAAAGTTCTTGAATGCTTGATATTGTAGTTGTTGCTGCTTTTGTGGTATTTATATTTATTATAAAGAATAAAAATATAATACAAAAAAATATTAGATATCTATTTAGTTTTTTCATAAAAATTAATATTATTGTTTAATAATATTATTATAACATAAATTACATGGGGGGGGAATAAAAAAATAAACCCCAACTATATTAATAGCGGGGTTTATTTTTTATAATAAACTCTGAAAACTTATTCTATATCATCTCCTAAAACATAATCCCCGAAGAACATTTCTGGAAAATCATAAATTAATTTATTCCAATCTGAGCCGTATAGTCTACTGGCTGTTTCCTCTGTTTTTATCCATTGAATAAGGAAATTATCTCCAACTAAATAAACTTTTGAAAAATCTGGATTTTTTATAAGTGATCCATTTTTAAATTGAACATTTTTACCTAATGTATAGTCGGATAACTCTTCATTACTTATTGTTTCAACAAAAGAGAAATCTTTACCAAAATATGATTTCCATACATTTTCGGTTGGATATGAATGTCTTACATTACTATCATCTAAAAGATAAACAGTTGAATCATCTACTGTTCTAATCCATCTTTCTCCTACAATTTTTTCACCTAAAACCTGTTGCACCGGACTATTTATGGGACTACTTACAAAATTATTAACCGGATTATTTATTGTAGGTAACAAAATTGTTCCACCGCCACCTGTATTTCCTCCGGGAATATTATATGTACAACTTTGTTGAAGTTGATCCTCTCCTGGAATAAATCCACCATCACAACGATTATTGATCTTTACATATGTTCTTATTTTTTTATTATTTGATAAACAATCACCCCAGTCTGTATATGCATAATCAGCATCTGTACATAGTTCGGGTGCTTCTTCTGCTATAAACCCATCGTCAATATTATTTGAATTATCGCCAGGAAAATCTGTTTGACAACCCGAGCCTATGCAAAAATCTTCTGGTAGTACTTTATTAGAACAGCTTCTTGAAACTATTGGATCTACACCATTTTCACAGCGAGAATTTTTAATATAGTCTCTGGTTTGAATATTGTCTGAACAAGTACTCCATGGACTATAGCTATAATCACCCGCAGTACATTCTTCGGGTGCTTCTTCTGCCATAAACTCGTCATCAGTATTATTGGAATTATCTCCAGGAATATTCTCCACGGGCATCATAATAGCAGTCGCTAAACTAAAAAAACCAAAAGTAAAAATAAATATTACTAATAATATACTTATTTTGTTAATTTTTTTCATAATTTTTAATTAAAAATTAAATTAAGATTATATATATGAAAACAAAATTCTAAATACATACCTTGGAATAAATCCATTGTTACATATTTAAAAGTTTATTGTTTTATTCTTTAAACATACCACTTTAAAAATTTTTTACAATACTTGCTATAAATAGTCAATAAAAAATCATATCACACATTTAAATAAATGTCAATATTTAAAATAAAATCAATAAAATTAGAAAAATTATTAAAAATATTGATGACGCTATAATATCTATATACTGCTTTTTGATTTTTACAAAAATATTAATTAATAAAAGAATTATTGCTAATACTAATATTACCTTATAGTAAAAAATACTAACATCAAATAATATATTTATTGGACTATTTTTTTGTGATTTTAAAAAGCTATATTCATCAGACAAAGAAGACTTTATTGGCAATATATTTTGCCAATCAATATCAGTTATCAATTGATTTCCAGAATTATCCATTGCTATAAGAGAAGCTGATAATGCTGGATGAATTATGTCTTTATTATTTATAAGTAAATGTCCCGACCATTTTGTATTGTCTGACTGATCTTTTAATAATTCTACTCTGTGATCATATACAAACATTTCTGCACTCTCAGTATCATCGCTTAAATAAATCTCAGCCATAACAACATAATTACCCGAAGAATTTTCATTTATAAAAATTTTTGTTTTTTCTTTAAATAAAACTGGAGCTAAAATATCTTTTGTGGTTGTAGAAATATTATTTTCTTGAGTTATATTTTTATTATCTATATTTATATCTAAATTATATTCTTCTTTTTCTTGAGAAATCTGTTTTTCTGCTAAAACCTCTTTTGCTTTATTTGCTTCTGTGTCTTCATTTATTAAATTTTCTTTTTGTATTTGGGGTGTTGTAGATGCTATTGTTATTGGAATAACGTCTTGAGTTGTTGTATTTTTTCTAAAACCAAAGTGTTGAGCTATAAACACTGTTTCAATATTATTATATAAACCAGTTGAAATACCAACTCCAATTTCATTGAAATCTGGATCTATTATATTTTTATAATGACTTGGGCTTTTATACCAGGCTGACATAACATCTTCTGCATTGGAGAAACCCATTGCTAAATTTTCTCCACCAAATTTATAATCATAACCAGATTTATTAAACCAATTAGATAATTTTTTTCCATCAGGAGAGATGTGTGCAAAATATTGTTTAACTGCCATATCTTGAACTTTCCATATAGCAGATTGAGTAAGTTTTGTATTCTCTTTTAATAAAGTTAAATTTAAAGACTGTCGCATTTCATTTGTAAGCATAACAATTTTTTGACTTTCTTGAGAAATATAATCTGGACTAAAAAAAGCTACAAGTGGTAAAGCCGAAACACTAATTATAACGATTAATTTAATAACTAGAGCACTCAATCCATAAAAAAATAATCTCTTTGGTTTAAGAGCTTTTGGTCTGTAATTATTACACTGATTTGGAATAAAATAATCCTTAATAAGTGGATTCAATCCTCTTTTGATTTCTTCACAATCATTAATTCCATCTCCATCTGTATCTGGATTATTGGGATTTGTTTTATAAATATTTATCTCATCAAAATCACTAAGTCCATCTTTATCTGAGTCTATATTTTTTAAATTTTTATCATATTTTGTCATATATATTATATACTACATTTTATAGAAAATGTCAAGTAAATACGCGTATCTACTTTATTTGTCCTGGTACGCACTCACTTCTATAAAAAGCCCATTCTTCACAACTTGAACCATCATTAAAAACGCAATATCCTATTGTTCCCGTGCTTTCATCTGTTATCATTTCTGATTTTCCACCCCGCTCTATACAATAAACTGAGGCTGGGTTTGCAATTTGTGTATTATCACCTTGTAGTGTTTCATTTAATTCTTGTTTTATGGGATCCAATTCTTCTTGATTAACTTGTGACATATTTTCTTTTTTTGAATAAATACTACTTAAAACAAAACCCACTATTATAAGAATTAAAACAATAAAAAATAAAATCATCTTCTTCATATTATTATATTAATTATTAATTAATAAATCTAAAATTCCATTTTCCTTAAATTTTTCTTCTATTTCCATTCTTCTTAGAATACTATAACTATGAACAATTTCATTTTTATTTTTTTCTTTAATACCAACTCTTATTCCATCTTTTTTATCATAATAAATATTTATTATCATTTTGCTATCTTCTGATATGGGAAAACCTGAGTGACCCCATTCTTTTAGCGCATACCTACTAATTCTTTTTTGTTCAATAGTAAATCCGACTAACTCTAATGAACTGGCTATTAATTTTAATTTTTCAAGTGCTTTTTCTAGATCATCATCAATTTCAAAATTTTCAATTATTTCTTTAGACATAATCTTATATTAAATTTTGTTTTTTTAAAAAATCTGCCTGCTGTTTAATAAAATTTTTAGGTAATTTATTAAAAATTCCAACATCATCGGTATGTTTATCTATTTTAAATTTAAAATTCTTATTTACTGGTTCTGCTAAAAAAGTAATTGCAATATCTTGACGTTTATAATTTTTAAATTTATATTCATTTATACCAAGCATTTTTATAACTCTTACATCTATTCCCAATTCTTTTTTTATAATTCTTTTTACGGATGATTTTATTGACTCGCCTTTTAAAAGAGTGGCTCCGGGAATATGCCATTTTCCACTAGCTGGCTCAATATTTCTTTTTGTAAAAATCATTCCTTTGTCTGTTTTTATAACAGCTTCAACGCAAAGTCTTGGAACTCTACCATAAATATATTCAAACTCCTTTTGAGATAAATATTTTACTTTCATTTAATTAATTGTTTTATTTTGTTTAATATTTCTTTTGACTTTTCATTAAATAAATATGGAACAATTTGTTTTTTAAAATCTTCATCTGGATTTAATAAATTATCAATATTTATCCACATCAATCCATTTAATTCCTCGCTAGCAATTTTTATTGTATCATATTTATTTTTATATTTATATGCATAAATTGTTTCAAAATGATTATTCCCGTCATTTTCTATAAACACTTTATCTAAAAAAATTAAATTATTTTCGAAAACCTCAATTCCAATTTCTTCATAAGCTTCTCTCGTTACTGATTCAATATAATTTTCACCAGATGAAACATGGCCACCCAAAGAATAAAACCATAATCCTGGATACTGTTCTTTTGTGTCAGACCTTTTTTGTAAAACAACTTCTCCTACATCATTAAAAATCCACATATAGGCTTCTCGATGTAATAATTTGAATTTGTGAACATTTTCTCTTGTATTGCGTCCGACAACTTCATCTTTTTCATTTACAATGTCTAAAATTTCCTGCATATTTTTTATTTTATTTATCTAAAAATTCTTTTAATTTATTTACTGCTCTTATTCTCATACTGATTTGATTTTTCTCATCATTTCTCATTTGTGCAAATGTTTTATTATAATTATCTGGTATAAATATTTCATCCCAGCCAAAACCATTCTCACCAATTGGTGAGACAATTTTACCATTTAAAATTCCTTCAAAAAAATTTATTTCTCCTTTGCTACTCATATAACCAATAATTGTTTTTGCCTGAGCGTGGTCATTTCCTAATTTTTGAGTAATTTCATACAATCCCTTATTTCCAATTGTTTTTAAAAACCATTTTATAAGTGGCCCCGGAAGTCCATTTAAACAATCTAAATATAGTGAAGTGTCCTCTACAATAAATTCACCGTCATGATGTTTTTTAGCTTCGTATAATTTATTTTCTATAATTTTTTTAACATCAATTTCCTGAATTTCTGGCAAATCAATATCAAATTGTTCAACTTTCTCTAAAATTGATTTCACTTCGCTAAATTTATTTTTACTTCCTGTTATGAAATAGATCATTTTTATTTTATTTTACTTAAATCTCCATTTAAAATTACGGGTTGCATTGCTTTTATTTCATCACTATAAATCATTTCTGGAATATCATTTAATAAATATATTTTCTTATTCAATACATGAGCAAATCCCATTTCTAAAAATGCATTTCCACCAATATAATTTATAATATTATTTTTTGTATAATTTACAATTAAAACACAATCACAATCTTTTATAATATTAAAATATATTTTTATCGCATCATTTTCAATTACTAATTGAGAAAAATTTCCATTTTCTTTTTTTAATTTTATTTCATCAAGTGTAAATTCTCCCTTTAAAATCCTCTGAGCTGTCGGTGGAATAATTACTTCAAAATTCAAAGCTTCAAGCTTTTTTCTTAGCTCATCTATTTCATAAGTGAAGTTTAGACTTCCACAAATTGCTAGTTTCATATTATTTTAAATATTATTTATTTTTTAAAACGAAATAATAATTTTGCAAAACCTCTATTTAATAAATTTGTATAAAACACTAATAATGATAATGTTGCAATCCAACCCATTTTAAAAACAAAATAAATTAAATAAAAAATTAAAATTATCACTACTAAACTAAAAATCTTTTCTATAAAACTTGGTTCATAATCGTCTATTAATTGATCCATTATTGTTGATTTATATGCAATTAAAACAAAATAACTCAAAATTACAAAAAACAAATAAATGGAATTTATAATTGATGTTATAAATAAGAATAAATCTTTATTAAATTTGATTGAATAAAAACAAACAAAACAAGAAAAAAAGAATATAAAAAAACTCATAAATTTTTTTGTATTTTGAGATTTCTTTTTTTTAGTAAAAAAATGATACAGAGACGCTGATAATCCCAATAATAAAGCGAGGGAAAATCTTAAATCCTCAGATAAAATTTTTATCATTTTTTGACTAAAATCTGTATCTATAAAAAATAAAACCAAAACCGAAATTGCCAAAGCGAAAAAAATTATTTCATTATATCGTGGAAAAAGTTTTTGTCCCAATTTTTCATAAAATTTTTTAGGAAAAAGCTTTTTTAGATTTCTATCAAATTTCTTACTATAATCACCTTTAGTATCATAAGAAACTCGCCAAACAAATAAAATTGCTCCTATGCTAATGCCAATACATATTAAAACTAATCCAGTCCAAATAAGATAAAAAAATTTTTGACCACCAATATTAAAAAAGATAATAATACATAAAATACCCAAAATCAGTAAACTAATTGGTAGTGTATACGTCTTTTTCATTTGATTATTGTCTCTCAATTTGTTAATATAAATTTATTCGTACTAGTGAGTAGAGTCGCTCCTTGTACTTCTCTGAAAAAAAACAGAGTGACACGAATATGGCTAACCGCAAGATTCAGGGGGTCTAATAGTTTAGAGCGAAAGACCTTGTACACAAAGCCCTGAAAAAATTCTTGCGGTTTTTTCTTTTTATTTATCAATATACTCAAATCTTTTAATTTTCTTATCGTCAATCTCTATACTTTCTTCAAACATATTTAATGGCCTCACCCATAATTCATTATCCCCATATAAAGCTCGATAAACAACTAAATCTTCTTGTGTTTCACTATGTTTAGCAATTCCAACCACCTCATATTCGTTTCCCTTATAATGTTTATATTTTCCCAATTTAATCATTTTATTCATCTTTTCCAATATAATTTATTAAACTTTGGCAATCTAGCATGATTTCTTGGTTATGCGAAAAATTATCTTTATCAAACAATTCTATGCTTTTTTCATCGCTCTTCTTTTTCATCTCACCTGTCATCTCATTCCAATTTTTCCAAATTCTTTTTTGTTCTTCTAGTGTTGGTTCTTTATGAATCAATTCTATGCCCGTTTCTGCTCTCCATACATGGACAGGATCCTCTAACAAAAATTCATATTCTTCTGGATAATTTTTTTTAACCTCTTCTATGGAATACGGTCGTTTATACATATTATTTTCTACAATATTAAGCCTATGATAAAATTACTCATCCTTCCCACAACATTTTTTATATTTTTTACCGCTTCCACATGGACAAGTATCGTTTCTTCCAATTTTTGTTCCATATTTTTTCACTTCATCATTTTTTAATGTTGATACATTGTGTGATTCTTGATTTGCGACACCTTCTTGAGTTATGGACTGAACTAGACCAAATTGCTTACTTTCTGTTGGATCGTTTGTAACAACTGATACATTATTTTTAGTAGGAGCCACTAAATTAATAGCTGGCATTACTTTATAAATACTATAAACTACTTGTTTTTCAATATTATTTAAAAGTTCTACAAATAATTGATATGTTTCTCTTTTATATTCAACGAGTGGATCAGTTTGCGCATAACCACGTAGCCCAATTCCAGCTCGCAAATGATCGATATTATCTAAATGCTCAATCCATAAACTATCAATTGAACGAAGTAAAATTCCTTTTTCAATTTCTCCTATTGGGTTTTTAATATTTTCAATTCCTTCAATTTTAGAAATTCGTGTCTTTAATTCTTCATATTTAATTTTTGCTAAATTTGAAAAATATTCTATTATGTTTGTTCTCTTTTGTGCCTCGGCTAATTTTTCATCTTTTTCATCTTTTTCCATTAATTCATTAAATTTTTCAATTTCTTCATCTGATAATGGATAAATTGTTTTAATTGATTCAAAAATTTCATTTATATTCCAAACAGTTCCATGATCAGATGCTGTATGAAATGAAACAATTTCATTTATTTCCGTCTCAATTAATTCCAATACATACTCTGATAAATTTTCATAATTTTCAAATTTTTCACCTTCTGATAATAATAAAATTCCTTTTCTTTTTTTATAAATTGTTTCACGTTGTTTATTCATCACATCATCGTATTCAACCAAATGTTTTCTCATATCAAAATTATAACCCTCAACTCTCATTTGAGACTTTTCAATTGAACTTGAAACTAATTTATTTTCAATTGGCATGTCATC
>DAORGW010000033.1:0-9807 GCA_035356975.1 bacterium | reverse complement strand
TCTTTTTCTGCCTCCATTTTTTCTAGCGTTTCAGTTGAAAAAAGGTCGGCAGCTTTATCTATCGCTGTCTTATCGTTTATGCCATAACTAGCTAATTTATCTCTAAATTCATTTTCATGTTGAGCAAGATCATGAATTGAATCTTCATATTTGTCGTCAGCTTCTTGTAATTTATCCATTCGTTCCATTATATTATTGGGCATTTCGAAATTAGGCATAATTTATTATCTAAAGATAATTTAAATGGGTTTTTGTGATCCCTTTTATGTTGCTTCTAGCATAGCGACTATTGACAGAAATGTCCAGACTATTTTTGTGGGCTATTTTTTTTATTCCTGATCACAATAACTGCGGTGATAATAATTAGAATGAGGCCAATTCCTTGCAATCCAGGGCTATCATCATATTCACCAAAAATAATAAAAAATATACCCAATAACACTGAGATAATTTTTGGAATCCAGTATAAGGTTTTATTTTTCATGTTAGTGTTTATAGTTTACCTTTAAGTATATATTTAAAGTTTATCCAAAAACATCGCCCATTTTTATGAAATTATAAAGAATTGCCTTTGAGTAGAACGTTTTATCGTGGTGTTTTTTCGTTATAATGTACATATTCTATAGCCCTTTTAAGATCAGGATCTTGATGTTGCACTACATCATGGGGCGTGGTTATCACCGGTAAGTCTGGTTCAATCCCGATATTTTCTAGAGGACTGCCGTTATTGCGTTGCATTCTCCAGGTAGCTACATTTAAGGTAAAGTTTCTTTTTCCTAGATGTATGTTAAAAGATTTAGGATTACCCGAACCTCCGCCAGTGGTTTGACCGACAGTAATAGCTCGGTTTGTATCTTTCAACATCATAATAAACATTTCATTAGAACTTAAACATTTTGGCCCGGTTAAGATAACTAGTTTTTTATCTAGATAATCGCCCCGAGGTTGAAGATAGAAATTTTCACTTATCAGGGTATTATGTCCCGGCTCTCTTATAAAAGCCGTTCCATAGACCACTGGTTGAGTTATGAAATGGCCAGCTAGTTTTTCAGCTAGTTGACTATCTCCGCCACCATTGTTTCTAACATCTATGATTAAAGACTTAGCAGAAGTAAGAAGTCTTAAATTATCTTCTACTAGGTCGGAAATATTTTTACCATCAATATTAACGCGGTTAGACCAACTGTCAATTTTTAAATAGCCAGTGTCTTCATCTAACATTTCACTATCAACGAATTCTTCTTTTGCTAAAGATGGAGCGATTTCTTTTGTATTGACATAATTAATTTTTAAATTAAAAGTTTGGTTTTCTTCATTTTTAACTTTCAGAACTGCCGTATGGGCAAAGTCAGACATTAATACATGTAAGGCTCCATTGATTTTATAGTCTATTGTTCCGCCACCGAATTCTTTTATTTTTTGCTGGATTAAGTCGTTAATATCTAGACCATTGATGTTGATAATCTCTAATATCTGGTTATCATTTTCTACCCAATATTTACCAGCTTTATAAAAAATAGGTTTTTCTGGGTAATAGGCGTCTTTCTTTTCTTCTTTTAATAATGTGTGGGTGTTTTCTAGGCTAGCTAAAATTAATTTAATATTGTTTATAATATCAGTGGCCGAATAATTATCATCATTGAGTAATGCATCAAATTTATCTTCCAGCATCGTTTTCTCATCGTCGGTTGTAAAGGGGAAGGTTTCTAGCACTGATTTTTTGACAGTTATAATGAAGTCAAGACATTCTTGTCTTTCAGTCTCTATTGTATTGATTGGTTGTTCAATTCTTGGGGTGGGTTGTTTCATTAATTTTTCGTTTTTTCTTTTACTAATTCAATAATACCTTCTGGATTTACAATTTTCAACCCCTTGTTATTTACTACTGCACTTTTTTTTATAATTTCTGCAATTTCTTCTTTTTGAAGGTTTGGGTTTATCTGTAAGGCCAGGGCAAAAAGCCCAGCAAGATAGGGGACTGACCAACTCATTCCGCCCTTTCCGTAAATCCTTGTTATCAACCGCATATTCTTTTAAAAAAATATTAGCACTATCAATATCTGAGATATTGGCCAATCTTAATTCATTAACCAGTCTATCCTGTAATGTTCTATTCATTCTCTCTACTCTGCCTTTAGCCTGGGGGCTATTCGCGTTAATTACCTGAACCCCTAATTGCTTCATGGCTCTTTGAAACTGAGTCATTATTTTTATGATTAATTTTGTAAGTGCTAAATTTATCTAGATATATTGCTAGGGGTAATCCGTGTTTTTTGAAATAATCTAGCCAAAAATTAAATACAGCTATGACGCCCTCGTTAACGTCAAAAATAGCGTAAGTAATTTTACCGGTGGCATCATCAACTGATAACAGTAGGCAATATTCTTTATCTCCGAACCAAATATGATAACAACCATCAAATTGTTGCATTTCTCCATAACTATCTTTTCTGGCCCTATATTTATACTTATTTTTACATTGCTTTCTTGGCTTCGGAGTCCAGATACCTATAGTTATCATTATTTGTCTAATTGTTTCTTTTCCGACTTTTATTTGGTGAATTTCTTCTAGTTTTTCCTGGGCAAAACTTGGTCCACAAAAACTATACTTGTTTTTTAAAAGATCTTTTATTTTTTTAATTTCTTGACGGTTTATTTTGTTATTACTTTCTCTACCCCTATTCTTATGAATTACTCCTTCAACGCCTCTGATTATTACCTCTTTCTTGATTCTCTGAACTTGTCTAATACTTAAATTTGTTTGCTTGGCAGCGTCATCGGCTTTAATTGCCCGATTGATTAAATTTTGGATAATATCATATCTTGATAATTCCTCTCGAGTCATACTTATCATTTTTTGTGACATAAATTTAATAATTAATTATTAATTAATTGAATTAAACTTTATATCACAAATTGTTAAAGTATGACATTTCTACTTGGCTAGACTATGACATTATCACATGGGCGCGACAGACGCTTATCTTAATTATTACCATTAATTAAACTATTGAAATCTTCCTTCCAATCCTCTAATGAAGTATGGAAAACCCGACCAATAAAAAGTTGACGAAGTAATTTTAATTCTGGAATCTTAGTTATGGCTATTTTATACTTTAAATATTCTGGTTTTTCTAATTCTTCATCTTTAATATATATTGGTTCTCTTCTAAAATTTATAGCTAACATACAATGATTAAATTTTTTAATTAAATCATCAATATTTTTATCTTTCATCATTTTAAATAAATAAGTGGCTTTGCCTCCGCCTTCAATAGTAGATCCTGTTTCCATAACTAAAAATTTATGACCGGATTTAGAACTAATAGGAATAAGTAACCACAAATATTCTCCAGTCATATCTCCCATTAAATCTCTTTTGATACCAATAAAAAAATTATCAATAGTAGATAATGTTTTTAAATATTGATAAGATTCTAAAATACCTATTTTATTCAATTTTTGTTCCAAATTTAACCAAATTTGTGATGAAATTTCATCAAGTTTATTTTTACTTATTGCTCGTCCATCTTTTAAAAGTTCGCTAACTTTTTTAATAGTTAAAGGATTAAAATCTGGTAAAAATTCTTTTAAAAGTTCTTGAGTTTTTAATGACAATTCGGCTAAAGTTTCCTTAATAATTTTATTTAAGCTATCAAATTTTTCTCCAAAAGAAAATAATGATATTGAAGCATTATCAGTAATAATAGAAATTTTATAATCTTTTTCAGAAAATTGATTAATTTCACTATAGGGTATTCTAACAAGATCACCTCGTTCTGGTTTTATTACTATTCCAGTATCACAAATTTCAACCATAGCCTCTCCTGAACATTCTTTATTTAATTCTTGATAATTATAATTACCTTTAAATCCAGTTTTTATAACTTTTTCTTTCATTAACAGATCTTGTTGAATTATTTCATGACGAATTTTTGTAAAAGCTTTAATAAAATCATCATTTTCATAACCAAGTTCAGAAATAATTAATTTACCTTCAGAAAATAATAAATTGATTTTGTAATCTTGATCCCAAAAATCAATAATATCTCTTAAAAAAATTAGTGTGGCCTTACCACTTTCCGCTAAAACAGATAATTTTTCTTCATCTAAAATAAATCTAGCTTGATTAGATTCAATCTCTATTTCATGTTTATCAATTAAAACAAATTTTCCATTAGTTTTAAAAATAATATCTGGTTTCTTTTTTTTCTTATTAACATCCTTCTTAAAATCAATATTACTCGCTTTATTAACAACTTCATTTGAAGATTCTTGATTTATTTGTTGATTATTTTTTTGTTTCATAATTAATTTATTCTTTAAAAATTATCTCTTTATTAATATTTTTGGCTATAATTTTTTCAGCCATTTCTGGTAAAATTATTCCTAATTGCTCGGCAAATTTTTCTCCTTCTTTAATTTCTTCTATTTTTTTATTAAGAATTTCCAAACCTAATAAAGGAATATTGGTTTTGTCTATTTTTAATGTCATTCCCGATTTTAAAACTCCACTTTTAAGACAACCAAAAATAACCAATCCTTTATTCATAACCTTAAATATGGTTTTTGGTACAAAAACCCCTTGCATATATTTTTATATTTATTTTTTTAAATTGTCTCCGCAATTACCACAAAATTTTATTCCAGTTAAATTTTTCGCACCACATTTTTTACATGTGATAAATTTTAAAGAAGTACCACAATTAACACAGAATTTACCAGTTCCGGCTGGCTTACCACAAGAAGGACAAATAGTTTGTTTGCCTTCTATTTCTCCAGTAAAAACCGAAGTCATACTAGTTTTAGCTGTAATATCAGCTGATCTTTTTTTAGCTCGAGCAGCTGCTATTTCAATTGCTTCCCTTGGAGCACAACTAACACATAAATTTTCTTGCTCATTCCAACAATTTTCACAAACCCATTGGGTACATTTTGGACAACGATGAAAATGAGCTTTAGTTTCAACTTGAGCTTCTTCAAAAGCAATATCATGTTCTTTGCGCCAAGCTGGAGACATTTCACCGAAACTTTCACTAATTACATCAGCTCCTCTTTCTACTCCATAGCCCACACTATACTTACCGGCTATTTGTGAAGCTGCCCCTATAATTCCTCCGATAGTTTTAAATACTCCTTTCTTTTTGTAGGTTTTAGAAGGAATAAATTTTGTTTTATAACCTTCACCGCAAACAGCACAATTAAAAGTAAATTGAAATCCAGCCTCAGTGCTGTTATCAATATAATTATCAGTAAATGGTTGAAGCGCCATATATTTTTTATTAAATTAAATTTTATTAATCACGACCTTTAATTAAAATTTAAATTGTTCCCCAAATTTTCCAATAATTGGTAATGGTTTTTGTTCTCCTTTAGCGGCACTCATAATTCCAATAATCATTAAAACAAAAACACCAAGATTTAAAATGGTTACAATTATACCTAATTGCCAAGGAAGAATCCAACTAATAATACTAATCAATATCCAACCAATAAAAATAAGTAATCCTTGTTTAACATGATATTTTACAAAAGGATCATTTTTTGATTCTGTCAAAAGAGGAATGAAAAAAATAATATAAGCAACAATGGCCATGCCAGTATTTTTTTGATTCTTATCTTTTAAGGAATCTTTTTGATTTTGATTTGACGATGAATTATCTTGGTTTTGATTTGGCAATTTTTCTTCGTTCATAGATTTTAAATTAAATATTAATTATTTTTCCTTTTTTAAAGGTTTATTACATTTAATACAATTATCACCAATTGGAGGCTGTTCTTGACCACAGGAAGGACATTTAACTAAAAGTCGTTCACCGCAATCCTCGCAATGATCACCAAAAAAAGTTATCTTTTCACAATAGGGACAAACAATTCTCAAACTTTGATTACATTTAGCGCAAACCTTCCAATCTTTTTCTATTGGTTCATGACATCGAGGACAACGCTCAGGACCTAAAGGATTTGTTTTTTCACAAAACGGACAAGTGATTGAATTAGGTGGAATTAATTTTTCGCAATATTTACAAGAATGTTTATAGCCAACAATCGGTTTATTAGCTTCTTTAGTCCCTGTTCCTGATTGAAAACCAGCGTTTTCTATTTTTTTTTTACTGAGAAAGCCAAATAACCAGGTATAACTATTCCAACTACTGGTACAATAATTAAAATTCCTAACCAATTTGGTTTATTTACTCTTTCAGCTATTTTCATCCAAAGAATAATGCCAATAATAATATTAACTATTGGGATAAGAAGTAAAATAAACCACCATAAAGGTTTTTGAGCAATTTGAAGAAGAAGAAAAATATTAGCTACAGGAATCCAAGCTAACCAACCATTAGGTATATTTGTCTTTTTGGCTAGTGCTTGAAGACAAATAGCTAAATAGATATAGAAAACCAATGCTAATATTAAATATAGAGCTGCCCACTTCCAAAATGATTTAAAAAAAGAAAAGGAATCTGATTGATAAGGAAATTTATCCATTAATCCTGGAACAATTGAACCTACTTCTAATCCTGTATCTTCCTCATCAAACTCGTCTAGATCTCCACCAATAATACCTTCACAATTTTCATCACAATCTGAATTTTCATAACAAGTTTTAGCATTCTCTTTTTGACAATCTTCTAAAGTAGAGTATTCTCCAACAAATTGACAATAATCATCTTGACAAGCATAAAATTTATTTAAAGAATCTGATGTTTTTATACTTAAATCATAATCAAAAGCTATAGCAGAATTATCATAATTATTTCCTTTTATTGTTAAAAAAACATTAGTATTGGTTACTGGGGTTAAAAACATGGAAACAACAGCCCCATCGTTTGAAGAATAGGCTGAATCTAATAATTCTCTTTTTTGATTTAATAATTCCACATCCGCTACACCATCAGTGGGTGGCGAAACTTTAAATTCATAAGTTACTCCTTTTTTAACTGAAATTTTATAATAATCAACATTATCAGTTCCATAACTATTCATATATTCGGCTGCTAAATGACCCTGATAATCTCCTAAAGTAACATCTAAGGCATTATTAAATGTATCACCGGCATCTGTTTTAGAATCGGCATCATAATAATCAGACAAAGAAACTTCTAAAGCAAAAGGATCTAATTCCGAAAAAATATCATTATATATTTTAAGATAATATGTATAATTATCTTTTGTTGAGTTAGGAAGCCAAATATTTTCATATTTTGCACCAACTGAATATCCATTTTCATCACCTAAAACTTCTTGATCAGCATTATAAAGAGTTATACCAATATAACCACTCCATCTAATTTTTACTAATTGACCAGCTTTTCCAGAAAAAGAATAAAAAGAGGTCTCTCCCTCTCCAAATGATCCAACTTGATAAGTTCCAGGTTGAATTGCTGTAGCAGTTTCAAAACTATCTCCACCTGCTGTTAAATTTTGAGCATTTACTGAATTAGCACCCACAAAAATAAAAGCTAATCCGATCAGAATTACTAAAAAATTAATTTTTTTAAAGATTTTATTATTATTCATAAATTTTAATTTATTATTTAAAAACGCTATTAGTTTAATAATTCGACCTTTGCTGATATTATAGCACTATAAAAAAATTGAGTAAATATTAGCCAAATTTATAAACCCTTGCTTTTTTAACTTACCTATGTTATATTAATAATAGAATTTCTATTAAAAAGCACCTCTTAAAGTTTTGTCTTTAAGTGGTGCTTTTTTCTTTGGCTATATATTCAAGCTTATTTCTTAAGTTATCCATAAACACTATTTTCTCTTTAGCAGTCTTCTTTAATAATTTTGAACAGTTTTTTACATCCGGACTAATAACTCTGGATAATTTTCCTTGTTCATATAGATATTTAACTAAACAATAAAAATCACCATCACTAGACACAATAACTGCTTGATCAAAATTATTTAATTCTATCATTGTTTGTAACACTAAATCAGCATCAACATTTCCTTTTGGTTGCCCTTCGCCATTGAGTAAAACCGGTTTAAAAATTAATATATAACCATCTTTTTGTAAAGAAGAATATAAATCTTGATTTTCTGGAATAAATCCAATAAACAAAAATGCTCGAGAAACTTCATATTTCTCTTTTAAATAAATACGAAACCTTTTAAAATCAAGTTTCCAATTTAATTTGTTAATGCCAAGATTTAAATTTTGACTATCAATAAAGGCATAATTATTTTTAGTATTTTTGTCCATATAAAAATATATCATTATAACAATATTACCATCTATATAAAGACTTATATATTTTATATAATTATCTAGTCCTAAAAAATAATTTATAAATTTAAAACATTATTAATTTAATAATTCAACTATACATATATTGACCTTTTTTACTCCATGAAGATGCCATAGTACGGTAATCAGATGGAACAATTATTTTAGTTTCTTTGATACTTTTTAATATCTCATCAATATTGTCTTCAGTAATAAGTTTATCTAGTTCTTCTTCGTCATCATTGTGATGTAACCAAGGACGATAACTTTCGAAGTCGTCTTTATTTTCTGGGCTCCCCCCACCAGTAAAATTAATATCAATTTTATCGCCCCCAACATCTATAACAAAAATTCCCGCCTCTTGTGCTTTTTGTATTGTCTTAATCCATTTATCCAGCCCTGGTTCTGGGTTGTCTGTCATATAGCCAATGGAACAGCTAACAATTCTAACTTGTTCGTTTTGTGGAATATGTTTATTGTTTTCGATGATGTCATTTAGGGCCTTAGACCAACCATAAAAATAATGGTCCGATGGCACGGCCTTATAAACTAATTTAGCTCCAGGTGCTACACCGCAATCTTTCCCAACCAGCAAACTTGTTACGGCTGGTCCATGCATACTTATTGGTTCATTTTTTGCTTCGTCGTATTCTTGATAATCAGAAATAGAATCTTTATATTCTGGATGATTTATATCCAGTTTCTGATCAATAATAGCCACAACAATCCCTTGCCCAGTGATTCCCTGCTCATGTAATTTTTTAATTCCAAGTCCAGGGTTTTTGCTTTTCTTTAAAAGTTTTTTTGGGTTAAAGCCATTTGGCAATTTATCTTTTTCTGGCCATATAGTTTCTGTGTCAAAATCTACGGTTTGTAAGACTTCAATGGGTATTTTTGAAAGATTTTGGTCGGATAAATCTTTATTTCTTAAATCTTCAAAACGAGAAATTTGCATTTGTTGTTCCTGACTATGTTCAATTTTTTCAAAATTTTTCATATTTTTTAATAAATTATTGACATTTACATCTCAACATTGGGTGATTGTATCTAGAGCTGTAATATTATTAGTATATTAAGTTTATGTTTTTAGGTCAACAATTTTGGAAAAAGTATTAAGGAATTTTGGATACATTTCTTTACCATATTTATATGTTGTGAGATATTTTTTCAAAAAATCGAATAAAATAGGGGATTGGCTATAATTTTTTGCTCCTTGTGTGTTAATTTTGACAAGATACTTTTATGAGTATCGCTGGCAGTATATTTTTTGGGGTAGACCTCAAATGAATTTTTACTATAAGCTTTGTTTATATCGACAGTTGCTAGTGAGCCACTTTGGAAAAATTGTTCTAGACCAAAATGAGACTACCCAAGTCGTTGAGAAATCAAAAATTTGTTGCAACTTGTTCTTTTCATTTACAGCAAAAGCCAGAATAACCTAAAATTTATTGGCCGTTTGGAAGTGCTCAGATATTTTTTCAATAAACCTTGACATTCTTGAATCGCTTAGTTTATTTTTGGTTATCGTGGCTATGTGAGCATCTAGCTTAATAGCAACGATATAGCAA
>DAORGW010000032.1:0-9844 GCA_035356975.1 bacterium | reverse complement strand
TTATATGCGCTACTATATAAAAATAAATATAAAATAACTAAAATAATAACAATGGGAATTATAGAAAAAATAAAAGAAAAGCAAGAGTGGGAAAATGAACATACTTAACTTATACGCAGGTATTGGAGGGAATAGGCACTTATGGATGGTTTACTGTTGAACAAATTATTCAATGGTTTGAAAACCCAAAAATATTTCTTCATGAAATTGGAGGTACGAAAGAACGTTAATTTTCAATAGATTATAAAAATGTAAAAACAAAAAGCATTAACCGTCGTTTATCTTGTGACATTTCTTAGATATACTTCTGTTAAGTGCTTAAAGAAACGAATTTTTTGGTATTTAAAACAAAATATAATATGAAATTTACTTCAAGTAAACCAAGAGGACAAAGATTTTTTAAAAGTGTAACAATTCATTCCGAAAATTTAGATGGGAGTAAAAGAAGAATGAAAAGACCATTTTGGATTGAGCCTATTATAAAGACAGAAGAACCTTTTTTATGGTTCAATACAATGACAGGAGAATGGGGAGAAAAGGGAAATACATCTGCATATTATGGAATGAGTCACTATGGTTTTAATGATGCTTATTCTCTTAAAGCTGTAAAAAGATTAATAAAAAAATGGAATGTACCAAAAGGTACAAAATTTATAGCTTCTTTGCCTTATATAGGTTATGATTTTTTTATAACAAAGTAGCAATAATGTCTGATAGAAATCATATATAGCAATGATATAAAAAACAAAATTAAAAAATACATTAATTGAAGCAACATTGAATAAACAAAATTTTCACCAATGGTTATACAGAGTTTGCGAGATAAAATCTGGTAAATTAAAAAATGCATACGATATATTCCTCTACATTAATTTAACTGATGCTAAATTAGCTTTTATAGATGGTATGTCTGAATTAGAATATTCTGAAAGCATAAATACATAATCAGTTTATTATCAATATTTTATAAGTTTGTTTTTTTATCTTATTTGTTGTATATTTGTATATAATTAAAAATAACAAGATGAAAACAATTAAGAGACAACCTAAAATTACTTTAGCAACATTAAAGAAGTTTATTAGAGAGAATAAACAAAATTTGTTTTTGAAAAGAAAAAGTGATTTTTCAGGAATGACTGACGGAATAGAAATTATAAGAGAGGATTTTAGCCCAATTACTCTTACAGATTCAAATTTAGAAAACACTTTAGGCATACAAGGTGTTTGGGTAGTAGGCGGTTCTAGAAACTATTTTACACCTTTTGTAGAAGGTAATTATGTTGGTATTGATGTTTATAATTGTTGTGGAAGTTTTTTATTAACAACTAAAATTCAATAACATGGTGACAATTACATCATTATACATAAATGATTTCTCTTACAATAAAAATACAAATTGTTTTTCTGCTGAAATATCTGATTTACCAACTGTTAAAGTAGGAAAAAATACACAAATAAAATTAAATAATCACAAGACAGGAAATTTTAGATTATTCAAGTTTAAAAATGCCGATATGGACAGCTCTCAAGAAGATGTTTATGGATGGCGTTATGAATCACATGATGGGATTAAATTATTAATTGTAAATGACTAAATTAAATAAGATGAGTATAGCAAAACAACCAAAGGAATTATTTTTTGATATAGAGACAATCCCAAGATGTAAGTGGGAAGATTTACCTATTGAATTAAAAAAAATCTGGCTTGAGAAACAACATTTCAATAATGTAGATAATGAGCTAAAATTCCAATCTAATAAGAAATCTATAGAACTAGACTTAGAAATTAGGCAAGAATTTTCAGAAGGTGTAGATTTAAGTCATGAATATATTTGGAATAAGTATTCTCCTCTACACCCAGAGTTCGGTCAAATATTAGTTATATCAATTGGGTTAATAAAAGCAAACAATGCTACTGAAATTAAAACCATACCCGGCGGAACTGAGTTGGATATGATTACTAAATTTTTTCAATTCTTATATGATAACCCTCATTATATTTTATGTGGTGTAAATATCAAAGGATTCGATGCTCCTTATTTATTTCGTAAATCAATAGAATATGGCTTAACACTTCCTGGCCAATTAAAAATATTAGGAAAGAAACCTTGGGAAATTAATATGCTTGATTTAGGAGAAGATTATAGAGGAGGAATGAGAAATATGGTCTCGTTAGATTTGATGTGTGAATCTTTAGGTATAAAATCTTCTAAAGATAAATTTGCAAATTATGAAGTTTCAAATTTGTATATGAAAGGGATTGTTAAAAAAGAAGATGTGATAGAATATTGTGAAAAAGATGTTAAGGCAACGATAGAATTATTCCTAAAAATATATAATTAAATTGCACAAAAATAAATAAAATGGAAACAAAGTATTTTAAAGAACAATTTGAAGGCTACACCCATAGATTTATTGTGAAATTGAAAATCGATAATGATTGGAGAAATGATAAGAATATTCATATTTATTCAAATTCAGATAGTTATCAAAAGTTAGAAGATTTTATTAATAAAAAAAATCTGATAAGGTAGTTGGGTTTGAAATTGTCCATAAAGCATCAAAAAAGCAAGATGAAATAGACTCAAAGTTTATAGACGAGGTATTAGGCAGTCTATAAACTTGTCAATGGAATTTTAAATTTATGCAAGAAAAAATAAGATTAGGTAATACATTTAAAACGGAGATTGAGGGAGTAAAATACTCAGCTTATATTACTTCTGAATATATAAGATTTATAACATCTTATCATTTAATTATTAGTAAAAAAAAATCAGTAAAATTCCTTTGGTTCAAATTTTATATTAATGAGTGGACGCACGATTATGTATTTGGATATGATAACCAAAAAGAATATTATGAAATTGCTGATGTAAAAAGTGGTGCAGTATAGCGATATCAGATTATTATAATAAACAACAAAATATAAATAAGAGAAAACTTGAAAAAGAAAGAATAATACATAAATCTGAAATTTAATGTTTAACAAAAAAATTCATAGTTAAATGGAATACACAAAAAACGACCTTAATTGGTTAATGAAAAAAACTGAAGATTGTTCTGAGAGATATATGGAGGCAGAACAATTTATATTAGAAATAGCTAGCATGAAATGGTATCATAGATTTTTTTTATTGAAAAAGATACTTAGATTTCTTGAAAGCCGAAATAAATATAATTTTTAATCTGTTGATTTATAAAGAGTTATAGGTTTGTTTTTCTTGTTTTATTGTTGTATATTTACACTATAATTAACAACAAAAAACAACAAGATGAATTATATATCAAAACAAGATAAAATAAAAAGGTTAACAACCAGTCAATTAAAAAAAATTGTGAAAGAAAAATATCCAAATGCGGTAAACATTAAATTGGGAGGTAATAATATTACAAATGGTATTTGGTTTGATAAAGACCAAAATGCTAAACATCGAACATTTATTCCTGCTTAATCATGAACTATAAAATAATACAGGATGAAAAATTATTTAGAGATTTTATTGCTTGGTTACCCGATTGTAAACACAATGAACAATACTATATTACTCTCTTAGGTAGAAATAAATACCTAGAGGATAGAACACAATTATCTTCTAAGGCACAATTAAAGAGATTAACTTCTTCTAAAGATTATATTTATCAAAAAGTAAAACAATTAGAAGTTGAGATTGGTGCATACCAAGATAAAGGCAACCCTATTCCTCAAGAAGCATTAGCTCTTTATATTTCTGTTAATCCAAGAGATTTAATTAAAGCGACAAAAAACTCACTAAAGAAATTTGCAGACTTAATCACAGAAGATTATAGAGGGTATAATCCTCATAGTGAAGTATTAAGTCAAATACAAGAATCAACAGGTACGAAACATTTTATGGATTTTGATTTTGATGGCATAGAATATACAGAAGTATTAGAACAATTACAGGGTAAGATTAATTTCAATGCTCTCGTTATCTTAAAGACAAGAGGTGGTTTTCATTTACTCGTTAAGTTAGATTTAATTGATTCTAAATTTAAAAACTCTTGGTATCAATCAATTTCAAAAATTGAAGGTTGTGATGTTAAAGGTGATAATTTAATTCCTATGGTAGGATGCGCACAAGGTGGATTTGTGCCACATATTATTAAAATTTAAAAATAAAATTATGTTTATAGAAAGATTTTTCAATCCACAAATACAAAATACAAATGAATGTATTTTTTATAATACAAAAGAAGCATTAGAAAATTGCAAAAAACATTATTCACTCATAAGGCATTACTCTTTTAGAGGAAACCAGTATATTAAATTCGATGGCAAAGATATATTATGGAGTGATGGTAGCAAAGTTGATAAAAGAAAATTGCCAAAAAGTGGTAATGGATGGGGTAAGTATTTTAGTGCGATACACAACAGGTGCTCATTCTAAATTTACACATATTATTAAAATTTAAATAAAATGAGATATTTCTTAATTAGTTATAGGTTAGAAAGCAAACAAGCTTTTCAATATGGACAATTGTTAATAACATCAATAAATTTTCCTTCATATAAATCAATTTGTGAAAAAATCCCTATTGAAAATTCTTTTATCTTTATCGTAAATATTTTTGAATTTAAAAACAAAAAAGATTTTATCAATTATATATCATAAAAATAAATTATGACACAATTAGAAGAGAGTACTTTAATGTTGGTAACCACTCTAGAATATTATCCAGGAAAAACTTCTGAGGAAATAAAAAAAATACAGATTGGTTAAAAAATATTTCTATATTTGGGGTAGAAACATGGTTAAGCAATGGAGTAAAAAAAGGTTATATCAGAGATAAAGTTAATAAAAATGGAGAAATTATTTATTTTTGTACTGCAAGAGGAAAGAAAGAGAGATATAAACAATTTGGTTAAACAGTTTTAAAATTTGAATTAATGAAAATATTAGTAGCGATAACATTTGTCTATGGAGCACTGAATGTATTTTGTAGATTATTTAGGCAGCCTTGTATTAGTTTGCCTTTTTCAAGTATTGGTTTTGGAACAAACCAAGATAATAGTTCTATCGGAAAAATTTTAATTTTATTTGATGTTATCTTTTTTTATTTTAGTTTGATATTTCAAACTTATTATTGGTTATTCTTATGAAAATAAAAATTAACAACATATCAGTTTTAATTAATTTTATTCCAAGTCTCTGGAAAATGTATTTCTTTCGTTTTTATAAGAGAGGAATCACAGGTAGGACTTTTCTAAATGTATTTTTATTAGGATTTCAGATAAGAATAATAAAATATAAGAAACTTAAAGAAATTTCTATAGAAGAAATTAAAGAAATTATAAAAAAATAAATTATATCATGAAAGACGTTGGAAACTTAATTTTAATAGTAGGTTCTATATTAATTATTAGTTTTTTTATAGACTTAATTATTTTAAAAATTAAATTTAAATCTTATAAAAAATATAAAAGAAATAGCAAAGGTGCTATTTCAAGAATTGAAAAAACATCTTATAGTGAACAATATTTCTATATTTCATATCTTGATAAAAAAACAAATAAATGGCATTATGCTCTTGAGGCAACAACTGATTTAGAAAGGATACCTAAATATACAATAGGTAGATATTGGATATGCGAATTAAGAAGTTATGATATTGATTCAGCTATAAGAATAGCAGACAATTACACCTATGAAGAATTTTATAATAAATTTAATAATTCTATATTCAAGGAAGTTGAATCAAATAATCAAAAGCGGCACAAATTAGATAAAGAAGCAAAAATAGAAATAAATAATAAGCTTAAAAATTTTAAAAGATAAATAAGTTATATATGGAAATATTACAAAAAACCTTTTGCGTTGGTGATATACACGGAGAGTATGATAAATTAGAAAAGGTTCTAGAGTTATCTAGGTTTAATAAAGAAAAAGATTTATTAATTACATTAGGAGATATTGTGGATAGAGGTAAGGATTGGAGAAAATGTGTAGATATTTTATTTACAATAAAAAACAGAATAGATATTTTAGGAAACCATGACCAATCTTTTCTTTACTATATTGATACAGATATTGATATGTTTGGGGGCAATTATGGTTCAGCTAAAACAATAGAACAATATGAAGAAATCTTAGATAAGAAACCTTATGAAAATTTCTTTAGAAATCAAATTCCATTCTATGTTGATAATGAAAACAGATGCTTTGTTCATGCAGGATTTGATAGAGAATATTCTATTAAAGATAATATGGTCGATACATTATGTTGGGATAGAAAATTACTGGCAAAAGCTTTAAGTTGTTCTCCAGGAGATAGGTTAAAAACAATAGATGATTTTAAAGAAATTTATATAGGACATACTCCAACATTTCTTTATAATAAAAAAGGTAAAATCCCAACATTTAGCGGAGAATTAATTTGGAATTTAGACACAGGTTCAGGCAAAGATGGCTTGTTAACAATGATGAATATCGATACAAAAGAGTATTGGCAAGCATAGTATTTATAACTCTTTGATTTATAGTTTTTTACAAAATTGTTTATCATTTTATTTCTTTGTATATTTGTGTATAATTAAAAACAACAAGATGGGAGTAGATACCAAAGCAATCCTTAGAAAAGGAGTTACAATTGAACAAATAGAAAAGGCGATATCTCAAAAATATACAGATGTTGAAGTTAGAGCATCAAGTAATAATTTTATGTATATAGCATTCAAAGATGGCAACGACCAAAGACAACTTGCTATATGTTTTTCAAGCTCTTGTGAAACAGATAATGGAATCTCAGGCGTTTGGACTTCACTTGGAATGTGGGGCAATTCGATTGAGATAGCAAGATACCTTTGCGAAACATTTGGCGGTTATCTTGATGAAAATGATTGTGATGAAGAGGGGTTTTACCCTATCAATTTTCATCTTTATTCACAAGGAACTGAATTTACAAAATTGGATGAGTTTAAACACAAAGTAATCAAAGAAGTTGGTTATGATAAATTAACTTCTGTTATGAAATTGCTTAATGAATATTCAGAGAATGTATTAATAAAAAATAATTAAAAAAATATGAAAATAACAGGAATAATAAATGGAACAAAAAAGATGGTTATAACGCCTTCTAATCAAAGTCAAGATGATAAGAAATTGATTGAAATGTTTAAAGATGGTGGAATTTTTGAGATTAAATATCTTGAAGAAAATTCTACAATTTTAGGCGAAGCAGTTACAGGAGGATTATTAATTACCGAAATTAAAAAGGAAGATAAAACAGATTTTAGATAAAATTATGATAACTTTAGATATTTTTAAAAAATTACCAAATTCAGAACCTTTTATAATGGGTCTAGCATTTGATGATAATACAGGCGTAAATTTAGATGGCACAAGAGAATTAAGAAAGTTTGTTGCCAAGAAAGGACAAATTGATGATTGGACACTTTATTTAGGAATGCCTGATTGGGATTATGAGGAAGTAATGAATATGGGTTCTAAAATTTATGATAAGAAAAACATCATGAATGTTATAAATTGCGATAAAGAAGTATTAAATTTATACAGATTTTAAAACAGAAAATTATGATAGATATTGCTAAAATAAAAATCGGAGATAAGGTACATTATCAACCAAATCATTATAAAGAAGATGATAAATATGAGAATGGTATTGTTAAAGAGATACCTGAAAAGTCTTTAGATTCTATTCGTGTTGTTTATAATTGTGGTGGTAATTGGAAAAATTATAAAGAATATACAAGTGCATTAACAAACATCAATGACTTATTTTTAAATTGGAAACATTAAAACTATGATACATTATTATTTAGGGGATTTATTTGCCCACAAAGATAAATTTGATTATACAGCACATGGTTGCAATTGTTTTCATTTAATGGGTGCAGGAATAGCAAAACAAGTTTCTTTAAACTTCCCTAATACTTATTTAGCCGATATACAAAACTCAATAAAAGGTGATGTGAGCAAGTTGGGAGATTATACTTTTGATAAAGAAGATAAAATTTTAAATCTTTATACTCAATATCAACCAGGCAAAAATGTTGATTACGAAGCGGTGAAAAAAGTATTTAAAAAATTAAATATTGATTTTAAAGGAAAACATATTGCAATACCTCGTATAGGTTGTGGTATAGCAGGAGGTGATTGGTCTCTAATATCTAGAATCATATATGAAGAATGTAAGGATATTAATATAACCGTATTTTTATATGAGAAGGATTTTATGTATCCGAATTCACTTTATTATTCTATGAGAGATGTTGTTATAGATGGGCATAAGGTTATCTTTCAGGGTTTATTAGGTTATGCAACAGATGGAGTAAATTTTAAAAAAGTAAAAAAATTTTTATAATGATATTAGATTTAACAAAAGGATTCGGCGATTACGAAAACTATAAACTTTTTAAGTTTCCTGATGAGTCGATAAAATTCATTTTAAAAACAGATGAGATAATAGAAACTGTGGTAACTAGGTTTAAAAACAATGATGATTTGATTTCATTATTATTTGTTTCAGATGTTATTCAGAGAGTACAAAAAGAAAAACCGATATTATATATCTCTTATATGATGTATCAACAAGATGATAGATTATTTGATAAAAAAGAAAGTTATGGTTTAAAAACTATCTCAAATCTTGTTAATCAATTATTTTTCTCAAACATCATAATATTTCATCCTCATTCAGATAAGGTAGAGTTTATAAACAATGTAGAAATAAAAGACAATTTTTATTTTATCTATGAAACTTTAGCTATCATATTTAAAGATTTAAATGTTTTTCCAACTTGGGTTATACCTGATAGTGGCGCATATAAAACACAAATAAAACAAATTGATAAATTGAATATTAACAATTATATTGTTTGTGCAAAATCAAGAGATAAATTAACAGGAGAATTGACACAATCAATTAACACAGAAGATTTACAGGGTGAACCTTGTATTATTTTCGATGATATTTGTTTAGGAGGAAGAACATTTATTGGCATTGCAAAAGAATTAAAGAAAAAGAATGCGGGTAAACTATACTTAGCCGTATCTCATGGTATATTCAATCAAGGTATAGAGCACTTGTTGGAATATTTTGATTATATCTTCACAACTGACTCGCATTGTGATATAAAAAATGAAAAATTAATTATACTTAAAAACATTTAATATGAAAAAAATAGCAATTTTTATTTTTATAATTTTTCTTTTATATTATATAGGAAACAGAAATCAAAAAATTAAAATCTTAGAAGATGCAATATCTTTGGATATATATACAGAAGATGCTAAAAAATATAGAGATTCAACTTTTTATTATTTAAACAAAAATGATTCTCTGTATCAATTTTATAAAACAAAATGTGAAAACTCATTAGATACTGCATTTTTTTATGAAAAGAAATTAAATAAAAATAATTAAAATTATGAAAAGAAAAAAAATTATAAAAACACTTGAAAGAGAGCTTTTTGATTTAGAAAAAAGGTATAAAATTTCAGTAGACAATATGGATAATATTTGTGCCGGTATAGAAAAACATGAAATATTAATGTTAAAACATTTCTTAAAATTATTAAAAAGAAATAAAATTAAGAAGCATAATGATAATTAAACCTAAAAATAAGATGATAGATGTATTCGATATTAATTATGATGTTATCTTAGAAGAAGCTTATATTAAACATAAAAAATTAATTGTTGCTTTTGACTTTGACAATACTATATTTGATTATCATAAGAAAGAGGTTGATTATAGTAAAATAATTAATCTATTAAAAGAATGCCAAGATTTAGGTTTTATATTAAAATTATTTACCTCTGAAACATCAAAAGATAAATTAGATTGGAAAATAAAATATTG
>DAORGW010000031.1:6236-10418 GCA_035356975.1 bacterium | reverse complement strand
CCCCGGTGCGCCCCCACCCGTTTAATATATGTACAAAATTTTTTAATAGAATTTCATATGTATCTAAGTATATACATTTATACATACAAATTATAAATTGAGTGGGTGGGGATTTTTATAGGTAATAATTTTTATAAAAAAAGGGCAAATTTAAAAAAATTCCTGGAAAAAATTTTTATGGGGGGTTTGAGGAATTAGAAAAAAATACGCGGCAAATTTTTTATGGAAAAAAAAAATATTTATAGGGAGGAGTATGAAGAAGTATGTAACAAATACGAAGGATACATGTTGGCCGGATTGTATAGCAAGTATATTAGAGATTAATCCTGGGCGGGTACCTAATTTTGTTAAGTTATATAAGAATAAATATTTGGAAGCAACGCGGGAGTGGTTAAAGAAGAATTTTAAGAAGGGGATAGTTTATATACCTGCCAGATGTTTTATGGAGACTGGGGAAATAAGGAACAATTGTGGGGTTGGTCCTGCGGGGTATAGTATAGCGCATTTATCGATGGTAGATAATCGTTCGATGCATGTTGTTATAGCATTTAATGGGGAGATTATATATGACAATGGGGATGATAGGTGGGAGGAATATGGGACGGTGCAGGGGTATTATATAATATATGATTTAGAATATAAGCGGAAGAGTAATAATAGTAATAAAAATAATAAAATAAGAAAGAGGGGGGTAGGGAATTAAGTAGGAAATATTGGGATTAGAGTTCTTTGCCGCATATATCGCATTCGGTGGAGGAGTCTTGGTTACCGGAGGGGTCGGGGAAGGATGTGGTGCTGGGGTGGGAGCAATTATTTTGGGCTTCTTTGAGGGTATTGAGTAGGGCTTGTTTTTTGGATTGATATTCTTTATCTAAGGCTTCGAGAGCATTAATATACTGCCAGTAGGGGCTATTAGGAAAATCAATTTTCATAAGAGTACAATTATATTTTATTGATATTATTATTTTTAAGATTCGCCGATGGGGGAGAAATCTCCTAATTTTTTGAAAGTATCTGAGATTATAAGTTTATTTGAATTGGGGAGTTCATCCTTTGAATCATTTAAATTTTTGAAACTGGAAGAGATTGAGGAATTAGATTTAAATGATGGGGATAAATTTTTATAGATATAAAAGAAACCTTCGAAGAATCCTTCGCGGAAGCTGGCACAGATATCATTAATTTCGTTACATTCTTTATTATAAATTATTTTAGTGGATTTAATATATCTTTCGCAGGCTTGGTTGCAAATGGTATAAATATCTTCGAGGGATATATTATTATAAATATTAGAAATTGACATATTGGGGTATAATTTAAGGGTTTATATTTGGGGGTGGGGTAGCAGTTATTTGGGGGTTGGGGGTATTATTGGAAGAATTATTTACAGTATTATTATTATTAAGGTTATCATTCTTATTATTATTATTATTATTATTAAAAATGGGGGAATTGGTTGAATTGAGTTTAATTAATTCGATAGAGAACTGATGATTTTCGTTTTGGAGGATGAGGAGTTCGAATTCGCAATTGGGGTAAGTTATACCTTTTTCTTTTAATTTTTCGGAGACGGCATCGGTGAAGTGGATTTTTCCGGTATCTGTATCTACGAGGGTGACGTAGGACAGTTGTGGGGGTTCATTATATTCGTTGACTTTGCCTAATATTTTAGTGATAAGTTTCATTGGTATAAATATTAAGGATTAGGTTAAGGTTTTACCTTTTGAGGGTTGGGATTTGACGCGATTGATAATAAAGTTGATGAGGCACGCTTCGCAGGATTCATAGAAGGAGGTGCCGACGCGGGTAAATTTTTTGGCACGGGATGGGCTAAGTTGTTCTTGGGCTATAGTTAGGGCGAGATTTTTTACTTTAGATTTACAGATATAGCGAGGTTTGTACCGTATTGCGGCATCATTTTTATTTAAGGATATATTATTCATAGGTAGGAGAATATAGCATGGAATAAAAAATTGTCAAGTATTGTTTTTTGGTTGGGATAGAACTATGTATCATAAGATATGCAATAATTTCATAAATTATGCGATAATCTCATAAGTTATGCAACAATTTTTAAAAAATAGGATTAAAGTATTGGAATATTTGAAGGATTTGGTATCAAATATTCTTACGGAGGAGCATGTAGTTCTTAGTCGTGATATACGTAGGCGGAATCGTATATTAAAGTCTATTCGGAAAAAGATTTCGGAATGGATTATAGAAATAGAAGACGAAGAAAAGAGGAAGGAAAGTGAGCGTCGGCGAGAAAGAGAAGAGAGGAAGATATCTGAGATGTATCGTGGGGATGAATATTGACTATGAAGTTAGTCGATGGAATATATTTTATTTACATTATATAGTATGGGTTATATGGAATATATGGGGGGGATAAGATATGCGATTTAATTCTCGGAGTGTAGTGATGCGGGGGGGTATTAGTTATTGTTATTTTATACCGAAGCCTTTAGTATTTCGGAGGTATAATTTTAGGGAAGGTATTTTGGAGGGGGCGGTGAAGGAATTTAATAAGCGATTAGATGGGCGATTAAATGTTACGTTAGAAATAGATAATATTGAAGTAGATATTTTACGGGTTGAGGTTGGGGCGGGTGGGGAGTTATATTTGAGGGTAATAATAAGGGAGGGGGATATTAAAGATTTGAAGAAGAAAGAGTTTACGATTACGGGGGATGTATATTTAGAGGATGGTTCGGGGGAGGATATATTTTTTATGGTTATAGACAATCTATTATATGGGGGTAAGAAAATTTTATTATAAAATATGGTAACGATATCTTTAAAGGCGGGCGGTCGATTTGAAATTGGTGGAGAAATTTCGGCAACCGGGCGATTTATTTATATCGGGGGGGGAATATTTAGGAATTTGGAATTCTTCTAATTAAATTTAAATATATTTATAAAGAAAAAAGAGTTCTTGACATTTGGGGAGGGGGAGATATATTTATGGTTGAATGGGGCCGTAATGGTATCGATTTAGTTCTTTGATTAGAGAGTGCATGTAGGAGTTGGTCATCTGGCTCCTTAAAAAGAAGACCGAAAAAATAAATGCTAACCGCTTATCGGAATTAGCCTCGGTGGACTTTGAGTTTTCCCTTGATGGGGAAGAGGTCGAAGCATCTGCTGGTGCCTTGGCATTGGCCTAGCACCAAACGCCTGAAGATTCTCGCTATGAGGGTGTTGAGCTAGCAGCGAGAGACACTTGTCCGAGTGATGATTCGGGACGGCTGATATACCTGAGTATATCTGGTTCGGTATAGGATTGTCAACTATTCATATCGAATGAGATTTTAGTTGAACAAACATGTAGTACTTTATATGATAGGGATTAAAGACGGGAGTTCGACTCTCCCCGGCTCCACCATTTTAAAAGTAGAACCCAAGGTTTTAAAAACCTTGGGTTTTTTTGTAATATGAAAGACTAAAAAATATATTTTAGATTAAGTTATTTGAGGGTTTATTTTGAGAAAGACATATTTATAAGCATAATATTATGGCTATTTTACTTAAAGAGCAATTAAAACAATTGTTGGAAGGTGTGCATTATCATGCTCCTTTTATAAATGTTATTAAGAAGGGAAAAGAAGACCCTGAAACGCTGAAGAATTCGAGGCAGATATTTTATGATTTCTATGCGATGGAGATGATGCATAGTTTATTTAGTGAGCCTGAAGACTCCGACAAATATAAGCCGGAATATATTGATGGGCTTAAGCTTACGCCTAAGCAAAAGCTTAAGGCACAGACGCTATATAATATGGTTGGGGGGATACCTTTATTAACTACACATATGGATAATATTATATTGTCTCCGGGAGGAATTCAAGTAGTTCCGCAGGCTTTTCGTAATATAGTTGATAATGTATATCAAGAGGTTGTTATTCAGACGGCTAAAAAATTATTGGCTCATTTGCGGCTGACTTTAATATCTGAATTTCGGCATTTACCTAATAAGGCGGGAAGTTGGGCAAATTTTCGTCGTAAATTAATATCTATTTACAATAAAAAAGGAATTATTACTAAGGATGATTTTGAAGATACTATTCAGGCATACATTCCTGATATGGAAAAACATATAGACAGTATAAAACGTCTTTTATTTTTTTGTAAGTATTATGATGAGATGTATCCGGACCCGGCGGATTTAATTTCTAAAAGTCCTGA
>DAORGW010000031.1:3388-6136 GCA_035356975.1 bacterium | reverse complement strand
AAGAAAGATAAAAATAAGAAGAAATTACAGGAAGCAAAATATGATGCAAGTTATGCGGCTGGAAAAATTCATCCTGGAACAGTTCTTATAATAAAAAAGGCGATTCAAAAATCTGGATTAAAGTGGGAGGATATTTTATTAGCTTATAAACATATAGATTGGAATGCGTCTTTTGGAGGGCCCAGGTGGGGAGAAGGTGTTGATGCTTATCTTAGGCTGGATGCTAATACAAGAAAACATAATTTTAAAGAGATGGTGTCTGATATAGACCACATTTATGATTTGGAACATAATACGGGGGCTTTTTTAAATAAGGGGGGGATGTATGTTAAAACTAAGGATTTGGACCGTCGAGCAAAAATAACTCGTTTGTCACAATTTATACCAGATGTATCTCCGATTATTAAACAAATTATTATACGAGCTTTAAAATATTCTACTAAATATCCAGAAATTGAGCAGGATATTTATGGGCCGCATAAAATGGAATATATTCCATTTACTTCTGAAGAAGAAGAGGTGTTAAAAAGTTTTGGGTTTACTCGAACGGTGGATAATAATATATGGAATGTAGGAACTTCATATAGGGATAAAAACGGAAAGAGAGTATTAAATCCTATTGCCATTAAACATTTAGCTAATGGGAAGTATGTTATTTATGATTTAATAAATACTGAGTTGGAGATATTTGAAACGTGGGATGAATTTAAAACTTGGTTTAAAGAAAATTCAAAGCGATTTGAACGTGGGGGGTATGCTTCTGGATTGGTGGCCAAAACGCAGAAAGGTTCAAACCCATCGTCGACTTCAAAATCTCCTGTGACTACAAAACCCCCGGGGATTGTTACTCATCAGGTTTGGTTTCCTTTATCTTCGGAAGAATCCGAACAATTAGAGAAATTAGATAACAAGAAAGATAATATTGGATTTAAGATAGATAGTAAGGGGATTTCAAAGTTTGGAACTTTTTTATTTGGGAATTTTTATACAACATTAATAGTTTGTAAAATACATCCGACACATAATACTGAAAAATATTATGTAGTGCATTATTCTGATGTAGGAATTAATACGTGGGAATTTTCTACTTGGAGTCAGACTTTAATGTTTGTCAAATCTAATTTTTCAAAGCTTACAAAATATAAGGAATTGGATATAGATGCATTAAATATTCCATCGCCAACATTAGATTTAAAAGCAGAATCGTTACCGCCACATTCTCCGTCAAAGGCAACGTATAAGGCACACATTGGTATTGATAAACCCCCTATTCATACGATTCGTCTTACCGCTGAAGATGAGCAATACCTGTTTATTTATGGATTTCATCCAAAAATGGAAGGTGAAAACATTTATTATTTGCATGAAGTTATACAAGATAAGATTAAGTTTTATCCTAATAATACCGCTTTAATTAGTTTTTCAAGTATGCATCCTTCCAATAATACTATTAAAAAGAGTATAGAAGATACTTTAGCGTGGATTAAACTTGGTTATCAACCCATAAACCAATCCAAAGTAAAACCGGAAGAAAAACCGGAAATAAAACCGGAAATAAATCCGGAAGAAAAACCTAAAATTAAATATACAAATGGTTTTAAATTGAGTTCAATGTATGAAAATATGCTTAGTCAAAAAGGATTTAATTGGAGTCCATCGTCAACTATGTATATTAATTCAAGTAATGGAGATGCCATTTACGTTCAACAAAATTTAAAATCTATATATTCAGATGGTGAGACGGGAGAAACATCTTTATTTAATTCTTTACCTGAATTAGCTGTATTTCTTAAAAAATATGATGAATTAAAAAAAAAAGTAGTATCTAAACAAGAATTTATATCCGAGCAAGAATTTATAGCTGAGTTAAAGAAATATGGTTTTGATTTGATGCCGTCAAATAAAGAGGAATCCTCGAAAGATAAAATTTTTACTTTTCACAATCAAATTAAAGGGGATACGGTTGTTTATTCTAAAATAAATGGAAAACTCTTTTATGTTGATGCTTCCTCGTCTGATAAAAAAGAATTTAAAGATTTTAATCAAATACTGGATTATATTAAAAATAATATTATTCATGTAACAGAAATTTATTCAAATAATCTTAATGATTCGGAAATAAGATACATTGACAATATTGCCGAAAAGAATAATTTAATTTTTAAAAATAGTATTATTCCGGGTACTACTTTCAATCAAATTATACTTAAAAATATTAAAGGAGTTCATCTATATACTATTACAAAAAAAGATAACACATATTATCTTTACCACATAAATAGTACAGACGGTAATCCTAATGTTAAAATATTAAAAGAAGAGAAAAAATGGTTTGATTTTATTGCATATATAAATGGAGAATTTTCAGCATATAAATCAAACAGTTATACTATTCCTGGTATTACGCCTTCCGAATTTAAAACAATTAAAAAAGAATTATTAAAGGAAGATGAACATATATGGTTAGAATATTATAGTGGTGATTCGGGAGGTCCGGCATATGCTATAGCATATTATCGACAAGATAAGTATAAACCATCTGATATTATATTTGGTATTCACTCGGATGTAGAAGGATATTATATTTATGGACCGATTAATAAGAAAGAAGAATACGCGATGACATTTGAAGAGTTAATGGTTAAAGTAAAAAATCGCGCATCTAAAATAAAATTTTATCAGCCGGTGACGGGGGATAATAAAAAATTAATTTTAAATACGGCTAAGAAAAACGGGTTTAAAATTAAA
>DAORGW010000031.1:0-3288 GCA_035356975.1 bacterium | reverse complement strand
ATATATTTTTCAAAAAAATAATACCTATATTAATATTAGCAAAGCGGGAATAACTTATGAAGTTGTAGGAATATTTAATTCGATTACTCAATTTGATACCCCGAGGTTTATTAATTGGTTTAAGAATATATATCCATCTAAAATTTTTCCTCAGACAACAAGTCAACTAATTAATAATATTATTAATTTATTAAAAAATGAAATTAATCCGAAAACAATGAGTTTAATTTCTAAAAAGCATATAGTATTCGCCGTTAAAAAATTAACAGAATACATACATAAAATTACCGGGGCTCCGTGTGGACTTCAAAATTGTAAAATAGCTATAGAAAATTTTAAATTATTTTTAGAATATATTGAAAAGAACGGATTGCCAAACATGGATAAAGATGCATCTAATCTTACAATAATTAAAAATAAATTGGCTTTGACAAAACCAAAGATAAATATGGATTTTACTACGGCGGAGTTTACGGAAGAAGAAAAGCAAGCATTTGATAAATTATTTGATAAGCATGATTATAGTTTTATACATTATGCTATTGAAAATATAGAATGTAAAATTTCAATTAAATATGGTATTGTTAGATATAGATTAACCAAGGAAGATAATGCATATTGTTTATATTCTGAATGGAATGGTTCGTGGAAAAAAGAATTTAGTGTGGATTCATTTCAAGCATTTCTTTTGTATATTGATAAATTTTTATTTGATATATTTAATGAATTTAAAAATATAGAAGATAAGATAGAGGCAAAAAATATAAGTCCTTCGATAGATGAGAATAAATTATCTGTATTAGAAGTATCTATATTAAAACAAATTATTAAACAATTTAAAGGTTTAAAAATTGGAGTTCATTATAATAAAATTGTTAATGAAAGTTTAAAAAACGATGCTTATGGTATTAGTATATCATATATTAGAAATTTTGACTTTTTTAGAATTGTCAAAGAAAATTCAATTTATATATTTTATAGAAGTATAAAAGGAAACTATATTCCTGTCAAAAAGTTTTTTAATTTCTTAGATTTGGTGCTTTTTGTAGATTTTTATTTTAAGTTTTATCTTCAAAAAGATAGTTTATTAACAATTTCTGACAATGAAGTGGAGCAAATTAAAGATTTAATTAAAGAATATAATATTAAAGCCGAGGTAAGACGTTATACTAAAGCTGATATGGAAGGAACTTTTAAATATTATGTTTATATTGAAATGGAAGATGTAATAGGTAAATATATTCTTCAAAAAACTGATACTGGAAAATATATGCTTTATGTAGAAGATATAGCTGAAGAATGGAGAAAAATTGGAATTTATAATACTTGGTCATTAGTGTTTAAAAAGTTACAACAATTACTTAATCCTAAAATGAATCAAATAGAAAAATTTGTTCTAAGTTCATCACAAATAGAATGGTTAAAAAGTTTAATACAAAAAGAAAAATCTACTGTACATTTAATGTTACAAGAAGATGGTTCTATTATAATATATTCTGAAACTGGAATTAAATTATTTGAAATACGATTTTCAGAAAAAAATGAAAAAGGAAGAATTCTTGTAATTTATAATAATAAAGAAGAAACTCCCTCTAATCAATTTCAATTTAATTCTACTTCGGAAATACTTACTTATATTTCTGAAAATATTGACCTTTTAATTAATTCACTTAATGAAAAACCACCGGTTAATTTGCCGGATGAAAAATCTGCTCGTCATTTGTTTGCCACAGATATAAAAGAAATAGATTTGAAAAAAGAATTATATGAAGTATTTAAACAAACCGGATTTACATTTTATGTAAATTTGACTGATGTTGAAGATTTAGAAACTGATGATGGTAAAGATGCGGATGTTTATATAAACTTTTATAAAGATGAAGTTTATCTTTATGAAGATGGTACTGTTCAAATAAAATATAAACCGGCGGAAAGTGATAAACTTTTAAAACAAAATTTTAATAATATTAAAGAACTTATTGATTGGTTAAAGATTTATTATAAAGATAAGGCTATAGGCTCATTAGAAGAATTTTTTAAATATCTTAATTATAGTAAAGATGTTTCTTTATCTAATAAAAATAGAGAAGTGTGGAAAAAACAAATTGAACCAGGTAATTCAAAAAATTTAGATATTGTTACTATTAATTACAAAGGCCAAATTAAAGTCCAACCAGCACAATCACCGAATGATTTAAGTGGGCAAAAGAATGAATTTACCTTTGAAAGTATTCAAAGTTTTAAAGATTATTTGACTGACAAATATATTTTGGGAAAAGAATATTTAAAGAAAAAAGCCAATGGTTTTTTAAATACGTTTGATTTTAAAAAGATTCAAGATGTATCGAAGGGAACTAAATGGAAATCCGATAAACATAAATTAAATGTTATTTTATTTTCCGAGGGGGGTATAGTAGAAACATATCCGGGAGTTGAACCTCATATAAAAGTTTCATTTGAGAATACATTTGATTTAGTTAAATATATTCGAAAATTTATAGTGCCCCAAAAATCTATAGATATACCAAGTTATATTGAAATAAATCCGAAAGCAAATTATTCGGAAGAATTTGGTTCTTTATATTATCCAGATAAAAATATTCTCACATTAATTTTAAATTCTAATTTTAAAGAGGTAAAAATTACAGGAGGTTTTCAGTGGGTACATCCTAATGGTTTTTCATTTAAAATATATGAAAATGCTATTGAGTGGGATAGTATTATAGAAAAAAAAGCGTACTTGGCAAACAAGAGATTTCACCGAATCTATTTCCTAAATGCATTAAAAGAAATTGATAAAAATACGGATATAAATAGATTGGATTTTTTGTTTGAAGATGCTTCTACTAGAACATCCGATTATATAATGGATAAGATGATGGTCGAAGCGGCAAAAGACGAGGGAGAAGATATAAAAAGAACTACTATAGGAAATTTAATTGAAAAAAAGGATTTTAAGTGGAATTCGGATGAAAATTACTGGTATAATATAAATTTAAAACAAATTGTTGTTGGTAAATCAGATGATAAAGATGAGATATTATTTAAAGTTTATTGGTTTAAAAATGGAAATTATTACATAAGTCGTTTTAATGAAGTTCAGTTACTTAAATCTATTGGTTTTGATGGAGATATAATTAAAGGAATTATAAATACTGAAGAAGAAAAAGAGGAAGATACTCCTGAGAATAATTTTTTAAAAATAAAAGGAATACAACTGTCTCCCGGTGTACATGAAACTTTGATTAATCTAGATTTTAAATTTAATAGTTCGAATGGAATATATTT
>DAORGW010000030.1:6304-10423 GCA_035356975.1 bacterium | reverse complement strand
TTTTAAGCCACAATTTTCAAGTTTTACAACTTCATTCATGCTTGTAGTTTTAAGGTTTTTATTATTTTAAAGTTCATTCACAAATTTAAAATCACTCAAGTATTCTATCATAAAATATGTGATTTGTCAATTATAAAAAAATTGAGAATTTGTTTTATTAAAAATAATTTTACAACCATCCTGTCGAGGATATATAAATAAAAAACCCCAAAACTATTTAGTTCTGGGGTGTGATTTTTCACTTTCTTCTTAATCAAACAAAAATTGGAAATAACCCTTGGTTTCATTATAGCACCAGTCGGGCAACGCTCCATCATTTAGGTCAACAATATTACAAACCTCTTTAAAAGTAAGTCCGGTAATTTCAGACAAAATGGCTATACTAACAGCTACATCCTCTTCCTCTTTCAAGCCAGAGGTTGAGGCAATAAGGATAGAATCGCCATTTAAATTTCCAAATCCGGGAACTTCGTTCATTTGTAAAGCTATGCTTCCAGCAAATTGCATTTTACCTGGATTGGCAGAATTTTGTGAAGAATGATCAAAATTGCATTCTGCTCTAACAGCCTTTTCAATTGAAAAAAACTTAGCAGCCTCAGATGGATCCTTGGCGGAAATCATAACCAAATTTCTTGTTCCTGGTTCCCAAACAAGAACCTGAATACCGGTTCTCTTTTTGTCATCCGAGCGTACATCTTTCGACATGCTTACAAATTTTTCAAACAGTTCGGTTGCGACAGCGATAACGTCCTGTCTTTTTGCATTTAAGTCAATCATTTTCTTGTATTTTAGTTGAATGATATTGATAAAGAACAACAAAAAAATATAGCATAATTGCTATATTTTTGCAAGTGCACGGGCTACATCTCTCCAGTGGAACACTATTGAAAACGCGGTGATAAAATGGAGAGAGATCCGAGAGTTAGTTAATTTTAATGAAATGAAAGCCTGTTAATGGTTTGTAGGAGTGGAATTAGTTTAATGGCACAGACAATTTATGACCATAAACCTTCTGACTTGTAAGCTCCTTATTTTCAATTTTAATTAAAACCTTTTTACAAGCTTCTTTAAAATCATTTAAAAAATCTTCATAAACAAGCAACAACTCGTTATTCTGAATAGTTAGATGCTTATTAGATACATTTGCTTTTATTTCGTGTTTTCTCTCAGACAAGCCTATTAACACTCCAGGTTGCAATGCGTGAACAAGCGAACATCTTAAGCCAATATATAAATCAAACTGACCTCCTTTTTGGTTGTGCTGATGATATTTACCCGGAAATAGCTCTGTAATAGCAGCTCTAAATCTTGATTCGGACAAACCCTGCTTTGACCAATCTTCGTCATCTAAACAAGCGCCAAGAATCTCAATAAAAGAAGCGATCATCGAAAAACCTAAATAAGGATGCGAGGCTAATCCATCTGATCCAATGGTCATTTGCTCCAACTCTCCCAAAAAAACTCCTTCAATAAATTCTTTAACTGTCATTCCTTTGTTCATCGTAATTATTTAATCTATCTTAAAAATATCCAAAGCAATGCTTACAAGCTTATTAGTTCTCTCTTCTATGTCTTTTTCAAGCCACGTTTCTTTATCTTTTAAATCTTCATTTAAATAAAGACCATTTTTGTAACCAATAAAATTATCATCTTTATTTTTTCTATCTCGCTTAACCATGAAATCGAAATTAGATAGATTTTGATTAAAGCCAGTTAAAGTAAGATTGCCTATTTTATGAACCAGCTCAACTTGAATCTTTTCTGCCTTTTCCTTATCTCCATCAGCAATCATCTCAATCCAATTAGTAGGAATATTTTTTCCTTCTGGAAAGATATGCTCAATAGTCCAAATAAGTTTATCGCTATTATCTCTGGCCCAAAAATCTTTAAAGTGCTCTTTCGTGCTTTTACTTTCCTCAATCTTACTTAAGATAAATCTAGTAGCATCGACATTTAATTCATACAAATCACCTCTTAGTTTTTCTTCAAATAATTCCCCGCTAGACATTCTTTCTTTGTTGCTCAACCATTCAATAATAAATTCGGCAGAGGCAACCCCTCCGTCTTCTTCAATTTTTTCAATTAAATCAATAAAAATTTGATCAAGATTTCGTGTATTTGGAAAATCTGTAATATTCCTACGAATAAAATATTTTACCAAAAAGACAATTACTTCTTTATAAAAAATTGCATCGTATTTTTCATTGGAAAATAAATATAGCAACAAAATATAAGCTGGGGCCGCCTTAACATTTATTAAATCTTTAAGTTCCTTTCGTAATTCTGGAAAAAATTTTTCGTCATTGTTCTCAGGAGAAATTAAAAATCTATAAGTATTTGATTTTTCAATTAATTCCCGAAAAACATATTCTGGACGTAAATCAATAAGATTCTCGTAAATTTTAATTATATTTGATTTTGTCGCCCTGGTGATACCGCCCACTTTAACCAAATCTGTATTATATTTAAAAGCATTATAATACTGTCTCAAAAATCTTTCTTGAATGGAATAATCAGGCAAATTATTTATTATTAAATTCCATTTATCAAAAGCTGCATCCGCTGTCATTAATTTATCTCCCTCGAGTTTTGCTAAAATTTTATTCTTAATTAAATCGATAGCAGACAAAGGAATCCCGCGATTATTTAAGCTTTCAAATAACATAAAAGCATCGGAATGGGAATCAACCTCAATCTTCACTAATAAAGTGTTGCTTATTTTATCAAGCAATTCCAGTATTTCCTTATAATCTCTGTCCTCTAATTTAGATAAGAAATACCTAAAACATTTAAAGATTCTTCTATTACCCTTATTGTTTGGTTTATCGGAAAAATCTTTAACCCCAATTTCATCTAAAACTGATTTATAATCATTAAAGTTGTTATTCTGTCGAGATAATTCTAATTTTATATCGCCACCATTTCTATTAATTATTTTCCCTTTTAAACTAGTTAAATGATAACTATAATCTTCATTATCGGTTGGCATTTTTTCTTTCAACAATTTATACATTGAGCAAAACAAAAGAGAAATCGTTGTCAATCTTTGTTGACCGTCAATAAGTTCCAGCTCCGGACTATAAGTATCTGACTCGGGATTTTTAATGCATATTATTGAGCCAATAAAATGACTACCATCGCTTTCGGTAATGTCATTAATAAGCTCTTCCCAATTATCTTTATTCCATGTGTATTCCCTCTGAAATTTAGGAATTACATATTTTATTCTACTATCGACATTAAATATTTCAGCAATAGAATATTTATTTGCGTTATTAATCATATTATTTATTTAACTCTTTCATATTAATTTAATTCATCTGCTATTAATTCAGCCTGTTTCAAAATATTCTCTGTCGCAATTAATTGTTGATCCGGCGGATAGCCGTATCTGTTCAAAATTCTTTTTACATCACGACGCAATCGTGCGCGAACACTTTCTTTCAGTGTCCAGTCGATTGTTGCATTCCCTTTGACGCTTCTAAAAACCTCAATTGCGATTGCGGCCAATTGTTTATCACCCAAAACTTCTTTCGCGCTGTCGTTGTTAGCAAGTGCGTCATAAAAAGCTAACTCATCATCTCCAAGATTCAACGCTTCTCCTCGTTTATCCGACTCGCGAATATCTTTTGCGAGCTTTACCAATTCTTCAATAACTTGAGCCGCAGTCAAAAGATTGTTTTGGTATTTCTTGATTGCACTTTCTAACATCTCGGACATTTTTCGGCTCTGGATAAAATTCTTTCGTATCCGCATTTTTATCTCATCATTTAGTAGTTTTTTCAATAACTCTAAGGCAAGATTTTTTCTTTCCATTCCTTGAATCTCTGCTAAAAATTCATCAGATAAAATTGAAATGTCCGGCTTTTTAATTCCTACTGCATCAAAAACATCGACAATGCCCTCTGAAACTACGGCTTTATCAACAATCTGCCTGATTGCTGTTTCTATTTCCGCATCGGATTTTCCCGTTCCAGTCGGTTCAAATTTTGTTAATCGAGCCTTAACCGCTTGAAAAAATCCAACTTCATCTTTAATGTCCATTGCCTTTAGATTTGGCACGGACAAAGCAAAAGCTTGTGATAAGAGCGCAACTTGTTTTGTATATCTATTTTTTCC
>DAORGW010000030.1:0-6204 GCA_035356975.1 bacterium | reverse complement strand
TGCCAATCAGGACGAATTTTGATAATTTCTTCATAAAGTTCGACTGCTATTCTTCGGCTCATACAGACAACCATTCCTTTACCTTCAAATGCCTCGCGGCGTTTTTCAAAATGATCAACAAGGTCTGTCGCAACAACTTTCAACCTATCTCTATGTCCAACAATCGCTTCCAATTGCGCCCATTTTGCTTTAGCTTTTTCTTTGGCCGTGCTTTCTTCACCTTCGGTTATTGCCTCAACTTCTTCATCTAGCTTGATTGTTTCCTCCGGCCTTAAATGAACTTTTGCAAGTCGTGATTCATAATAAATTTTGACGGTTGCCCCGTCATCAACGGCTTGTGAAATATCATATTTATCTATATATTCTCCAAAAACAGCAGGAGTAGATTTATCTTCTAATTCAATTGGTGTGCCAGTAAATCCAATAAACGAAGCATGGGGCAAAGCATCGCGTAAATATTTAGCAAAGCCGTATTTAGTTATAATTTCACCATTTTTCTCGGAAGTTTTTGCGGCAAATCCGTATTGGCTGCGATGGGCCTCGTCTGCAATAACAATGATATTTTTTCTTTCAGATAATAAATCAAAATTTACTGACCCGTCTTCCGGAAAGAATTTTTGAATAGTAGTAAAAATTATGCCGCCACCAGCAACGCGTAAAAGTTCTTTTAAATTATCACGATTATGAGCTTGTACCGGCTCTTGACGAAGTAATTGTTTGCAAGAAGCAAAAGTATCAAAAAGTTGATCATCTAAATCGTTCCTATCTGTAATAACAACAATTGTCGGATTATTTAATTCCAAAACTGATTTTCCAGTATAAAAAACCATTGAAAGCGATTTTCCGCTTCCTTGCGTATGCCATATCACACCTGCCTTGCCGTTTCCTTGCTCGCTTGTTGCGCGTAAAGTTTCCTCGATTGCTTTATTCACAGCAAAATATTGATGGTAGGCGGCAATCTTTTTTATATTAACAACGGAAGACAAACCTGTTTTCGCGTCCTCTTTTTTGCTTTTTTCAAAAACAATAAAATGTCTAATCAGGTCAAGCAAAATATTTTTCCCAAGCATTCCCTTGGTGAGCGTTTCAATCTGCGGAGTTGTTGCAGTATCTTCTTTAAAACCATCACTTGATTTCCACGCGAGAAAGCGTGAAATATCAGACGAGATTGTACCAGCACGCGCATCCAGTCCGTCTGATGCTACGAGCACGGCGTTGTAATAAAAAAGTGATGGAATAGCGTTTTTGTAGTTTTGTAGTTGTGTAAATGCCTTGGCAACTGTGGCGCTTTCGTCCGTCGGATTCTTTAGTTCAATAACAACTAAAGGCAAGCCGTTCACAAATAAAACCACATCGGGGCGTTTGTTGATGTTATTTTCAATTACTGTGAATTGATTGCACGCCAAAAATTCGTTGTTTTCCGGATGAGAAAAATCAATGAGCCAAACCTTATCGCCCTTGATTCCTTCTTCGCCCATCACTTCAATTTCTATACCCTCGGTGAGTAGTCGGTGAAATGCCTCATTGTTATCTATTAAATTTTGGCTTGGTAAATTCAAAACTTGGCGCAGAGCTTGTTCGCGCGCTTCTTCTGAAAGATTAGGATTGATCGTCTCAATCGCTCGCTTCAAACGATTTTTCAAAACCACTTCGCTCAAATTTGGGCGTTCCAATTCTTGTTCTTCGGGCGACAAATATTGCCAGCCCTGATTCTGCAAGAGTTCTATTACAAATTCTTCAATTGTTGATTCAAATATTTTGCTCATATACCATTATTATAATGACTTTTAAATTGCGCTAATTCTGCTTCAGTCAAAAGCGCTTCGTTGTCTCGAACAAGCGTTTGATAAAAACTTGCCACATCAGGATCGGTTGCAATCCAGTTTATTTGGTTATTGAAAAAGAAAGCATCAAATAATTTTCTAATCTGTTCTTTTGAAAAATCCTGATCTTGTGCTAATTCGCGTAAAAGTGAGTGAGTTGAGGCAAAATTCGGGCTAATTCTCAATCCTTCAATCAATTCGTTCTTACCTAGATATTCGCTTAAGCTTGTCTTGTATGCTTCTATATCACCATCAAATAATACACGGCTTGGCGAAAGAGAAACCCCGCCCAAGCTTACCGCATCTTCCGTTTCATCAAACCATTCGTTGAATTCTTGGTTGTCTTCGTATTCCAACTCTTTTCTTTTTTCTGCGTATGCTGGATATAAATTTTTGTAATAGCTTAATAAAAAATAGGAAATATTATCAGTTGTAGAAAGCAGAAAAAGAATTTCATCATCAAATAATGCGGTTCGATTATTCTCTAATGTATAGATATCTTTGCCGTGTGAAGTTTCGCCTAGCTTATTCCTAAACTCGCTAATTGCACTAGAAAAACTGCCGATGATATTGAGATAACCTTTTTCTTCAAAAAACAAAACTTTTTTCACTTGCTTGTATAAGTTCCCAATATCGCAATCTTTTAAATCTGCCTCTGTTTTTGAATCCACCTCTACAAGAATTGTTTTGAAAATTGACTCAACAAGAGATTTGCAGTTTTCAATGACAAGCCCGGGTGAGCTGGCTCTGTATGTTTCAATACGCAAAACATAGTCGCCGAGCGCTTGCCATTTTCCATTTGCGTCTATGAATGATTGCGTTTTTCTCATATTCGAATATTAAACCAATTCTCACATTATTTTTGAGATTTTGATAAGTAACACTGACGAAACTTACTAAATAATTGAATTTGCAAATTGTTGTTTTTAATCTTTTGGAAAAAGGGATTTATAACCTTATTAAATGCATCAAATATTTCTTGCGGAGGAATTATAATTTGCATTTTTTCAGTATCTCCCTTGGAAATAAAAGGTTGTGCCGCACCTCGTCTTTCAATTTTCCAGAAACTTAAACCGAGATATACATAATAAGAAAATGGCTCATTCAATTGTTTTACAACAAGCGTATTTTTTATTGCTGTAAAATCTTCTAATGGTAGGTATGTACGACCGCAATATTCACCAATAGCCGAAATAACAGCGGTACCAAAATCGTATTCCTTATGCTCCATGCGCCCGTCGCATCCAGCTGCACTTACACCTAAATATTTTCCATTTTCTACATAACTTCTTTTAGTAATAGAGGTGTTGCCCCAATCAACCTTGGCTATTTCAGAAAGTTGACCCATTCGCCAACCAACAGGAATTTGACCCAAATCAGCATCTACCATTTTTCCACCACTTTTTTTATATGGCTTATATTTATTATCTGGAAAATTAAAATCTATAAACCACTGATAAAATAAATCCCGTGCAAGTTTTTCTAAAATTTCTGAATTATTAAAATCTATTTTATCCCAACTATAATCCGGGTAAAAACTTTCTAAGTTTTTGATTATTTCATTATTTAATTCATTTCCAATTTTAGTTTGCTCAATTAAAAATTGGTTCATTGTTCGAAGATTGTCTTCAAACGAAATGCCATCGCTGTCTTTATCAATCGCCGCGATATACCTGTCTGGGGTCAAAATAAAATCATGCTTACTTAAAAGCTCGTTAGTAATTGTTTTACAAAATCCTTTTTCATCAACATATTTTCCGTCCTTTTTTCTCCACTCATGATATGTGTTAGTAATTTTAGAGATATCATCCTCGGAAAAATCTCTATGCGTTCTATCTGTCATATGCCCAAGACGAGATGCGTCAATTAAGAGAATTTCCCCTGTTCTTTTTCGATCTCCATTTCCTGCTCGCTTTCTAGAAATAAACCATATACAAGCAGAAATGCCTGTGTTGTAGAAAAGCTGCTTCGGAAGCGCGACGATGCAATCAACTAAGTCATTTTCAATAAGCGATTTTCTAATCTCGCCTTCGTTATTGCTTTGAGATGTGAGTGAAGTATTGGCTAATACGCACGCCATCACGCCCTTTGGCGAGAGGTGGTAAATCATATGCTGAAGCCAAGCATAATTTGCATTGCTTGCCGGTGGAGTCCCGTATTGCCAGCGTGGATCATTTTGCAAAAGTTGCCCCGACCAGTCGCTGTCATTAAATGGCGGATTAGCAAGAACAAAATCTGCTTTCAAATCTTTGTGCAAGTCATTCAAAAACGAACCCTCGGTATTCCATTTCACTTGGCTTCCGTCAATTCCGCGAATTGCCAAATTCATCCTGCAAAGTTTCCATGTTTCCGCATTACTCTCTTGTCCATAAACCGCCACATCATCAACTCTGCCTTGATGCTCTTTAACGAACTTTTCACTCATAATAAACATTCCGCCACTCCCGCAAGCTGGATCAAAAATTCTTCCGTGATATGGCTCTATCATTTCTACCATCAAACGAACAATTGATTTTGGAGTATAAAATTGCCCGCCTTTTTTCCCTTCCAAGCTCGCAAATTCTCCGAGAAAATATTCGTAAACTCGCCCTAAAATATCCTTACTTTTTGATGCTTCGTCTCCAAGCGCAATTCTCCCAACAAGATCAAGTAATTCTCCCAAGGATGGCTTGTGCAAATTTGGCAAAGCATAAATTTTAGGCAAAATACCTTTCAATGATGCATTTTCTTTTTCAATCGCCTCCATAGCATCATCAATATCTTTGCCAATTGATGGAAGTTTTGCCCTCGAAAGTAAATATGACCAGCGGGCAGTCTGTGGAACAAAAAATACATTTTCTGCCCTATACTCATCAACATCTTCCGGATTAGCGCCCTCAAACCCTTTTTCTTTGTTTATTATTTTTCTGTAAACCTCTTCAAAAGAATCCGAAATATATTTTAAAAAGATAAGTCCAAGCACAACATCTTTATAGTTGGCTGCACTCATATTTTTACGCAATTTATCTGCCGCCTTAAAAAGCGTTTTTTCGAATGATTCTGTTTTATTATCTTTAGCCATATTATTTTTGAAGTAATTTTAATATATCCTCCTTCTTAAACCTTCTATCCCCTCGGCTTCCAAAACGAATACACTTAATCAGACCCTTATTCTCCCAGTTTCTAAGAGTGTTTGGGTGACAGTTAAGAATCTCGCAAGCCTGAGACAACGTTAATATTTCCGGCAATTTATCGGTTTGCATAATTTGATTTTTGACTTAACATTAGTTAATATAAGTATATAAAATTATAAACAAAAATTCAAGTGAATATAAAATTAAAATAAACACTTATTAAAATGAATATGAAAACACCAAACAAAGCTGATGAGTTAAAATATAACTTGTTTTTTCTCAAGCTTTACTACGAAAAAGCTCTAGAAATTCTAGAGTCAATAAAAGGCCCTTCTTTGATTAAAATAGGATGGACCAAATCATTAAACGAAACCTACTGTGAATTTGTAGGAGAAATTGAGAGGATTTTAAAAATGCCGGAGTTCAAAGAATTAAAAAATGAGGCGCCATGCCTATCTCAAAGTCTCTCTGGCGAATTAACTGAAATTGATTATACCTGGAATGAATACAAACAAAATCTTTATTCATTCTTAAATAAAATTAACAAACAATTTCTTGAGGTTACCAATAAAAGCACTGAAATTGATATATTTTTAAAAGAAATTGAAGAGACAACCAATGAAAATGTCAAGGGATTAATAAAAGAAAATCACGAAATTTTAAAACGTGAAAGTGAAAAGGTTATAAAAAATATCGATAGAGCAAACAAGTTAAAAGCGGAACCAAACAAACACAAAGAAGCAAAATCTAACCGCATTGTTGAGTGGTTCCAAAAAGATGGAATTTTAAAAATACAGGATCAAGATCCAATTGAATTTAGAGGCTTAAGAGGTAAGCTTGTTAATTTCTTTTATGATCGAGGCAGTGAAAGAAAATGGCTAAGTTACGATGATATCAGAAAAGGAATTGTTATAATCAAAAATGCAGAAGACATAAGAAAAGCAATCGAAAAAATAAACCAAAGAGTTATCAAGGAAACAAAAAATAAATACGAGGGAATTATAGAGGTTAAATTTGAAGAGGACCAGAAAAAGCAGAAAAAATACCGATGGAAATACTAAATTAAACAAGCGGGTTCTTAACGGGTGTTAATAAATAATAAGAAATAGGCTAAAAAGGCCTATTTTTTATATCCAAGAAATTATAAATCCCCCTTCTGGACCCTGTCTGCTATTTTCTAAAATAAAAATGCGAACACTTAAAAAGTTTGCGATTAATAAATTAAAATTAAAAATCTATGGAAAAGTATGAAAACATTATCTTCGAAA
>DAORGW010000029.1:0-11208 GCA_035356975.1 bacterium | reverse complement strand
AGAAGCTAAGGCAATAGAGTTATATGGAGATAATTGGAATAAGTTAGTATATGATTTAGATGAATCATTGTTTTCTGATTATACAGAGGGAGGTGTGATTGAGTAGGTTTAGATTTTTAAGTCATTGACAAATTTTTCTTATTTGCTATACTTTTAGTATATTCCACAGACAGCGAGCGCTAAATTAAAATAGCTTAATTACTCGCCGAGGATAAAAAGCTTATTTAGCTATTATTTCTGTGGAAACACAGATTTTTATTTTATTAATAAATTATTAATATACTGCTGAAGGCTGAAATTTGAAAGCTGACAGCTAATAATATGCCAAAGACAAAATTACAAAAACAAGAAGCATTGAAACAGGCACAAGAGAATATTCATGATTCTAAACTTGTCGTTATGACTTCTTACAATAATCTTTCTGTAAAAAAATTAGAAGAATTAAGAGATGAGCTTAGAAAAAATGATGTTTTTTATAAGGTTATTAAAAAAACAATTCTTAAATTAGCAAAAGGAGATGACGTAGATGATAAAATTTTAGAATCATTTAAGGGAAATTTATCTCTTGCATATAGCAAAGATGAGATTATTGCTACAAAAATTTTAGCAAAATTTGCAAAAGCAAATGATGGACTTCAAATTCACGGAGCGTGGCTTGAGGGAAATTTTTTGAGTCGCGAACAAGTAATGGAATTATCAAAACTTTTATCAAAAGAAGAGTTACTTGCAAAATTACTAGGAACTATGAAAAATCCAATTACAGGACTAGTAAATGTTTTATCTGGAAATATGAGGGGCTTGGTAAATGTTTTAAATGCAATAAAAGAAACCAAATAATTAATTAATAATAAGAGCTTACAGCTAAAAGCTTTAAAAGCTGATTGTTGAAAGCCGAAAGTTATAACAATATGTCAGAAGAAAAAAAAGAAATTACAATTCCAGCAAAATTTAAAGGAATTGTAGAAGAAATTGAAAAAATGTCCGTATTAGATCTTTCAGAACTTGTAAAAATTTTGGAAGAAAAATTCGGAGTAAGTAGTGCTGCTCCGGTAATGATGGGTGCAATGCCGGGAGCTGCTCCAGCAGAAGCAGTAGAAGAAAAAACATCATTTGATGTTGAGTTAACAGACTCAGGAGCAAATAAAATTAGCGTTATAAAAGCAATTAGAGAAATTACACAACTTGGACTTAAAGAAGCAAAAGATATTGCCGATCAAGCTCCAAAAATGGTAATTGAGGGCGCTGATAAAGCAAAAGCAGAAGAAGCAAAGAAGAAAATTGAAGAAGCTGGTGGAAAAGTAACATTGAAATAATTTCTCATTATTAAATTGAGAATATAAAAAATACAGAATTATTTATGTTCTGTATTTTTTATTTATGAATTAATTGAAATAATAAAAAGCTTGTTTCTATAAAGAAATATTTATAACAACTATTTTGTTTTCAGAGGAAATATATAATTTTTTTGTCGACCCATCAACAACAAAATCATTTATTTGTTTGAGTGTTGGTAAATAATATTGCTTTAATAAGCTTCCGTCTTTATCAATTATTATAATTCTTTTGTTCTGTGATTCTAATAAATAGATCTCTTTTATTGTTTTATCTGTATAAATTTTATCAATTTTTGAAATTTTTGGATCCAGGTCTTTTAATTCAAATGGAAGTTTTTTACCAGAATACATTTTTAGTATTGATCCATCATTATTTCCTATATAAATATTTGTATCAATTGTTATGCAATTTGAATTTGATACAGAGCTACCATCTTTTATCCACGTATCACCCTTGTCTAGCTTTCCATTATTTCCAATGTGTTTATAAATTTGATTTGACTGAGAATCTAAAATATATAAATTTTCAGCATAAAATTCAGCGTCATTACTAGATTTATAGTTTGGATGATATGCAATTGATTCTTTTGTGATTTCAGAATTTGTTGGATTTATCTTTATTAAATCTTTTATGTCAAGTCCAATAACATAATCTCCATTTTTTGCAAAAGTGTTTATGTTTGTATATAAACCATCTTTTCCAATATTTGTTTGTGATTTTGAATTTATGTCTATTTTTAATATCTGTGATGAATTTGATCCCAAAGCTATTAATTGATTTCCTTGTTTTATAATTTTATTTGTGTTGAAATTTAATTCCGCTAGAATTTCTGGACCTGTAATTGTCTCCATTTTTCTCACTTTATTTAAAATTTCTGTCACACTATTTAATATAGTATTATATTGTTCTTGTTGTTTTTTTGTTTTTTGTGGTAGAGAATTAATAAGATCTGATATCTCTTTTAGCTTTTCTTTTGCCTGGTTTTCATCTTTGTAGATATTCGCTAGATCATATTCCATTTTTTTGTCATTTATTTCAGATAATATTTTATTGTATTGTTCATTTTCAACGACAGATTCACGTTTTTTATTTGTTAATATTAAGCTAATTATAAATCCCGCAAGTATTATTATTGCTAAAATTAAAATTAATTTATTTTTCTTTCTAGGAGACTTAAAAACACTTATTGGACCATCTTGTTTTCTTGATATCTGCATATTTCCATTTTTGTTTTTTTTAGGTAGTTTTATTTTTGAAATTACACTTATTGTTTTTATAAATGGAGAGATTATAATTTTCAAAATATTGTTTGATATTTTAATTATATCTATTTTTTTTTGTGGTTTTTGTGTTTTTTTTGAATATAAATTTTCATTAGGATTTATTAATTTTTCTTCTTGTAATTTTTCTTTTATGTTTTCTGAAATATTAAATTCTCCATATTGTTGGGCGCTTTCTTCTAATAAATCGTCAAATGATTTTTGATTAGACTTTTTTGACTTTGATTTTAACTCTTTTGGTGATTTTTTTTGTATTTCATCTTCTTCTAATTTTGTTTTACCTTTTGTCAATATGTCTTTAGTTTTTTGTTGAATATTAAGAAAATTGTCTATTGATTCTTTTGCCGACTCAGATACTAAAATCTTTTCTCTTGTGTTTTCTTGATGTTTGTCGTTTTCTTCGTATGGAGAAAGTTTTATACTAGCAAGGCAAAAACTTTTGTCTTTTATTTGAAATAGTAATTCTTTTAATTTTATTACAACTCCTTGAGGATCATTTTCTTTCATTATTGTATCTATCTTATTTTCAGAAATATAATCAAAAATAGTATTTGTAGTAAAAATGAGTGATTGTTCTGGGTCTAAATTTCCGCTTAAAATGTTTGTAAATATGTTATCAATTGTAGCTCTTTCTATATCAGAGTTAACATAATCAAAAATGTTTACTATTTTTCCTTCCCGAGAATTTACCCATGCAGAAATATTTCCCACAGGAGAAAAGTATACATCTTGTCTGTAAATTATTGCTATTAAAGCATTAAATTTTTTGAGCCAATCCCTGTCTATCTCTGTTAAAAGTGGAAGATTTTCATTTGTTTCTTTGATAATTTCTTCTAAAATCGTTTCCTGGTCTATTAAATTTGATTCATAATATAATTTATGAATTTTTTGGACCAATAAATTTCCAAGCTCTTTTGCATTTTCTGTTTTATCAGGAAAATCAAGCATTACAATGAGTTTTCCCCTGCTTTTCTGATCTTTATTTGGAGAACCAGTATAAATTATTGATTTATTTTGGTTATTATGTGGATTTAAAGATAACTTACTAGTTTTTAGTATATATTTCATAATATTCTTGAATATTGTATAAAAATATTATACTATAAATAAATAAATTTGGGAATGAAGAATTTCGAATTTCTAATAAATTTTAAATTAATAAATTTTTTAAATTATTCAAAGTTCATCATTTATAATTAATAAATTGAATTATGCTTGATCAGTTATTTGGTTCAAAAACAAGGGTAAAAATCTTAAGATTGTTTTTTGCCAAACAGAATTCTAAATTTTTTGTTAGAGAAATCACAAGAGAATTAAATGAAAGAATAAATTCAGTAAGAAGAGAATTAGAAAATCTTGAAAAAGTGGGGCTTCTAAAATATGAAGAAAAAAATAATAAAAAATATTATTGTATAAATCAAAATTTTGTTCTTTTTGAAGAATTAAGGAATGTAATAATAAAAGCAAGAGTTCTTCTTGAAAAAGAGTACGTAAGAAGATTAAAACATCTGATAGGTGCAAAATACTTGGCTTTAACTGGATATTTTGTTGATCTAAAAAGCGAAACACTTACAGATCTTTTAATTGTTGGTAAAATTCCTAAATTGACAATAGAGAAAATTGTAAATCAAATGTCTAATGAATTGATGGTTGATTTAAATTATACTCTTATGGATCAGAAAGAATTTGAATATAGGCGTGGTATGACAGATAGGTTTTTATATAATATTTTGAAAAATAAAAAAATTGTAATTATAGATAAAATTTCAAAAGAATCAGAATGATTTTATATATTGATACAACTCAAAGAGAATTTATAAAACTTGCCCTCATAAAAGAGCGGGATATTTTTTTATTAGATAAAAAAGTTGACTCCAAACAATCAGAAAATCTATTAGAACTTCTAGATAAATTTTTAAAATCAAAAAGACTAAAATTAAAAAATCTCAAGCGTGTTATTGTAAATACTGGTCCTGGTTCATTTACATCAGTTAGGCTCGGGGTTGTTCTTGCAAATACGCTTTCATATGCATTGAAAATTCCAGTTATTGGTTTTTCTGAAAAAGAAATTATTACCCAAGAAGATATGTTAAAACTCTCAGATTTTAAAGCAGAACACGAATTTGTAAAGCCATTTTATTATAAAGAAGCAAATATAACTCAAAAAAAATAAGAGGGGACAAAAGTCCACCTCTTTTTATTTAAATTACTCCATATTTTTTTAATACATTGTGTTGAATTTTTTTTTCCTCTTCTGTTCTCGGGCAATGTATGCAATTTTTCATTATACTTTGCCCAAATCTACGTCTTATTGTGTGCGGAGCATTTTTATGTGGGTTTGTCTCCGGACCTATTAATGCTAATAGATCCTTTGCTATATTAAATCCTTTAAATATAGCAAGATAACAAGATCCACTTGTCATATAAGGAACAAATTCAGTTTCAAAGAAATTCTTTTTGGCTATGTTCGGATAAAACTCTACCAACATTTCTTTTGTGAAATTAAATTCAATTAGTGGTGTTTTTGGTGTCAATCTAGCATTTACGAAAGTGTTCATTATGCTGGATAATGTAGAGTGATTCCCGGGTTTCAATATTACAAAGCATTCTTCTCCAATAATCGCCTCTATCAGTCCATCACGCACATGATTCATTTTTCCTCCTAAATCGTGTTAAAATTTATTTATACTTTATGTTTTTATTGTATTTTTGTCAACGGCGATATTTGTTTTTGATTTAGTAATTCATATTTACCAATGTCTAATTTTCCAAGTTTCAATCCTCCAATCTGTATTCTTTTCAACTCTATGACTTTTGCTCCTACATGAATCACCATAAGTCTAATTTGGCGTTTTTTGCCCTCATAAATTGTAATTGTGAATTTATTGCCACTTATGTTTGAAATCTTCGCTGGAAGTGTTTTGTGGCCTTCTATGACTATTCCAGATTCAAGTTTTTTAAATTCTTTCTCTGTTAAATTTCTACTAGTTATAACTTCATAAGTTTTAGGAATTTTATTTAGGGGCTTTGTAATTTTTTGATTTAAATCCCCATCATTTGTAAGAATTAAAAGTCCGCTTGAATTATAATCAAGTCGCCCTACATAATTTAGATTTTTATATTCGTGAGGCAATAAATCATAAATAGTTTTTCTTCCGCGGTCATCATGTTTTGTAACTAAATATCCAATGGGTTTATTTAGCATGATTGTTATTTTTTCACTTTCAATTTTTAATTCTTTGTTTTGATATTTTACAATATCATTTTCATTGATTTGTTTTGATAAATCATTACAAATTTTTCCGTTTATCAAAATTAAACCACTTTTAATAAGTTCTTCTACTTTTCTACGAGATCCAAGTCCCGCCTGTGATAAAAATTTATTTATTCGCATAATGAGTTAATTTTAGCATTGTTTTGAAAACTTACCAACCTGCGAGGTTGAGTTATCCACAATTAAGGTGGTTGAATATGAAGCTTGTGTGGAGTATAATATAAATATAGTGGTGAATTGTGGATAACTGTGGGGATAACTCAGAGTTATACACCTCCCGTTTTTATGGACAATTTACTAATGAGTAATAATTATTACTAACTTTTATCATATAAATCAATGTTTATAGGTGAATACAATCACACAATTGATGAAAAAGGAAGATTAGCAGTTCCTGTAAAATTTAGAACTGATTTTAAACTAGGTGCAGTTGTCACAAAAGGATTAGATAACTGCCTTTTTGTTTTCACAAAAAAAGCATGGAATGAGTTGGCCGAAAAATTGTCAAAGTTACCAATTTCACAATCAAAGTCACGTGCTTTTGCAAGATTAATGCTTGCAGGAGCCATGGATGTGAAATTAGATTCCCAGGGAAGAATTATTTTGCCAGAATATTTAAGAAATTATTCTAACTTAAAAAAGAAAACAGTCGTGGCCGGTGTTTATAATAGATTAGAAATTTGGGATGAAAATTTATGGAATGTTTATAGAAACTCAATTGAAAAAGAATCAACAAATATAGCAAATGAATTAGGTGATCTTGGAATATAAAATTATGAAAAATCATATTCCAGTTTTATTAGATGAAGTTATTAAGGGATTGGATTTAAAAGAAAACTATAATGTTATTGATGCAACTTTGGGTGGTGGTGGTCATTCGGAAAAAATTTTAGAAAAAATTTCTCCAAATGGAATTTTGATAGGAGTAGATTTGGATGATAATGCTATCAAATTAGCAAGAAAGAAATTAAATAAGTTTGGAAGTCGTGCGATTTTAATAAAACAAAATTATACAAATTTAAAAAAAATAATTCATGAACAGTATCCAAATATACAGATTCATGGTATATTACTTGATCTTGGTTTGTCACTATATCAGTTGCAAGATACAAGTCGCGGATTTTCCTTTCTAAATGATAATTTTTCCATGAAATTTGATGAAAATAGTGATGAAGAAGATGCTCAAGAAATTATAAATTCATATTCACAGGAAAAATTAGAGAAAATTTTTAAAGAATTTGGCGAGGAAAAATTGAGCTCACAAATTGCAAGAGAAATAGTAAATTATAGAAATAATTCAAAAATAAAAACAAGTAAAGAATTAGCTGAATTAATAGAAAAAGTTTACAAAAAATTTTATAGTAAAAAATCAAAAATTCATCCAGCAACAAAGGTTTTTCAAGCACTTAGAATTTATATAAATAAAGAATTTGACAATATAAGAAATTTTTTGAGAGATGCGATTGAAATTTTAGAAACGGGTGGAAGATTAACTGTTATCACATTTCATTCACTAGAAGATAGAATTGTTAAACAAATTTTTAAAGACGAGGCTTGTGATTGTATATGTCCGAAAAATTTTCCAAAATGTGTCTGTGACCACAGAGCAAGAATAAAAATTATAAATCATAAGGTTATAATTCCAAGCGAAAAAGAAATTATAGAAAATCCTGCTTCGCGAAGTGCAAAATTAAGAATAATTGAAAAATTATAATATATATATGACAAAAACAAAAATCAAAAAATCTTTGGGTTATCGAGGCAAAACAGCAAGTATTAATAAAATTATTTTTTATTCAAATTTATTTTTAGCACTATCTGCTGTTTCACTCGTGTTTGTACACTTTATTCAATTTACAGGAGCTGCTTCAGAGGGATTTGTACTTGGAAAATTAAGTTCAGAACTTGCGGAATTGAAAAGTGTGAATAAGGATTTAAATTTAAAATCAGCTGAATTGCAATCAATTGATAAAATTAAGTTAAAATCTGAAAAAGATTTAGGAATGGTAGCGTCTGCCGGGTTTGATTATATTAAACTTGAAAGTAGTTCGCTTTCTCTAAAGTAGTTATTAATTATTATGCATTATTTAAATCGCGCCAAAATTGTAGACGCTGATAATATAAATCGTCCAAAATTTCTTTTAATAATATCGGCAATTTTATTTGCAATTATAATAGCGCGACTTTTTTATTTGCAAGTAATAGAAAAAAATAATTATTTAGAAAAAGCAAAAGCACAACATGAATTTACTCAAGGTTTGCAGGCAAAAAGAGGTGAAATATTTTTAACAAGCGAGGATCAAACAAAATATCCGCTAGCAATGAATAAAACTTATTTGCTTTTGTATGCAGTTCCTAAACTAATACAAAATGCCTCATCAACAAGTGAGATTTTATCAGAAATATTAAATTTAGATAGAGATGTAATTTTTCAGAGATTATCAAAGAAAGATGATATTTATGAGCCAATAAAGAATAAATTAACAGATGTTGAAATTGAAAAAATAAAAAGTTTAAATATTAATGGGCTTGATTTTATAAAAGAAACATATAGATTTTATCCTGATGGAGAACTGGGTGGCCAATTAACAGGTTTTGTTGGTTATAGAAATGATAAATTAGTTGGAAATTATGGACTTGAGGGATATTGGGAGGATATATTAAGGGGTAGTGAAGCAACTTTAAGGGGAGAAAAAGATGCATATGGCAATTTTATAACAATTGGTGATTTAGAAATGCAAGATGTTCATGATGGAAGTGATTTGTATTTAACAATTGATCAGTCCATACAACATTTTTCTTGTGAGGTGATAAAAGAAGGAGTAAAAGAATTTTCGGCTGTTTCTGGAAGCGTGATAGTTGTTAATCCTAAAAATGGTGATATATTAGCAATGTGTAATTATCCAGGATTTGACCCAAATAATTATGCAAAATCAGATCCAAAATCTTATGTAAATGATATAATATTTACTGCATATGAACCCGGATCTGTATTTAAAGCAATTACAATGTCCATGGGTCTTGATTTGGGGCTCGTTGATCCAGAAAGCAAATATACTGATACAGGAGCTTTAAAGATTGATGGTTATACAATTAAAAATTCTGATGGGAAATCTAATGGCGTTCAAACAATGATAGAAGTTTTAGATAAATCATTAAATACGGGATCTGCATTTGTTGGTGACTTGGTTGGAAGAGAAAGGTTTTTAAATTATTCTAGGAACTTTGGATTTGGAAAAAAGACGGGAATAGAATTAAATACCGAGGTTGCTGGAAATTTTTCAAATTTAGATAAAAAGGGAAAAATATTTTTGACAACAGCTTCTTTTGGTCAGGGAATTACAGCAACACCAATTCAATTAGCTATGGCATACTCTAGTTTAGCAAACGGTGGGTATTTATATAAACCCAGATTAATAAAAAGAATTGTTCACTCCAACGGAACTCAAGAAGAAACCCCAACACTTATGCAAAAAAAAGTAATTTCAGAGGGCACTTCAAAGAAAATTTCAGCTATGTTAGTATCAGTAGTAGAAAATGGACATAGTAAATCAGCAAAAATTGATAATTACTATGTGGCTGGTAAAACCGGAACGGCTCAGGTTGCAGAAGGGGGTGCTTATTTAAAAAATAGAACAATACATACTTTTGCTGGATATGGTCCATCAAGAGATCCAAGATTTACAATTATTGTAAAATATGATTCTCCTCAGAGAGAATGGGCTGAGTCAACATCAGCTAGGACATTTAAAAAAATTGCTGAATTTATAATTGATTATTATAAATTAGCTCCAGAAAGATAATATGGCAAAAATTTTAAAACATATTTTGAGAATTTTAAGTAAACTGATTTTAAAAAAATATAAATCAGAAATTATTGCTATTACTGGATCTGTTGGAAAAACTTCTGCAAAAGAGGCAATAGGTCAGATTTTATCAAAAAAATTTAAAGTTCGAAGGACTAGTGGTAATTTAAATAATGAAATAGGAGTTCCTCTTACAATTATTGGTTTTACAAAATCACCCAATAAGTCAATTTTTGGATGGATTTTGGTTTTTATAAGAGCAATCAATCTTTTGATTTTTAGAGACAAAAAATACCCAACAAAATTAATTATTGAAATGGGGGCTGACCATCCTGGAGATATCGAATATCTTGTAGATTTTATTCCAGTTAATATTGGAGTATTAACTAAAGTTTCAAAAGTTCACGTTGAATTTTTTAAATCAATAGAGGGTGTTTTAAATGAAAAAAGAAAAATTTTTAGTAAAATGTCAAAAGATTCTTATGCTGTTTTAAACAATGATGATGAAAAAGTCGCATCGCTTAAAAATGAATTAAAATGTAAAACTATTACATTTGGTATAAAAAATGAATCAGATGTGTGGGCAACAGATTTACAAATTGTAAAAAAAGAAGGAGTTTTGGGTATGAATTTTAAAATAAGGTACGGAGGAAATGTTGTCCCTGTTTTTATTCCAGATTCCTTGGGATTGGCACAGGTTTATGCATTTTTAACAGCCACAACTATTGGGCTTATTTACGGAATGAATTTGGTTGAAATTTCTATTTTTGCAAAACACTATATTTCTCCACATGGAAGAACAAGACTTATAAATGGAATAAAAGATTCTTATATAATTGACGATACCTATAATTCAAATCCGGATGCAGTGAAAGTAGCAATTGATTTATTATTAGATATGAAATCTTTAATTTCCGGGAAAAAAATAGCTGTTTTAGGAGATATGTTGGAGTTAGGAGAAGAAAGCGAAAAACTACACGAAGAAATAGGAAAATATATTTTTGATAAAAACGACATTGATTATGTTTTAACAATTGGAAAAGATACAAAACATATTTATAATTATCTACAAAAAAATTTATTTAAAAACTCATATCATTTTGAAACAAAAGATGAGCTAATAAAATATTTGAAGTCAATTCTAGAGCGCGATAGCTTAATATTAGTAAAGGGCTCTCAGGGGGCTAGAATGGAATTTATTGTACGCACTATTATGAAAAGCCCCGGTTTAGCCAGTAAATTACTTGTAAGACAAGGTAGAGAGTGGCTAAATTAATCTTTGATTTATAAAAAATATAAAACTCAACTTAGTTTGAATTTTTTTATTCCCCCCCCCCATATAATTTGTGATATAATGATATTATAATAAATTTAATTATATTATTATGAAAAAAATAAATAAAATTATTATTTTTCTGTTTTCCCTGACAGGATTTTTTATTTGTATAAATACTACAAAAGCAGAAGGAGAATCTTGGCAATATTTGAATCGAACTGCGATTTCTGTGGGACA
>DAORGW010000028.1:0-11617 GCA_035356975.1 bacterium | reverse complement strand
GGAGTAAAAACAGACGAAGGCAAAGAAATAAGTAAGATGAATGCCCTAAAACACGGACTATTAAGTAGTAAAGTGTTATTAGATGATGAAGAAGAAAATGAACTCACAGAGTTAGAAGATAATATTAAAAATCAACTTCTCCCAATTGGGGAATTTGAATTATTCTTGACGGATAGAATAATTTCTAACATTTGGAGACTGGGAAGGGTCTTAAAAATAGAAAGTGCCGCTATGATGCTCGAAAAAAACTCAAAAGAAATTATATTTGAAGATGTAGATATAAAAATAAAAAGAACGCGAGATATGTTAAATAGTGATTTATTAGACAGGGTTTTGAGATATGAAACAAGTATAGAAAGGGGTATTTATAAGTCATTACACGAACTACAAAGAATACAGGCAATAAGAGCTGGAAAACAGGTATCTATGCCCATAGCAATAGATATTGACCTTAATAAAAAAGAAGAATAAATACAAATGGGTTCGTTTGGTAATTTGAAAAATATACACTATAATATTAAGTATAATTAAAATAAATTATACTTATATGCCTTATACAAAACTATCAAATGAACAAATAGAAAAGCAATATGATTTAATATCAAACTATCACGATAAATACCTAAAACAATTCAATGTTAAATTACCAAAATTGAAAGATGCTAATGGAAAATATACAAATAATGCGTTAGTGCTCGTCTATTTATCATTAGATTATCCGAAAACAAAAATAGTATCAAAAACAGAAATAACTCAATTTATCAGAGAATACTATCCGGATGTTAATGATGTGCAACAGCCTCGGCATTTGGGGGCACAAGATGGTTGGTGGATTGTAGCGGGTGGTAGAGACAACATCGTTTTAGAAGTTCCAAAAGGTTCATATCAACTATATTCCCTACAAGAACCCTATCCTGACTTCAAAAAGGGTCATCGCATATCTGAAACAGATGATTGGGATGAAATAAAGGCTAAATATGGTTTTAGATGTGCAACTTGTGGTTCACAAGAAAACAAACCACATCTGCACTGGTCTGGAACAAAAACGAAACTACAAAAATCTCATATGGACCCAAATAAACCATTAGTTGCTGGTAATATAATATCTCAATGCCAAAAATGTAATAGAGCTGATAGAAATAGATGGGTTTATGATGAAAAAGGTAGGGTTATTAAATTAGCTGATGCAAAATTTGTCAAAAATTTTGATAAAGAAGTAAGGTATAAAATATACAAAATACTTCATAAAGAATTTGGGAATAAAAAAATAAATGAATAATAAATATATAAACAATTTAATCTTGGGTGATGCCCTTCAAATATTGGAAAAACTTGAAGAAAATTCAATAGACCTCGTTTTAACTGACCCACCATATTTTTTAGATAAATTAGATAATAACTGGGACCATAAAAATGTCAGTGCAAAGAAAAATCAACAAGTAATAAAATCTTTGCCCGCTGGAATGAAATTTGATAAAAATCAAGGAATAGAATTTTATAATTGGTATATAAAAATATCCCAAGCCCTAATCAAGGTATTAAAACCGGGTGGATATTTCTTTTCATTTTCAAGCCCAAGACTTTATCATAGAATGGCAAGCGCAATTGATGATGCTGGCTTCTTAATTAAAGATTGTTTTCTATGGTTATACACACAAAATCAAGCAAAGGCTATGAGCCTAAATCACTTCATAGACAAAATGGATGTTAGTGAAAAGAAAAAGAAGGAAATAAAAAAACAATTAGATGGGTGGAAAACTCCACAAATAAAATCTTGTTTTGAACCAATCATTATGGCTCAAAAGCAATCAAATGGAACACTATTAAACAATATGCTAACCTATGAAGTTGGTTTAGTAAATACAAAAGTTAAAATTGGTGAGAATATGTTTCCAGCAAATGTTTTGACCATTGATAATATGAATGAATATTTAGATAAATATTTCTTAATATCCAAGCCAAACAAAAAAGAAAAGGGAGATTATAATAATCACAAAACTGTTAAGCCCTTGGAATTATGTGAACACATAATAAAATTAACAGCATTTTCTAAAAATGCAGTTGTATTAGACCCATTTTTGGGTAGTGGCACAACAGCAGTTGCGGCAAAAAAATTAGGAGTAAATTATATAGGTATTGATACCAATTATGAATATATAGAAATCGCAAAAAAAAGACTTGCAGAAATAAGACCTACATATCGTAATGAAAGAGATAAATTTACAAAAAGCCAAATAAAACAGCCCAAACTTATATAGCTTAAATATGATTTTATATGCAATGGTGCTATAATTTATTTATAAGACTTGACTAATATTATTTTTTAGAATAAGATTTATAATCTCAAAAATTTAATTCTATGAATTTAACAAAAACACAACAGTTTTTAACTTATATCATAAAAAATAGACCAAGAGCATCTATAACTATTTTAATGAAATTGTCATATTTAATAGATTTAGTTTCTGTGCACAAAAACAAAAATCAAATTACGGATTTCAGCTATATTCGTTATTATTATGGACCATATGATACACGAATAAATACCGAACTACAAACATTGATTGGTGAAGGAATTATATCTTTTGAAAATGCCTATGTGTTAGCTGATGCAGAATACACTGTTTATTCTTTTAATAAAGACTTTGAGGATTTTGAATTTAATGAACTATCCCAAGAAGAAAAAACTATTATAGATAAAATTATATCTGATTTAGGTGGATATGGCGCAAAAACTCTAACAGAAATAGCTTATAAAACCAGACCTATGAAAAAATTGGGTGCTACAATTGGTGGCACAGAAAATCTAAACGAAAAAGTTGTTTTAAGTCAATAAACCTATGCCCCATCTATTTGCTTCGCTTTTACCAGACAGCATACTCTTAAAAACAATTCAGAAACAAAACGCCTATTTCCATAAAAATTCAAAAGAACAGACAACGGGTGTAATAAAATCAAAATATAAACTCGCTGGGAACATTTTACAGGATTTCAGAGTTTATATTTTTTTTATATTAACATCTCATAGCTCTTCTTGTGATAAACGAACCACCTTAAAAATTAAGAAGTGTGATTGGGAGAATAGAAAACAAAAACATTTGGGTGGCGTTGGCTATTTAGATGTAAAAAAGGTGGAGACATTGGATGAAAAAGAAATAATTACAAAACTTAAAGCAAATGAGTTTTATTGTGTTGCGAGATTATCTGATGATAAATTTATACAATTGAATGATTTGTGTAAAAAAGCGAGATGTCAAACATCTACTCCTGATAAAAATAGGTCTATATTGCAAATAGCCGTTTCAGATAAGATAGAAGAATTAGACAGACTTGAAGTTGCTAAATTTATAGACACCTATAATATTTAAGTATCCAAAATAAACCACACTTGACTGTATGGTTTTTTTACGTTAATATTAAATTATACCTATGTGTATAATTTAATATTATGACAAAACAACAAAAAAAATTTATCTTATTTATAGGGGGTGCTATTGATAGTATTTACTCTCTTGGACCAGATAATATAAAAAAACTATTTGAATATTTCAATAGAAAAAGATTTAGGGTCGCTGATACAAATCTAACCTATCGACAAATAAACTCATTGGACAATAACAATGTATTAAAAAATGATAGAGAAAATGAAAGAGATTGGCATAAATTTAGCCTTAAAGAACTTATATTCTTCTCCGTCATAAAAGAATTGAGAACCTATGGACTTTTAGACAAACAGTTGATTAAATTGAGAAAAGCTTTTTTTGATAAGGACCTGTCTATATCTTCAAATTTTGCCTTAATAGCAATTCTTGGAAAAGTAAAAATAATTTTAATGTTAGACAACCAAATGAATGTATATTTTTTTGATATTCCGATGTTCCAAGCATTAGGAAGAAAATATAAATCATATATAAACATAAATTTGAATGAGGTGGTTGGGGATGTATTTGAAAAAATAGGAAAAGACAGAATAGAATATAAAGATGAACTTAATTTAGTAAGTTCCGAAACAAGCGATGAAGAAAACAAAATTTTAGAAATAATAAGGAATAAGGATTATAAAGTAATAACAATTACAAAAAAGGGTGGGGAAAAATATATTGTCCGTGGCAAAACAATACAAAAAATTAGCTTGGAAGAACTGGCTAAAATGATGGAAGGCAAAAAATATGTAGATGTAAATATGAAGCAAAGAGAAGGAGATATACAAACTGTAAACATAGAAGATATATTTAAGATTTAGATTTATTATTGAGCAAAAAAATTGCAGATAATAAATCTTTCAAATAACAAGTATTTTTAGTATCAAGAGGCACTTGGTCTAAAAAGATAATTTTTATCTTTTAACCATATGCTTGATAATGAGATACTAAAATTCAAATTAAAAAATAGGCTCAATAAGTTAAAATTAACTGATGAACAAAAAAATCAATTGATTGCAGAAATTAACTTATTATCAAATGTCTTAATAGATACTTATTTAGAAAATAAAAACTATGGGACAAACAACAATTAAAAGGGCGATAATTTATTGCAGAGTTTCAACAAAAGAACAGGTTGAAGACGGTAATAGTTTAATCACGCAAGAAAAAATTTGCCGTGATTGGGCAATCAAAAACAATTTTGAAATTGTCTGCGTTTTTATTGAAGAAGGAGAAAGTGCTAAAAATGCTTCACGACCAGAATTACAAAAAATGCTTAAATTTTGTGCTCAAAGCCACAAAGAAATAGATGCCTTAATAATTTACAAGATTGATAGGTTATCAAGAAATACAGACGACTATTCACAACTTCGAATATTTTTCTCCAAACTCAAAATTCAAATAATTTCTACAAGTGAAAGATTTGATAATAATCCAGTGGGAAAATTTGTAGAGAATATGCTTGCAAATGTAGCTCAATTTGACAATGATGTTAGGTCTGAAAGATGCAAAAATGGTATGATTGACGCAACAAAAAGCGGAAGATATGTATTCCCGGCTCCTTTTGGTTATAAAAACGATTTATATAATGGTGAGAAAAATATAGTTGTGGTTGAAAAAGAAGCACAGATTATAAAAAGAATTTTTGAACTTTTATATTCAAACCTATACTCACAAGAAGAAGTCAGAAGGCTTATAACTATTGAAAACCCTAATATAAAAATTAGCAAACAAAGTTTTCATAGATGGATTAGGACTAAAACATATAAAGGAATAATAGATGCCTTTGATTTGGGAGAAATAAAAGGAACCTTTGAACCAATAGTTGAAACTATAATATTCGATAATGTTCAAAGAATATTGGACAGAAAAGATAAAAGAAAAATCGGCTACAACATTAACAATCCAGACTTCCCACTTCGTAATCTAATAAAAAACGAATTGGGGCAACCATTAGATGGGAGTTGGTCAAGAGGAAATGCAAAACAAAAATTTGCTTATTATAGATTTAGAAACACAAAAGGGTTTAACGTAAAAAAGGAAGTGCTTGAAGAAAAATTTGATAAATATTTGAAAGGTTTTGAATTTAATAAGAATTTTACTGATTTATTAAAAGACAGTATAGTATTAAATTGGAAACATAGAAATCAATCAAATAACAATTTAAGAGAGCAGATTAAAAAAGAGATTATAGAATTGAAAAACAAACAAGAAAAAATAATTGATAAAAATTGTAGTGGAGTAATAAAAGATGATTTAGCCAAAGAACAGTTAAATAAAATCCAAGAGGAGATAGTTCGCTTAACTGTTAAATTAAAAGACTATGAAGATGTTGACGATGTTGGCGGAGTTTTGGACTATGGTCTAAATTTTCTACAAAACCTGTCCACAGAGATTGGAAAACTCGATATAAACATAAGAAAAAATCTACAATGGTTCTTATTCCCTGATGGAATTACTTTTGATGGTGAAAAATTTAGAACCCATAGAACAGCCAGTATTTTACTAAACAAAAAAGACTTTTCACGAGGAAAAGTCTCTTATGGTGGACTTGGTGGGATTCGAACCCACGACCCTCTGCTTGCAAAGCAGATGCTCTAACCAACTGAGCCACAAGCCCTAAATATTTACTATTTTCAATTTACAATTTGGTGCACGGAAGAGGACTCGAACCTCCAAGCCACAAGGGCATATGCACCTCAAGCATACGCGTATGCCAATTCCGCCATCCGTGCATATTTACAAAGTTCGATTAAAAATATTATAAACTGACTTTTTTAAGTTTCTTTTTATAAGATCTCAAATAATACAACTTTGATTTATTTGATTTAATTCTTGATTTAATTTCTATTTTATCAATAACTGGAGAATGTATTGGATAAATTTTTTCTACACCAATTCCGCCTGATTCTTTTCTTACTGTAATTGTTGCCCCTTTTTCATTACCATGTTTATGTGCAATAACAATACCCTCGAAAATCTGAATTCTTTCTTTCTCTTCTCCTTTTGAATTTTTCTCTTTAATTCTTTCATGAACCCTGACTATCATTCCTGGCTCAATATTTACTTTTTTTTCTTCGGTCATATAATAATCTATTTTAATTATAAGTATATAAATACTAAACAAATTAAATAAAAATGTCAAGATGTTCTATATATCAAACTTATGTGATTTTTTAGCGATTTCTAAATCATTACAACTATTTATACCCATTAATTCTATACTATCATTAACCCTTAATGTTTTTATATCAATCCCCTGATTATTAGCCAAAAACACCAAATCCGTTAAATAATACTCACTCTGAGCGTTATTATTTTTTATATTGTCTAAATTATTCCACAACCAAAAATCTTTTACACAATAAATTGCCGGATTAACCTCTGTAATATTTTTTTCATATTCAGAAGAATCCTTAAATTCAACAATTTTTGTAACATTGTTGCTTTTATCTCTTATAATTCTTCCAAATTTCCAATAAAGAATATTTTCATTTTCAAAATTTTCTATTTTAAGAGTTATCATACTAAAAATAGAGTTATCTTCTAAATGTAAATCCACTAAAGATCTTAGGGTTTTTTCTGTTATAAAAGGAGTATCACCATATAAAATTAAAATATTTTCATATTTTCCCTTTAATTTTTCTTTGCATTGAATCACGGCGTGTCCCGTTCCCAACTGTTCCCTTTGCCAAATAAAATTATATTCGCTGCCAAGTTTATTTATTACGTCTTCACCTTTATACCCAACAACAATATAAATATCAAATTTGTCAAAAAATTTTTCAACACCTCTTAAAAGTTTTTCTATTAAAGAAACTCCGTTAATCTCTGTTAAAACTTTTGGAATTTCCTGATTCATTCTTGTGCCTCTTCCTCCAGCTAAAATTATAAGTCCAATTTTTTTCATAATTAAAAACTATCTATTAGATAAATCAAAATAATCAAAACATATTAAGCATCAATTTTTATATCATCAACCAGCGTTGCCTTAGCAACATCTTCGTCTATTAAGCCCGATTCATACAAATCTTTTATAGATTGTTTCATTGTTATCATTCCTTTATCAGCGCTTGTTTGCATAACTGTTTTTATTTGAGGAACCTTATTTTCTCTTATTATATTAGATACAGCTGGTGTATTAATTAATATTTCTCTAGCAGCAACCATTCCCCCATCTCTTCTTGGTAATAATTTTTGGGCCACTATACAATTTAAAACCATTGAAAACTGAAGTCTAATTTGTTCTTGTTGATGTGCCGGAAAAACATCTACAATTCTATCCATGACTTGTGATGCGTTTGGTGTGTGTAGAGTTGCTAAAACCAAATGTCCTGTTTCAGCAAGAGTAAGTGTTAAAGCAATACTTTCTAAATCTCTCATTTCGCCAACCATAATAATATCTGGGTCTTGTCTTAAAACATGTTTAAGTCCGGCTGCAAATGTTAACATATCAGAACCAAGTTCTCTTTGTGTAATTATTGCCTTTGCTTTTGGAAATAAATATTCTATTGGATCTTCCAGTGTAATTATTGAAACGTCTTTTGTTTCATTGATATTATTTATCATGGAAGCAAGTGTTGTTGATTTTCCACAACCAGTAGGACCAGTTACAAGCACTAAACCCTCTTCTTGTTCTATAATTCCTTTTACAACCTCTGGCAAACCGAGATCATCCATTGTCGGAATTTCTTTATTTATAATTCTTGCAACAAGCGCAACGTTGTCTCTTTCCCAACAAATATTTATTCTAAATCTTCCAACGCTACTTATATCATAAGAAAAATCCAATTCCCTTTCCTCGTAAAACTTTTTCTTTTGGTTGGTTGTTAAAACAGCTTCTATCATTTTTTTCATTTCTAGTGCATTAATCTCTTCAAATTCCTCTAATTCACCTATTACCTTACTTATTCTTACACATGGTCTATTGTTTACAACTAAATGAAGATCAGATGCGCCAACCTGAACCGATTTTTTTAATAGTGTATTTAATTCCATAAGTTTGGTTTTTTATTTAAAAAGTTAATAACTACATTTTATCATTTATAAAATGATATAACAATAAATTTATTTTCTAGACCCAATAATTTGTGTTTATTATAGATATTTATTTAAATATTATAATTAATTTTTAAATTTTTAATATTAACAAAAATATAATTATCAACCAGGATTCTCATTATACTTATCAACAATATGTGTATAAACCTGTGGATAAGTTTATTTCAAGCACATAAGTTATCCACAAACTTATCAACAATATGTGTATAAGTTTTGACAATTTTGTCAAAAAATTATTAATCTAATTTTTTATAATAATTTTTTGGCTTAAATAAGCCAATATTGACTATTGCTTTTTTTATTTAAATATGATATACTAATAATATAGTAAATTGAAAAAATAATATTCTATATAATTGTTTTATCAAAATAAAAACAAAAAATATATAAAGTCTATTTCCTCGCCAAAAACAGCGGAGAATAAACAACAAAAAATTTAAACAATTGTATAGAAAGAACAAATGTTCCTCAATAAAAGAATGAAATTGATAATTGCTAAGTTGATTATTTTAACACAAAAATATCATTTTGGCAATAGGTCTAATAATGGGGAATGCTGACTCCCCTAGATAAAAACACTGAAAAGTTAGATCTAAGGGGAGTTTTTGTTTTATTAAAATTCTATCTTTTGTCTATTTTAAGCCAAAATTTAAAAAATGTTCCACGTGGAACATTTCTTGTTTATATCATTAATGTAAATCATAAGAATCGAGTGCGGCATAGCTGGCGTTGAACAATTTATATTTAAACAAAAACCCGGGGATAATTTCCGGGTTTAAAATAATATCAATAATCATAAATTGATTTTGGTAGGGTTTCTTTAACAAAAATGTTAATATAACCCACACCATCAAAACACTTGGTATACTTTTCATTTAGAATATTACCAACTACCTTTCCGCCATCAGAAAGATAAACTTCAACAATCTTCTTATATATAGTGTAAGAAAATAGGGTAAACCCAAAGATTTTAATACTTTTTGGAATTACCATTGCTACAACAAACTCAGTATTTGGAGTATAAAAAAACATCATTACTGAGTAAGTATAAAACACATTGAAAACACGGCCAGGAAATTGTTTTTCAAGGGTGTCAATTATTTGATCTAAATATGGCTTAACAACTGGCTCTGCTTTTTCCCAAGAATCTCTAAGATCTTTTGGTAATGTACTAATAGATTTCATTGTTCCTCCCTCTATATTAATATGTCTTTATAATATCATATGTTAAAGTATGTGTCAATAGAAAAAGAGTTCAAACTTTCTATGAACTCTTTTATTCTATACATTTTTTTTAAATCTCATTGTATTTCTTAATAAATTATTTATTTCAGAAATAATGTAATCAATTGACTTTTGATCTTTTGGAATATTAAAAAATCTAATCAATTGATCCGCTATCCATCTTATTGGGGTACCAGACAAAAAAGCAGAAATTATTGGCAAAATAACTACAACTACAATTTTATTTATTGAAACTCCTATTACAATCAAAGTAATAAAGTATATTCCTATCCAAAATATTATTGAGCATATGCTATTTATAAGCCAATATTTTAATGGCTCTCCTTTTTTGTGGTTAAATCTAAGTAAAACCCGGCCTACCAATTTATAAAAAATCTCTGAGAATAGCAATCTATAGGTTATTGCTAAAATTCTAGAAATCCCAAGATGCACTGGATCAAGCCCAATTACTCCCTCATTAAAAGTTCCAAATATTAACGAGGGAATAAGGTTGGGCAATGTTGTTGCGATATAGGTCTTTAAACCTTGCTTCATTATTTCCTCCTTAATTATATTTATATATTCTTAAAAAGTGCTTAATTAAAATATAAATTCAAATTGTTCCACGTGGAACAATTTAGGTAGCGTGGGCAAGACAAGTGGAACAATTTGAATAAAAACTCATTATAAAATACTATTGGGGCTAAACTATTATTGTAGTTAGCCCCAAATAATCAAAAATTAACAACTCTATTAAGATAAACCCTTTTACGTTTTTTTCCAAGGGTAATATCAATAAAACCCGTCCTTTTCATTCTTATTAAAGTATGTCCAGAAACAGAAATTTTGTCTCTGCCAAACTTCATAAGAATTACTTCCGCACCACCAGTATCTATACGAAATTTATAGTCGTATGGCTCTGATAACACAGCTAAAAACATGAGTATGTCTACTTCGGATGTAGCAGATCTTAAACTAAAAAAATTATTCTTTTCCTCTCCAGGAAGAAGAAGTTTTACTGGCATTGGATCTATAACCAATTTAGGGCATTCAGTCCAATCAGTGACAGGTTCTCCACCAATCAACTGTGGCTTATAGTTATTATTGTACTTGATAAAAAGATCGTAGCTCTTACTTGGTCCGGATGCGGAAATAGAATTTTGTATTCTATTTACTATCCAAGGGGATGGTGGATAATCATGATTTTGTAGAAAGTGTTCATCTCCATGAACTGAAAAATCCAAATTCACTATTATTAACATTTATTCCTCCATAATATATTTTTAATTTTCATAATATAATAATTTATATAACGATTTTTGTCAATAGAAATTTGTATTAACTATCTACTACTTGACAAAATATAAATAATATTTCTTTATATAAAAATAAAAATATCCGCTTGGGATATATAAAATAACCTAAAACTTTTTATTTTATAATTTATAACTTATTATCTTGGTATCCTCGCTAGGAATTGAACCCAGATTTTGTCCTTAGGACGGACCTGTTCTATCCGTTGAACTACGAGGACCAATTGGTGGACTCGAGGGGGCTTGAACCCCTGACCTTTTGCATGCCATGCAAACGCTCTAGCCAACTGAGCTACGAGCCCAAAAATTATTCAATAAAAAAAGTATATCACTAGCACGCATAAAAATTCAATAGATAAAAATTAAAATTTGATTTTTCCAAAATTAAAATCATCAAAAAAATTATTTTCTTTTTTTAATAAAATTTTTTGTAATTCCAACCCTTTAATACCGTAAATAGATAAAAAATCTTTTTCTTTTTTTATATTACAAATAATATTTTTTATACTTTTAAATATTCTACTAAAATTATTTGACATATTTTTTTAATTTAATATATAATGTAGAAAGATATTTTTTGTCATTAAGAAATCTTGT
>DAORGW010000027.1:0-11678 GCA_035356975.1 bacterium | reverse complement strand
TGCCAAAACTTCTCATCTGGCTCTATATCTCTAAATTGTTTTAATTTGTTTTCTAAGTTTTTCATGATTTTTGCTTATAATATATAAGACGATTGAAATGCAAAAATGTTACATAAACCAACCTTCGAGGTTGTCAACCTCGAAGGTTGGTATTGACATAATTTATAAGATGTGCTATAGTTTTATAAAGAAAAAAATATAAGATTCTGGAGGAATCAATGAAAGAGAAAATAAGGATTATATCATGGTGCATTATTATGATAATTCTACTTACAGGATCCGTATGTGTCGTAATTCATAGTCTAAAGCCCAACCTGGTAGATGTTCACATAGATCAACAATTAGTGATTGGCAAATATCACTTCGAAGATGGTGTGTTTGCTGTCAGTATTGGTGAAGATCGTGACATTCAAACAGGCGCTGCTGTCATAAACTTCAATTATCGAGGAACAGAATATCGGGTTGAAATCCCAACGGACGCTCGGGTCACGAAAATACGACTCCAAGCATCAACCCTACAAACAGATATGGATATGATAGAATATGAAACTGACGGATTTGGATCAGATGTCAGAATCTCAAGAATTAAAAAACCACTCAGAATCTAAAAAATTCTGAGGCAAAAATAAATTAACCGGAACTCGAAAGGGAGCCGGTTTTTTCTTTAAATCAAAATAGACCTCGAAGGTTCAAGAACCTGCGAGGTCTATTATTCGCCCATTAACTCTTTTAGTTTTTCCATAGCACGATGAATAAGAACCCTTGTATTTGCACTTGATTCTCCTATTATTTTAGAAATTTCTTTTATAGAATATCCTTCAATATGTTTTAATACCACAACTTCTTGCCATTTACCGTTTATTTTTCCTAATTCTCTTAATTTTTTATCTAATAACTGCCAATCAGAAATATTTTCAACTGAGTGAGATAAAAAATCCTCTCCAATTATTGATTCGGCATTTTCTGGCATTGTTAAATCCTTTGTCTTTTTATAAAAATCCGCAATCGCATTTCTTGCAATCTGATATATAAAGGCTTGAAAATTTTTAATTGTGTTGTGTTTATTTATATATTCCCAGCATTTTAAAAATACGTCGCTTGTTATATCCTCTGCTCTTTCTTTTGTAGGAACTTTAAAATAAACATATCTATAAATCTGTTTTGAATATATATCATAAAGATCAGAGAAGGCCTCGTAATGGCCAGCTCTAATTCTTAACAGCGCTATTTGTTCGTGTTTTTTATTTGTCATTTACTAGCTACTAGCATTCAGCAATTAGCTGTCAGCTTATTTTTTTAGTGTTTGTAGTTTAACTTTTATCTCCTCTTGTTTTCCATCTCTTAAAATTATTAATTTTACTTCTGTTCCTGAGGTATAATCTAGCAGCACCCTATTTAGAGACCTTATTTCGTTTAAATCATCTTCATTAACCTTTTGAATTATATCTGCCTTACGAATTAATGGATTTGTGCTCTCATATACATAAGCACCTCTTTTTAAAACATCTAATTCTGTAACTACTTCATTTAAATCTATATAACTTATACCTAAACTAGAATAATCTATATTTTTATCATTATTGAACAATCTTGTCAATGAATAACGTATATAATTACTTGGCAATAAATATGTATTTTCATTAAAAGAATATGTAATTCCCACCATTTCTGCATTTTCATTTACAACTGGAAGACCCTGTTCTGTATGAGATGCCAACATACTATATACAACAATATCAGATGAATCATGAATTAAATCAGTTTTATTTTTGATAAACCTTGAGTGAATATTTCTTATTGAATTTGGAATTATTTCATTTTGATAATTATATAAATTTGGTCTTATAACATAAACATTTTGACCCACTTCAACGGATGATGAATCAATAATTCCCATTGGATTTAATCCATTTTGTTTTATTTTTATATAAGACAATCCTAAAACATCGTCATTTACAACTGTTTCTATGTCAATTACTTTATTCTCTATGTTTACAAGTGCAATATTTGAAGTATTTTGAATTTTTCTAGAAACAAACCAACCATCATTTGTAACAACTATAGCTGTTCCGATAAAATCATCTGCAAAATAAACAGAATCATATAAATTATTTGTTTTTGTGTTTTTCTTATCAACTATTAACCAAATTTTATTACTTAAACTTTTTGATATTGATCCTGTTATTGATTGGCCACTTTTCTTTTGAGTTTCTATAAAATCCACTCTTTTAGAGGTATTTTCTTCTAAATATTTAGGTATGTTTTTATCAATAATATAAAGAATTACTGAACCCGCCACAAAAACAATAATTATTGTAAAAACCAAACTTAGAAAAAATTTTGATTTTTCTTGCATATTATTTTAATTAATATTTTATTATTGCTGTTATAAATGAAACGACTAAAACTGATATAAAAATTACAAATAAATTTATTTTATTTTTAAACAATACCTGTCCCTTTATATCGTCTATAAAAAATTCGGAAACTAAATAATACCAAAGCCAGGTAATAAATGTTAAAAAATAAATATTAAAAGGTAAAAGCGACATCCCAATATAAATTTCTGTAAAAATTATACTTACTATAATTAAAGAAAATTTATATTTTTTCCACTCTATTTTTTCCCAATATAATTTTATTATTAAACAGATAAATGATATTAGTAATATAAAAACAGAGCTGATTATCAAATTTGCTCTTATAAATGTAAAAACATAAAACGTAAAAAAACTAAAAAACAAAAAACATATAAAATCCATACTTTTAATAATTTCATTAGAAATCTCCTTGTTTTCATAAATTTTCTTAAAAAAAGAATCAAATAAAACCATAAAGAAATAAACACAAAAAACCAAAACAATAGTTCTTATAATAAGATTATCGGCTACTACAAAAAACGCCCACAAACAAAATAAAAAAGTAAGAGTTATAAATAAATAAGAAAAAATTTCAGTATTTTTAATAAATCTATTTTTTATTCTCCAAAAATAAAAAAATATTAAGAGTATTGACAATAAAAACCCAAATAAAAAAAATCTTGGATTATAATAAACAAACTCAAATATAAGTCCAAAAATAAGAGCTAAAATAAATCCTAATATTCTTTTATAAAATATCATATTTTGTTACTGTATTGATTGTATAATTTTTGATAATGGATTTGTTAACCAATCATTCTTTGAGGAAATTTCTTCCAATCTCTGTTTTGCTGTTTGCTTATCATTTCTATAAATTATAGAATCAAATGCTGTTATTAAATTAATGTGCAAATTCATAAACTCGGAATCATTTGGAACAATAAGATTAGATAATTTATTTCTTGTTTCTTCGTAATTATTATTAAAATTATTAATAGCGAGCAATACTCCTGATTTATAATTCGCCCTCAATTCTTCCTGAGAAACTTGCTTCACAACACCATTATCTTGTTTTTGATTTTTTGGTTGTATGACTCTATTTTGTTTTTCAAAATAAATTACTGTTGATACCACTATCAAGATTAAAACAATACACACCATTAAAATTTTTAAAATTAAAAAGATGTTTTTTTTCATTTTTGTTTTGCCATCAAGTAACACTTGAATGGAATTATTTTAATTTTTATATTTACGAAACAAATGAAGGAGCCTCTATTTGCTCCCAATCATCATTTACTTTTTTGTAAGCCCTCAAAGAATATGTTTTTTCTGTATCAGAATAAACATAATCAACTGACACTCCCGATCCGATTCTGTTTGAATAATTTGTGTGTTTATCAAGCACCAAATCCCTTTCATGAAATTCTACTTTCATTTCTCCCGTGGGGCTTTTAAACTCGATTATTTCTACTTTTCCATGATTATCATCATCAGTATTTGTATACTGATTTATAACATCAAAACTATCAAGGATTTTTGCCTTGACATCTTTCCATTTTTCTTGGTTCATAAATATAATTATACAATGTTCAATTTAAAAATTCAAATTTTAAAAATATATTGTTTTTTAATTTTTGTCTTTTAATAAATAATAAATAACGACAAAATGTCATTCTGAGCTCGACTCAGAATCTATAAAGATCCTGAATCAAGTTCAGGATGACAAAAAGAGAATTTGCAAAACAAAAATTAAAAACTTACTAACTACAATCCACGTTTCTCTAGTTCCTCAATGAGTTTTTTTTGCTCTCTATCTAAATATTTAGGAACATCAAGTATCACTTTTACATGATGATCTCCCCTTCCACGTGAATTTAATTTTGTAACACCCTTATCGTGCAATATAAAAACTTTTCCGCTCGGAGTAAATTCTGGGATCTTTAGTTTCACCTCTCCATCAATTGTGTCAACTAAAATTTTATCTCCTTTTATAAGTTGAGAATATTTTAACTTCACAATTGAATGTATATCATCCCCCACTCTTTCAAATTTAGAACTTTTAGAAACTCTTACAATTATATACAAATCCCCGCTTTGAGATCCTTTTGAGCCTGATTCACCCTTCCCAGACAATCTAATTGTTTGCCCATCAGCTATACCTCCAGGAATTTTTACCTTTATTTCCTCGCTTCCATTTACACTTCCAGAGCCATGGCATTTTGAACATGTTTCTTTGAAAATACTACCGGATCCATCACAATCAGGACACATTGTAACACTTGCAAAATTGCCAAAAAAAGTTTGTTGTTGAACTGTTACCTTGCCTGAACCATTACATTTTTTACATTTTTCCTGATTTGTTCCACCCTTTCCGTCGCATTTATCACAAATAATTTTTTTATTTAGTCTCAAATGTTTTTCTATTCCAAAAACTGATTCTTCAAAACTAATTTGAATTTCTGTTTGAATATCTCTTCCTCTAGAATTTCTTCTAGAAGAACGCCTTGAACCACCAAAAAAATCACCGAAAATATCCCCAATATCTCCAAAATCAAACTCAACTCCTCCGTTACTAAATCCATTAAATCCCTGTCCACCGCTAAAGTCTTGCCAGTTAAATCCACCACCAAACGGATTTCCTCCACCAGAAAAACCCGAGCTAAAATCACTACCAAATTGATCGTATTTTTGTCTTTTTTCTTTATCTTTTAAAACCTGATAAGCTTCATTTATTTCCTTAAATTTTGCTTCATCGCCACCGGCTTTATCAGGATGATATTTATGAGCTAATTTAGAAAAAGCTTTTTTAATATCAGATTCTGTTGCGTTTTTTTCTACACCTAAAATCTTGTAATAATCCTTTGACATCTTATTTTAGAAATTAAATTTATTTTTTTCTATCTTCAAATCCAATAGTTTTCTCTGGTGATTCTGATTCTTTTATTTCTCCAAATTTATCTTCGTATTTTTTTAAATTATCTTGCATTGCATTTATCATTCTCTTCATATGCCCTGGGATAACAATTACTTTTGCACAAACTCTACCATTTACACCAATAATATTCATAAAATTCATTACAAATTCGTCCTTATTGTTAAAAACCTGTAGGGCATTTGCATATTTTCCACCAGGAAAATTATCGGCTATCTTAATTTGTACTTGTTTGTTTTCCATACATTTAGCGCAGACCCCGAAGAATCTGTGAACCTTCGAGGTCTTGTTTGGTTATTTACTCTTTTTTAACTTCTTCGTACTCACCCTCAACCGGACCTTCTTGCTTAGGTGCTTCTTGATTTGGTTGGGCTTCATTTGGATTTGCTTGAGTTTGTTCTGGATTTGGATTCTGAGCTTGTGACTGAGCATACATTGCTTTTCCAATTTCTTGGACAACTTCATTCATTTCTTCTAATTTTTTCTTCATATCATCGGCATTATTTATTTCTCTTGCTTTTTTAAGCTCTTCTAATTTATCAGTTACTTTTTTCTTTGAATCCTCTGGAATTCCATTTGGGTATTTGGTTTTATCCTCAGCATCTTTTAATAATCTCTCTGTACTATAAATTACAGTATCAACATTATTTTGCATTTCAATTTCCTCTTTCTTTTTCTTATCTTCTTCAGCGTGTTTTTCTGCTTCTTGTTTCATTTTTTCAATATCGTCTTTTGAAAGACCACTTGACGCTGTTATTGTAATTTTCTGTTCTTTATTTGTTGCTTTATCAACTGCTTTTACATTTAAAATTCCATTCGCATCAATATCAAAAGAAACTTCAATTTGTGGTATTCCACGAGGTGCTGGTGGAATTCCATCTAGAATAAATCTTCCTAGTGTTTTATTGTCTTGTGCCATTGGTCTTTCACCTTGTAAAATGTGAATTTCAACAGATGTTTGACTATCTGCGGCTGTTGAGAAAATTTGAGATTTAGAACTTGGAATTGTTGTATTTTTCTCTATAAGTGGAGTCATAACACCACCAAGGGTTTCAATTCCTAAAGTTAATGGAGTTATATCAAGCAAAAGAACCTCTTTTCCGCCAATTGAACCCTCAAATTGTCCTGCTTGAACTGCTGCACCAAGAGCAACTACTTCATCGGGGTTTACGCTTACATTTGGTTTTTTACCAAAAAATTCTTCAACTTTTTTCTGAACATAGGGCATTCTTGTCATACCACCAACTAGAATTACCTCGTCTATATCAGAAATTTGATAACCAGCATCAGAAATTGCTTTTTTACATGGCTCCATTGTTGAGTCAACTAAATCTTTTATTAAATCTTCTAATTTGGCTCTTGTCATTTTCATTACCAAATGTTTTGGTCCACTTGCATCAGTTGTAATAAATGGTTGATTTATTTCTGTTTCTTGAGCAGTAGATAATTCTATTTTTGCTTTTTCAGCTGATTCTTTTAATCTTTGAAGTGCGGTTTTATCATTTGATAAATCAATTCCTTGATCTTTTTTAAATTCTTCAATAATCCAATTTATAATTCTTTGGTCAAAGTCATCTCCGCCTAAATGTGTATCACCATTTGTAGATTTAACTTCAACTGTTGATTGTTTTGATTCCTTATCATGAGAAATATCCAAAACTGAAATATCAAAAGTTCCACCACCTAAATCATATACAGCAATTTGTTTATCATCTTCTCTGTCAAATCCATAAGCAAATGCTGCTGCTGTTGGCTCATTTATAATTCTTTTGACTTTCAATCCTGCGATTTCTCCTGCGTCTTTTGTTGCCTGACGCTGTGCATCATTAAAGTATGCTGGAACTGTAATTACAGCTTCTTCTACTTTGTCTCCTAATTTTTCTTCAGCATCGGCTTTTAATTTCTGTAAAATCATTGCTGAAATTTCTTGTGGTGTGTATTCTTTTCCGCTCATTTCAACTTTTACCCCTTCACCTGATTTTACAATTTTGTATGGGAGAGTTTTTGTATCTTTCTGAACTTCTTCATCACCAAAACTTCTTCCAATTAAACGTTTAATTGAAAACAAAGTATTTTCTGGATTAATTACTGCTTGACGCTTTGCAAGCTGACCAACCAATCTTTCATTTGTTTTTGACATGGCAACAACAGAAGGTGTTGTTCTGTTTCCCTCTTTGTTTTCAATAATTTCTGGTTTTCCACCCTGAATAACAGCCATTGCACTATTTGTTGTTCCAAGATCAATTCCTATTATTTTTGACATATTATTTTTTCCTTTCTTATATTAATACTATTTTTAATTATTTAATTACTTTTAAAATGTCATCATCACTTTTCATAAAATCATACATATATAAAACATCGGAACTTGTAATTGATTCTTTATTTTTAAATCTCATTATTTCATCTGCTTCTAAATCTGTTATGACTGCTTGTCCTATCATTCCTGTTGGCATGAAAACCGCTTTCATTGCAACCCCGGTTTCACATTTTTGACATTTGAAATACGAAAGAATATATGAATCATTTGCCTCAAGTAATTTCACTTTTGAATGATTATAATTTTCTCCGCAGACTGGACATTTTTGTAATAATTTTTTTGATATTAGATTATCCATTTTGTTTTGTTATTATTTTAGATTCTCTTTTGAGATTCCGGATCAAGCCCGGAATGACAAAGAAAAGTAGATTTAGATTCTGAATCCTACCTATCAGCGGGCAGACAAGCTCAGAATGACAATTGAAAGAGAGATAATCATCGGAAACAAAAATTTAATATTCATTAATTAGTTCATCGTATAAATCACGCCACTCTGAATTAAAACTATTTATTAAATCTATTTTCCAAGATCTTTTCCAATTTTTAAGTTGCTTTTCTCGCTCTAATGCAGACCAAACATCATTTGTATATTCATAGTAAACTAATTTATTTACATTATATTTACTAGTAAATCCGCGAACAATCTTTTTCTTGTGTTCATTAACTCTTCTTAAAAGATCGTTTGTGACTCCAATATACAAAACTTTATTTGTCTTATTTGTCAAAATATAAACATAATAGTCTCTCATAAATCGCTTTCAATTTTTATGGTCCAGAATTCATGTTTTTTGCATAAATTCTAGTTAAGCTGGATTCTCCCTTGAGATCCTGAATCAAGTTCAGAATGACAAGGGGAGAAAATTCCAGTTGAGTTTCTTTTGAGATTCCGGATCAAGCCCGGAATGACAAAAGAAACGAAATCCCAGTTTACTTACTCTTTACATCAATTTTAACTGTTTTTGGTTTTACTTCTTCTCTTTTTGGAATTTTTATCTCCAGTATTCCCTTTTCATATTCAGCTTTTGCTTTGTCACCATCAACTGATGTTGGAAGTTGAACTGATCTATAAAATGATCCTCGTCTTATTTCTTTTTTATAATAATTTTTCTCATCAATTTCTGATTCTTTTTCCATTGATGATTCAATTGTCAAAACATCATTTTCGATAGAAACATTTATTTTTTCAGGATCAACCCCTGGAAGCGCCACCTTTGCGATTACATTGTCTTTGTCTTGATAAATATCAAGAGATGGGACAAATGTATTTGGCTTTAACATTGGCATTAGACCCCAATCCTCATCATCCAAAAAGGAGTCAAAAGCCGGATTCCATTTTATTAGTTTCATAGTTTTATTCTCCTTTCTCCGAGCTAAGCTCGGTCTCTTGATTCCCTGACTCTAAATCAGCAGAATCTTTTATTTTATTATTTTTAGAAACTATAACTTTTGCTGGTTGAATTACCTTGTCATTTAACTCAAATCCTGGCGTTACTTCTGTAATTATTTCATTATCATCTAAATCTTCTCTTTCTTCAAAGTCAATTGCATCGTGACGATTATGATCAAATTGCTCTCCAACTGTTTTTATTTGTTTAATTCCGAATTTCTCAAAAAAATCCATCCACAATTTTTTAATATGTTCTAATCCAACAAACCAACCCTCACGCTTATCTTCTTCTTTTACATGAGTTAGAGCTGAATTAAAGTGTGAAAAAAGTGGCAAAAATTCCAAAAGCATATCAGCATTTCCAAACTCAATTACATCTTTTATTCTTTTTTCTGTTTGTTTTTTATAATTTTCAAAATCAGCCTGAGTTCTTTGCCAACCATTTAAATACTCTTCGCACTTCATTTTTAATGCTTCGATTTCAGATAATTTCTTATCTTTTGTTTTTTTGTCAGTCATATTGTTTATTGAAAATTAGGATTTAGGACTCAGGATAGGGGAATTAAAATCCTCAACTCCCAAATCCTAAAACCCAACCCTATTTTATTTTATCTTTAAAATAATTAATTAAGGCTAAATTTTGTTTATAATCCATTCTCGCCGGACCAATTATTGCTATAACACCATTAGAAAATCTAGATTTTATTGATGATAAATTTTCACTAAATGATCCCTCAACTCCTATTGAAATTTCTGTTTCCTTTACTGACCCATATAATCTTTCGCAAATTGATTCTAAATTATCAAAAACCAAACTTAAATTCTTCAATTTTTCAACTTCATAAAACTCTGGTTGTGACAGTACATTTGAAAATCCAGTAATATAATAATTATGTGGGGAAAAACAAAGTAAAACTGCATTTTTAGATATTTCAGCAAAAATTTTTGCTAAAAATTTTGATTTCTGATTAATATCATTTATTTTTGAAGCTTTTAAAAGTGCTTCTAATTTTGACTCAATTTTTTTTGAAAGTTTTTGCTCATGAGACAAATCATCTACATACAATCTATAAGCTGAATTTGTAGGAATTCTACCAGCTGAAGTATATGGTTGATACAAGTATCCAGCTTCATCAAGTTCGAGCATCATATTTCTTACAGTTGCAGAACAACAATCTAAATTTTTTTTGTTAACCAAATACTCTGAGGCAACTGGATTTTTTGACTCAATATATTCCTCTATTATTGCATATAATATTTTTTTATATTTTTTATCTAATTCTTTTTTCATAAAAAAATATGCTATTCTTTATTAGCAGTCTAAGTTCTAGAGTGCTAATTTCAGTATAGCATATTTTAAAATAGTGTCAAATACTTTTACTACTAATTGCAAGATCCAGATGGAGTTGCTGTTTCAGATGACAAAGTATTTTCACAACCAACTAATCCACTATTATATTTACAAAAATTTGATTTTACTGTTTCAGAATCAATTCCTGAAAATTCATATCTATTATTTGCCATCCATGTTGGAGAAGCACCAATCTGAAGTTCATTTGCTAGTTTAATATTTTCACTTAAAAGCTGTTTTCCTTCATCGCTATTAAAACATGTTTTAATTTTTGGAAAATCTTTTGCACATGTTTCCCATTTATAAGCAGAAGAATTACTTTGCATTTCTTTATTTATACACCAAATATAATCCATATATTTATAATTTTCTGGGTAATATTTAATTGCGCATAATTCTCTAATATTTTCATCAACTTCTGGTTGTCCATGTAAAGAATCAAAAGTTCCGTCTTGATTTTGATTTGCTATATAATGAATATTAAAATTAATTTTATCTTTAAAATTATTTAAAACTTCTTTCATTGCATCTAATGCTTGTGTTCCATAAGGACACTGACTCATTACAAAAAGATCTAGGGTATTTTCTTTATTTTCTCTACATGCTTTAGATGTAGAACAATCTGAGTCATCACAGTCTACTTTTCCATTTCCAGTATCATCTTTTTGATTATCACAAATTTCTTTTGTTGGATCAAATGTTGAACCAAGACTTAGTGATAGAAGCTCTGGATTAACAGTATTTGGGGTAAAATAATTTGCCATATTTCCATACTGTTCATTAGATTTAATAGCTGAGGTAAATAAGATAGCTGGCAAAACTGTTAATTTATATTGTTTATAAAATTTCTCCCCATCTGATTTAGAATAATCATATTCCTTAAACTCAATTCCAGTAAACATGCTCTGTAACTGTGTTTTGGCATATTCTACCATTTGAGAACAATCTACACATCTTGAATCTGTCACTATATATGCAGCTAATTTTGTTTGATCAATATCTGCTGAGGAACCACCTATCTTGTCTTTGTAATTGATTAAAAGTGCAACCGTTAAAGCTATAACTATAACAGCTAAAACAGCTATAATTATGTTCTTTTTCATAATTTTCTTTTAAATATTAATTTTTAGATTTAACTTATAATATATTACTACAAAAATAAAAAAAACACAAAAGGTTTTACGCTATTTCAATCAACGCAATAAGGTTTAAAAATCTAAACCTACTCAATCACACTTCCCTCTGTATAATCAGAAAACAATGATTCATCTAGATCATATACTAACTTATTCCAATTATCTCCATATAACTCTATTGCCTTAGCTTCT
>DAORGW010000026.1:0-11901 GCA_035356975.1 bacterium | reverse complement strand
TCTAAAAAAATAACCATAATATTAGGGTTATTTTTATATGCTTCATTATGGGGTGGCTAAGCGCAAAACTTGGAAAACTTTTTTGATGGAATATTTGGTAAATTAGCTTCATTTTTTAATGGTGGTCTTACCATTTCTAGTTCCGGAAAAACAGAACCATTTCTCATTTTAAAACGTTCGTCTGTAAATATTTTATTAGTACTCTTAAACCCTAATTTTTCATAAAACTTAATAGCCTTATCATTATAAGAAACTACGTGAACAATACTTTTTTTATGTGGATCTAAAAATTTTTCAGCCTCAGACCAAATGAGACCACCTATTCCCATTCTTTGATATTCGGGAAGAACATATATTGCCTGAAGCTGATTATAATCTTTTTCTATCGCAACATTACATAGAGCAACTACATCCCCGTTATATTCTAGTAATAATTTTAATTCGTTCTCTTTTGTTTGAGTTATTTTTTCTTTGCTCTCCTCTATTTTATCTGGCGCCAGTCTTTGATCATATTTATAAATAATATCTTCGGTTGTAATGTTAAATTCTTCGTTGGGGTAAGTATCTAACCAAGCCGAAAGATAAACCCGATGAAGCTTTAAAACATCGTCGGGTTTTATTTTTCTAATTTTATAATCAGTAATTTCCATAATTTAATTATACTTATTATTGAATTATCTGGCAAACCAAGTTTTTATTCTCATATAACAGAAAAAACGAGCCTAAAAGCTCGTCTTTTTCAAACGGGGTGGCTAATCGCAAAACTTGGAAAACTTTTTTGATGGAATATTTGGTAAATTCTTAAAATTATGGGCAATTATAAGCTTTTCTCCACCCAGCGTTTATAGCCTCCTGTTCTGTACAAAACCACTTTTCTCCATATTTTTCATCTATAACCGTTGAACTATAGTAATCACAACCAGGAAAATGATAGATTTTCTCTCCCGTATTATAGCTTATATTGCCTTTAATTACACAATCTTTCAAATTATCTTGATTTTTATTATGTCCACTACCTTTGTCTTCCAAAAATTCAATTTTTATATCTTCAGTTTTTCTTTCTTGAACTAAAGCATCAACAATAACAGCAACAGATTTTCTGGCAGCCTCTAATTCCTTATTAATTAACTCTTTTTCTACAACGTTTTTATCAACAGTATTTAATACAGCACCCCCCACCCCAAGCCACCGATTTAAAATCCCGAGATTGGTAAGCTTTCTTTGATCTATTACTGGCGACTTATCTTCTGATATTTTTCTAAGAGTTGCTTCATCAAATTTATAAATCACCCCCAGATCCTTAGCTAAATAATTTAACTGGATTTCCCATTTACTTACTAAGACATCCTTAGTTGTTATAATGTGGGTCATTTCTTTGGTAAAGTTTTTAAAAGCATCTAAATAATCTTCTTCTGAAAGTTCAACTCTTTCTAAAATATTTTTATCTCCAAGAATTTCTAGTTCTTTTTTATAGGAAGCTTCAACAACTCTTTCTAAAAGCTTTTTATTTTCTTCTTTTATTTCTATCTCTCCATAATCAATTGTTGGCGTGTTAGCGTCTTTTTTGCCTGGTTTTATTTGCAGGGACAACTTGGCCAAGTCCTCTGATTTTTTCTGTCTGGCTTCGAATTCTTCATCTGTAAAAGGTTTGTTTTTTTGTTCACTTTCTATAATATTTACATTTTCTTGAATATAGTTAGTATGTTTTTCAAATTGGTTATCACAACCAGAAAGTATTAAAATTAAAAAAAACGAAGAACTTAAAACAATCTTTTTCATAAAAATAATAATTAAGTAATTATTTTTAAAGCCTACCACTATTTTATCAATAATTCTACTAAAAAAATAACATTTTTACCATTATATAACAGAAAAGACGAGCTTTTAGATTCGTCTTTTCCAAATAGGGTGGCTAACTGCAAAACTTGGAAAACTATTTTGATGGAATATTTGATAAATTAACTCTTATTAGAAGCTTTTAATAGGTTCACAAAGTCATCCTCAATTTTTTTAATTTCAGCACCTAATCCTTTTTTAAAATAATCATTAATCTTTCTAATAATATGGAAATAAGAGTTAAAAATTGTAACAAGTGTTTCGGATACTAAATTCTCACTTGGACCGGAGTTTAAAATTAAGCGTCCATTCTCTTCTTTAAAATAGTCATTGGATGATCTCGGATTAGAATGGCTAAAATTACACTGTATTCTATAAGCGGTTTCATATAAATCTAACCACCCTACGCTTTTAGCCATGTCAGCAATATTCTTGTCCGACCAACTACTACCATAATTATATTTTTTATTTACTTTATTTGCTTCTTTATTGATATCTGTGATTATCTTCTGGCTTTCTGCGGATGATAAATACTTTTGAAACCGACCAGATCTAGCCATATAACCGTACATCTTTTTTCTTTGAATCCAGTCGTAGGAAAAATATCTCTTTGCCATTTTATCAGTTGGATCTTGAAAAATATATTCTATGGTTAAAGCCAATTCAAAAATACTTCTACATAAAATTGAGGCGTCCTCACCCATTCCATTACGACACAAAAGAGATGAAGCACAAAGCGTTTTATCTGCCTTAGCAATAGCATAAAGCAATAGCCCCTCTTTTTCACTTTTTGGTTCTGGGTGATTAGTTAAACATTTGTTTGCAATAGTTCTTAACTGCTCTAAAAGAGTATAATAGCTTTCCATTTGCATAGAGTTAATTTTTATTTTTCTTTTTTAAACATCTTTCAATCCTTTTGTCCCATTCTCCACCCCATTCCTGTTTTTTAGCTTGTTCACATAAAGCAACAACCTCATCAAATTGATTTTGTTTCTCTAAAATTATAGCCAATTGTTCATATCCTGTGTGCATTGGTAATTCCTTGTATTCCTTTTTAAAATCAAATATTGATTTAGATGAAAGTTCAATTTGTTTTTTACAAGCTTCAATTGCGATATTTAAAGACTCTTTGTCTATGTCTCTAAAACGATAATAAAATTCTATTTTATTATGATAGAAGAAATGAATATCTAATACTTCTATTTTATTATTAATTAAATCCTCCGCCTTATTCAATAATTTATAACCGATTTCCCTATCTTTAACATTCTTAAACCATCCAGCTAAATTAGATAATAAAGAAACTGCACTACCGCTACTATATTGAATTTCACCTTTTACCAAAACGTCACGCGAACTACCCAGAGGTTGGAATGTTTTTACAATATATTCTCGTTCTTGTTTATTAAATGTTCCAAGCCACCATTCAATTAAATGGTGGAATGCAATTTCACCGCCTATTTTTTCTTGTGATTTAAATATGTTAAACATTAATTTATTTATCTATCATTTTTTTAAACTCTAAAAATGCGTTAGAAAACTGTTCACTTAACAGATAATTACTAAACTGATACTCTTCATTAACTCCATTGCTGGTTTTTAAATTTATAACACCATATTTTACAACTGGTATTTGATAATTATCTTTAAATCTTTTATCTGGCTGTCCGTTTTTATTAACTTTGAACCACGTGTATTCTATAATTTCAGAATCTTTAGGAACTTTTTCTTGTTCTATAAGTTTAGCGCTATTAAAGCTAAATTCTATCTCATCTAGTCCAACAACTCCAAAACTATCTTTCCCCTGCATAACAATAAAACTTGGGTAAAAATACAAATCCGCTCCATTAGAATTATTAAAACATAAAGCCTGTTTGCTGTATTTAATATCTTCCAAATCTTTAAGTCCTATTTTAATTTCCTTTCTAACAATTGCCCTAGATGCTGCTGATCTAGTTTTTGTTTTATCATTTTCTTCCTCCCTAGTTATATCCCAAATTTTTTCTATGTCCATCAACTCTTTAAAGTTTTTTAAAACCTGTTCATATTTATTTAGGGACTCATTATCAAACTCCGCATCTAGTTGAACATAAGACTCACTTTTTTGTTTTTCTAATTCCAAAATTGCTTGTTTTTGATTTTCAATATCAGCCCTTATTTCTTCTGCTATTTTTTTATAAACAAACCCAACAATAAAGAGATAAACAAAAAATAGTTTTACTTTTGACCATAATAAATCTTTTTTAACTTTTTTAATGTCTACGGCTAACTCTTTACGCTGATTATGAGCGTCTATTATGGATTGTTTTACACCCTCCATATTTTGACTAGTAATTTTATCAGGCTCTACACTAAAAATATTGTCTTTTTGCTCTATTAATGACTGGCTATTCGTATCGTTATTTTCTTCTGCCCTTAGGTTATTATTTAATTTAGATGAAGAAGAAATTTTTTGTCTTTTATAAATACCCGTTCCAGGAATTCCTGTATTTAAATACGCTCCATCTTTACCAAAAGTAAAATTTGCACCCCTAATTCCGATTGATGTGCTTATACCACTTCTACTAAAATTTAATCTAACACCTGGTATTATTTTTATTCTTCTTCTAAAACTCCAACTAGCCATATTTTTAAAATATTATTTTCCAATACAATAACATTCTGACAAAAATTTTACTAAAAATCAAAGAAATTTATATCATATATGGCTATGATTAAAGAAAATATAAATTTGAGGTTATTTAAAAAATATGCTAGGATTTAATTGCGAAACTATACTTAATCTGTAAAGGATTTAGCCAATCTTGGCATTTATCCTGCTTGTGCAATGGAACGGGCACGCCGACCAGCATAAGTAGGATCCTTTACGGATACCCAAAGTGTAGTTTCGCAACTAGGTCGGGTGTCCGTTTTTTTATTGGAGAGATTATAACTCACGTCATAGGCTAAAATCAGCTCATTTTCACGGCCTATACAGTCAAATTTGAGCCGTTTACCCTGTTTTGTGTCTTACCCTATTGCTAAGCTGTTTTTCTTGAAAATAGGACTGTATACGGCTTGACTATTTACTTTTTAAATTTTGCGTAATAATAATTAAGCTATAATTAGCTAAATATGATTTTGCTATTAATAGGACAAGAAAAATCTATTAAAAACCTAGCTGATGACATTTCAAAGGCAAGCTCATTTATTGTGAGCAAAAACACTCAACTGAATAATTACGAAGAAAAATATCTTGAAGCAATAAAAAGCGGTCAAGATATTATTTTTATTAGGCATCATATAATGCCCAGCGATTACTTATCTATAAACAGGGATAATTTGCCAGAAGATTTTAGAATAAAAGAATCTGAGCTAAAAAATGATATTGTTGTTGTTTATTTAAAAGAGGATTTAAATCAAAATTCTTATGAAATTGAATATATTTATTCAAGAATTTCAAAATTAAACTGGTTGATAGCAAAAAATAATGTTTCCGTCGCTGATATTTTAAATAATATAAATAGCTTTAATGAAACTAGAATTAAAAATATATGACAGAAAAAATAAATAAAAAATATCTTTTAATTTTTATTGGCTTGATTGTTTTATTTTTTATAACTTTTCTTGGATATTATTTAACAAATCAAAAAAAGGATATCCAAAATAAGCCAGAGCAATTTGAGCCAACTGAAACAAGTTCTAAAGCGTTATTAGAACAAGAGGATGACAAAATAAAAATATATTCTTTTGCTCCTGGTAATAATTATATCGATTTAAACTTTGACGGAACTGATGATAACGTCTTTGTTTCTCATATTGTTGGGGCTGATTATTATGATTATCACACAAACGCTAACACTGACATTTATAATTTCTTTATCAAAAAGAGTAGTAATTGGAATATTATAACTAAAGAAAATAAGGATAAAAAAATCTTAGACTTTGAAAGAGATTTTTTAATTAGTGAAATAATGGGGTGCAATGGAGGTAAAGTTTTAAAAATAGCACAAACAAATAATAAAACATTTTTAATTATTACAAAAAATAATAATAAAGAACCGGACCAATCTAAAACCAAGGCAATTTTTAGTATTTATGAATTAAAAGAATCTGGCGATCTTATTGGGTCAGATTATATTTTTGTTTTTATAAAAGATGTTTTTGGATCAATTCCTGGATGTGGTATTGACGATTTATCAAATCAAGAAATTTTAGAAGTAATAAAAAATAATACTTAATATAAAATTTATGAAAAAAGAAATGAGCTATCGTAAAAAAACAATTCTTGGTGTTTTAGGAATGATTCTTATTTTAGGAGTTATTATAAACAGCAAGGAACTTATTTATTTGTTAGTTTGGAATGACGCCGAAATTTTGGGCCGAAATATTTTTACACTATTTTCAATTTTTGGTGGAGGATATTTTTTATATTTAGGATTTAAAAAATGAAAAATTACTTAGAAAAAATTAAAGACTATTATATAAGGATTAATATTGCGATTTTGATGCTTGGTTCAATATTTCTTTTTCTTGGCGGATTTATTAACTCAAACGAACCCCCTTGGTGGTTTAATTTAATTTGTGGTTGGAGTGGATTAACGGTTTCACTTAAACTGAGTAAAATTTGGTATAAAAATTAAAATTCTTAATTAAATGTATACGGCACTTAAAACAATTTTTAGAACCAGTGTTATTGAGCATGATAAATACTCGTTGATTATCAACTGGATATTTTCAAATAAAATTCTTTGTATAATTTTATCTTTTATTTTGGTGGTGTTAGCGACTATCTTTTTTAAAAGATTAATAAAAAAATAATTATGCTAAATAAAAACCATTTAATAACTATTTTAAATGCGGCAATAAAAAATGTTATTTTTTATGGCATTATAGCTTTTGTAATAAAGATTCTATACAGAAACTTTGAATTAATTTTATTGTCAAAGATTCTATCAATAGTTTTTATTATAATAATGCTTATTAGTTTAATATTCTTTATTATTTCTCTTGGATCTGGTTTACTATCTTTTTTTGTTAACTTTCACGAAAAGGATATTGAAACTCAAGCAGAACAAAAATTTTTATGGGCAGGAACAATAATACAACTACTGGAAAATGCTATTTGCCTATACTATTCGTGGTATTTATATAAATTGATTTTTTAACGACAGTTTCCAAAAATCTCCTAGAAACTGAAGAACGGTTTTACACTTTGTGTAAGTCGAAAAGAGAGGGTATTCGTCAGTTATCCTCTTTTATTGACGCTTATTTTTATAGGATTTAAACTATAAATATAAGCTAATTCATACACTCCGTTTTAACGAAGTGGACAAAAATATGGATAATGAAGAGATAATAAGTTTAATTAATCAAGGATATTCCTTAATTGAAGACCTTGAGTATTTTCCCCACAAAGAAGAATCTTCTATTGTTTTAACTGACAAAATAAATTTTTGGGCAGATGATTCAATGAGGATTTTAAAAAAGGTTGGTAAAGATAAAGATGAAATAAAAGTGGTTTCTATAATTAATCCAATTTCTAATCTTTTTGATTTTGAAAAACTGGAAAACAAAAAATCTCTTGAAAAAAATAAATTAAAAATTAAAGATTTTATAGTTTTAATTTTAAATGACCTTGTAAAAAACAAAGGGCTCCACATCAGAGAAAATACAATTTTTTATAACAAAAGAGAAATCTACATAAATCAAAAAGGTAAAATTAAATACTACAGACCAAGAAGGATTAAAAATAAAGATTCAAAAAGAATGTGTGTAATTTTGCTTTTAATAAAAAGGAATAAATTACTCTCCCCAAAAGAGATTGCAGATAGAATCGATTATACCGACGGATCAGAGGTTAAAAAAGAAATTGAAGGTATTAATGAAATGACAAGAGAGAAATTAGATGTAAAATATGATTTAATAATTCACCATAAAAATCTTGGCTATAATATCAATAAATCAAGGTACCGTTTTATAGAGAGTAAAAAATAAATACCTTAAGACAGTTGTTAATAAGCCGTAAAAAGACCAATTTTATTGGTCTTTTTTAGTTTTAGGTATTATTTAAGTATTTTTATTTGCGAAGCATAATATCATCATAAGCAAATTTATGATGAACAACCAAGACCAAACAACTAAAGACTTGGCGGAAATGGAAATCAATTTTATTGATTATGTTTCAATTGTTCTTGATATTTTTGAGCAATAATTAATCTAACCAACAACTATGAACAAACTACAAGCGCTTGAAAAAGCAAGACAAAAAAGAATTGGTATTTTGTTGTTTGATAGTAAAAGCTATTCAATAACAAAAATTCCTCACAACTATATGATCTTTATCAAACTTGATCACAAAAAAGAGCACAGAACAATTGATAGAGATTTTTACTGCCCAATTGAGGATGATATTTTTTATGCCCATGAAATAGCTAAAGATGCTATTAATAAATATTTTAAGAAATAAAAATATGCTAAGAAAAATAACCTCCGATTTAATTAGTCTTTTAAATACAACCGATCAAAAAACTGTTCTCAAGTATATTAAAGCAATTAATCAGGTGTCGGACAATCCTTTAAAATCAAAAGATTTAAAAATTATTGTAAGGACGGAAATCAAAAAAAACAAAACAGAAAATCGCTTAGCTAATAAAAATAATCCGCTTGAAATAGTTTCTTCAAATTATTTGTTAAATTCTGATTTTAAAACTGAGTGGATTATTCAAGGTTTACTACCAAAAGGATCTCTGTCTATTTTATCGGCTCGGCCTGGTAGATTTAAAACTTGGCTTACTCTTTATTTTGCTATTTGTATTTCCCAGGGGAAGAGTGTCTTTAATATGTTCCCCGTTAAAAAATCAAAGGTGTTAATAATAAATGAGGAAGATTCTAGTGTGCTCATAAAAGAGCGACTGATAACACTTGGTCTTGATAAAAAAACAGAAATTTCTTTTAGTATTATGTCGGGATTTAAAGCTGATAATGATGAAAGTATTGAACTTCTAATAAAAGAAATAAAAAGACTAAAAATCAATGTTGTAATTATAGACAGTTTAGTCAGAATTCATTCCGGAGACGAAAACAGTGCAAAGGATATGTCTAATTTATTTTGCAAAATATCACGCTTAAAAAAATTAGGCATAACAGTTTTAATAAATCATCATCACCGAAAGGGTCAGGGCGAGCAAGACAATGATAACCAATCAATGCGTGGCTCAATAGATATTTTAGCCGCTCTTGATTGCCATATGATGATAAGTAAAGAGGGTAATGATTTAAAAATTAAACAAACAAAAAATCGTTATCAACCAGAAATTCCTCCTTTTAAAATTTCTTTTGAAAAGAAAGATTATAAAATGGAATTCGTTTTTAAGGAATATACTAACGAATCATCAAGCGTGGTTATAGATAAACAAGAAAAAAATAAAGTGTCTATTTTGTCATTTATTGAGCAGAGGGCAGAACCTATAACCCAAGATATTATATATCAAGAATTTCAAGGGTCTATTGGAAAGAACAATATACTAAATATCTTAAAGACACTCGAAGATGAACAAAAAATAAAAACGATAACCAGGGATAAAAATAGAAAACTATATGTTAAATATTCTGTTTTTTAGTTTTTTAATATATAAGGGTTCTAAAAAACTAAAAAACAGACTTGCCACTTATATTTTTCCTGTATAGCTACACGATTTATTCCTGAAACATTTAGATTTTTGAATTTGCGTCTTATATTATAAGCATTTCTAATCATCCCTAATCAAAAATCTATGACAAAAAAAGCACTTGCCTATTATCGTGTATCAACTGATCTTCAAAAAGAAGAAGGAACAATTGAAGTTCAAAAAATGAAGGTCAGAGAATTTGCTATCAAAAATGAATACCTGATTATTGAAGAATTTTCAGATGATGGGTTCAGTGGTGGATTAAGCGATAGACCAGGATTAAAAAATCTTCTTGATTTATTAAACAACACCGAAGCGGAATATATAATCATCTATAAGCTAGATAGGTTAGCAAGAGATTTATATATTCAAGAAGGTTTGATAAAAGAGTTTAATAAAAATGAAAAGCAATTAATTTCAGCTTTTGAGCCTGATTTAGACAGTAGTGATCCTTTCAGAAAAGCTTTTAGACAAATGCTTGGTGTATTCTCTGAATTTGAAAGAGCAATGATCGCTTTAAGACTTGAAGGTGGTAGAGAAAGAAAGGCTAAAAATGGTGGTTGGCATGGTGGGAAAATTTATGGCTATGACAACAATGAGGGCAATTTAGTAATTAACCAACAAGAAGCTAAGACGATTATGTTGATATTCAATCTAAAAAGAAAAAAGAAATCCCTAAAAATAATTGCTAATACTTTAACGGATTTAAGTATCCCGACTAAGAGAGGAAACGAGAAGTGGAGTCCATCAACAATTAAAAAGATTTTAAGTAATCCAATTTATAAAAAAGGCTTAATCTCTTACAAGGGCGAAAAATATCAGTCAGCAGTTGAATTGATTTTACGATAGCTTTTTAAGGTAGTCATTAATCTAATTAAAATATGATAAATAAATCCCTATTTAATCACCTATAAATATATGGATAAATATTATAGCTATTACAGAGTTTCGTCTCTAAACCAAGCAGAAACAGGGGCTTCCCTTGAAGCTCAACAAGAAGCAAATCAAAAATTTGCAAAAGAAAGAGGGTTTCAAATTGTAAAAGAATTCCGTGAAGTACAAAGTGCTGCTAAAAAAGGTCGAAAGCAGTTCGGTTTAATGCTAGTGGAAATTAAAAAATCAAAAAGCGTTAAGGGAATAATTTTTCACGACGTAGATAGATCTTGCCGATCTATTAGCGACTGGGCAAAAATAAAAGAGCTATCAAATGCTGGTTATAATATTTGTTTTAGTCGTGATGGTTCAGACTTAAACAGTAGAGGTGGCTCATTAACCTGTACTATGAAAGCTGTAATGGCTGAAGATTTTATTGCTAATTTATCACAGGAGACTAAAAAGGGTATGAACAAAAAAGCAGAGCTTGGTTATACAGTTTTTGGAAGAGTTTTGTTAGGATATAAAAAATCAGGAATTGGAACAAGAGAACTTGATCCAATAACCGCGCCTTTAATTAAAAAATGTTTTGATTTATATGCTACTGGTAAATATACTCTTCATGAGCTAGCTGATGAAATGTATAAGAAGGGTCTGAAAACCTATAACAATAAAAGAATTGAGTATACAAAAATCAGTAGAATCTTAAATGATAAATACTATATGGGCATCATTGACATAAAAGGCAAGCTTAATATTGGACTACATCCCGCGATTGTTTCTGATAAATTATTCAAAAAAGTTCAAGATGTTTTACAAAGAAGATTTACTCCTCACACTCATAAAAACGATTACAAGTTTAAACACATCTTAACCTGTGGTTTATGTGGACACACCTTAAAATCAATGACCGCTAAACATAAATATCCTTATTACTATTGTCGCAATAAATTTTGCCAAGCAAAAACATTCTCTGAAAATAATATTGAAGAAATATTGTTAAAAGAGATTGATAAAATTAAATTTAATAAACAAGAATCTTCTCAATTATTAAAAATTGCTAAAGATTTAAAAAGGACTTATGAATTTGAATTAGAAAAAATGAATGATGCTCTTAGGCTTAAAATAACTAACTGCAATGATCGTTTAAGTAATTTAACTGACCACTTATTAGACGGTACAATTGATAAAGAGATTTACGAACAAAAAAAACAACAATTTACTCTTGAGAAAACCGCCCTTGAATCTGAAATAAGTGACTTTCAAAGAACCAACGAGGCTTCGTTTAGTAGAATTGAAGAACTAACAAAACTGCTCTCAAATCCAGCTTATGCCTATAAAGTGGCAAACCACGAAAATAAAGCTAATCTTATTAAAAAATTGATAAAAATTATCAAAATATTCCCTGAACGTGTAGATTTAGAGTGGCAAACCACATTTTTACCCTTATATAACAGAAAAAACGAGCTTTTAGACTCGTCTTTTCCAAATGGGGTAGCTAGAGGGAATCGAACCCTCATCTTCGGGACCACAACCCGACGTT
>DAORGW010000025.1:0-12298 GCA_035356975.1 bacterium | reverse complement strand
TTTGAGACTTTTCAATTGAACTTGAAACTAATTTATTTTCAATTGGCATGTCATCAGGAATTTTTAATGTATTCATTATGCTTTTCATTCTATCTGAACCAAAAATTCTCATTAAATCATCGTCCATTGAAACATAAAAACACGATAATCCTGGATCACCCTGACGACCACTACGACCACGAAGCTGATTGTCAATTCTACGAGATTCGTGCCTCTCTGTTCCTAAAACATATAATCCTCCAAGCTCAACCACTTTTTTATATTCTGTTTCGTTGTATGGACTTCCGCCTAAAATTATATCGACTCCACGACCAGCCATATTTGTAGCAACCGTCACTGCTCCCACACGACCAGCTTGAGCAATTATTTCAGCTTCTTTTGCGTGTTGTTTTGCATTTAAAACATTGTGTGGAACGCCCTCTTTTTTTAATAATTCGCTAAGTAATTCATTTTTCTCAATTGAAATTGTACCAATTAAAACTGGTTGACCTTTTTCATATTTTAATTTTACATCTTTAACAATTGCAAGAAATTTTGCTTCCTCTGATTTATAAATTTTATCGTTTATGTCTCGTCTAGAAATTGATTTATTTGTTGGAATTACATTGACTTCCAAATTGTAAATTTTCATAAATTCTTCTGCTTCTGTCTGAGCTGTGCCCGTCATACCAGATAATTTTTCATACATTCTGAAATAGTTCTGAAAACTGACAGTAGCTAATGTCAAACTTTCTCTTTGAACACTCACCCCTTCTTTTGCTTCAATTGCCTGATGTAATCCTTCAGAATATCTTCGTCCAGGCATAAGTCTGCCAGTAAACTCATCAACAATCATAACTTCACCGTCTTTTACAATATAATCTTTATCACGTTTAAAAAGTAATCTTGCTTTTAATGCGGCCTCTAAGTGAAAAATTGAATTAAAATCGGCATTCGACCATGGATCAAAAGTCAATTTATTTGCAATATAATTTTGTCCTTCTTCTGTAAAAGTCACTGATCTCATTTTTTCATCTATATTGTAATGAGTATTTTCCTCTACATCACTAACAACGCTTGCAAATTTTTTATATTTATCAGTTGGCTCAGCATCAGCTGATGAAATTATAAGAGGGGTTCTAGCCTCATCAATTAATACACTATCAACTTCATCGATAATACAATAATAATAACCTCTTTGACACAATTCAGAAGTAGATTGTTTCATGTTATCACGCAAATAATCAAAACCAAATTCATTATTAGTACCATAAACTATATCAGCCCTATACGCTTCTTGTCTTGAAACAGGACGCAAATAATCTTCAACAATTGTTATGTTATTTGGTTTTCCGTCTTCTATTTGAACATGTGATGCATCATAAATATATGAGGCCTCGTGCTCAATCGCAGAAACACTAAGTCCTAAATAATCATAAATCTGACCCATCCAAACGCAATCTCTTTTTCCCAAATAATCATTTACAGTAATTAAATGGACTGCTTTTCCAGTTAAAGCATTTAAATAAAGTGCTAAGGTTGATGAAAGAGTTTTTCCTTCTCCGGTTTTCATTTCAGCAATTCTTCCTCTATGCAGTGTAATTCCAGACATTAATTGAACATCATAATGACGCTGATTTAATGTTCGTTTTGCAGCTTCTCTAACCATTGCAAAAGCCTCTGGTAAAATTTCATCAAGAGTTGTTTTTTCATTTTTCAAATCCTCTTGAAATTTTTTAGTTTTTACACGAAGTTCCTCTTTTGATAATTTTTCTAATTCTTTTTCTAGTGAATTAATAGATTCAATAATTGGCAAAATAGAATCAATGTATTTTTGATTTGGATCTCCAAATATTTTTGATAAAAGTGACATAAAATTTAATTAATAAATAAAAACTATACTGAAATTTAATATTTCAAATTAAAAAATTTTTTATCTTTTTATTTTGTCTTTTAGTTTTGTTATTTGTATTTCCAGTTTGTCTTTTACGATATCTACTGATGATAATATATCACCACTACTAGCTTCTGCTCTTATCATTTTATTACCCAATATTTTCATATTTGCTTCAAATCTAAAAACCTCACCCTTTTGATGACGAGAATCTTTGGAAATATCAACTCGGACACTAGAAAAATTAAGCCCATATCTATCTAGAGCTCCTATTTTTTCGTTCACATAATCTTTAATTTTCTCTGTTAAATCCACATTTTTTGCATAAAATTGGATGTTCATTTTTTTTATTTTTAATACTAAATATACTTTTATAGTAGCAATAAAAAAACATTTTGACAAATATTAAAATACTCATATTTATTGACATTTTTAGAACATTATATATAATAAAAGTGGATGGAAGTAAGTCTTAAGAGGACCAATAAAATTAGTCTCGAGAGACGAAGACAATGGTAGGAGTCGCCATTCAAAAAAAATAATAGGGGGATTTTATGTAGAGACGTAAAATCAAACAAAGAGCACCGCCCAATGGTTAATTTCAATTGGAAAAATAAAGCATTACAGGAGAATAAAAATGCAAAAAAAATAGATATTCCAAAAGAAAAATACCATTGTGCTAAAACGAGAATTTCAAAAACTCTCAATAGAAAAAACGAAAAAACAAAACAATGTCTTTGTGACTAGGATTTACTTGATTCTCCAAAAAAGAAACATTTATTCCAAGGTCCATAGACTAAAATATTAAGGGGTAAGCAAACCGCCCCAAGCTCAAAACCCTCCTAGCGCCGTTCTCCCCTCAGAGTTCGGCGCTTTTCTATTTGACAAAATATTTGATAGTTATAAAATCCAATAAAGCAAAGGAGGTAAAATGTATAATATCCCACTTGATGCAATACCATTAAGGAGTTTGATAGCGGATATAATATTTGCAATCGCTCTTCCTTCTGGTATTTGGGGTCTAATCTTAATCTTTAAAGATTGGCTCCATTACAAAAAACATGACAGTCAAAATTTATACAAAGACTATCATGACAAATAATAAGCTCTTTACAACATCACTGAGCTTATTTTATTTATATAATTAAAATCTCCCGATTAATTGAACTTCTGGTTCTAACTTTATTTTATATTTTTCAAAAATAATTTCCTCTATTTTTTTTGAAAGTTTATAAATATCATTCGCTGTTGCATTTCTATAATTTATCAAAAAATTTGCGTGTTTTTCTGAAATTTTTGCTCCACCAATTGTCATGCCTTTTAATTCTGCTCTCTCGATCAAAAATCCAGCTGGAATTTTGCCTAATTTTATAAATATAGAAATATCTAACGAATCTTTCAAATTATTCTCTATTTCATCTGTTATATATACATTTTTAAAAAAACTTCCTGCGCTAGGATACTCAATTGGTTGTTTTGAGTTTCTTTCTAAAATTGATTTTTCAATTATTTCCTTTGAAATATTTGCATCACCCTGCTCTAAAATTATTTTTGCGCCATATATGATATATTTATTTTCTTTAAAAATACTATTTCTATACGAAAATTTACAATCTTTTTTTAATATTTCAATTATATCTCCTTCTCTTGTAACACACAAAACTGATTCTAAAATATCGGAAATGCTTTTATTTGGAATTCCTGCGTTTCCATAAATTGCACCACCAATTGTTCCAGGAATTCCTGCTAAAAATTCTGCACCGATAAAATTATTGTCCAAAGTATATTGCAAAAAATATGATAAAGAAATTCCAGCGGAAATATTTATAATATTATTTTCTAATTTTATATCATTATTTTTTAATTTTATAATTAGTCCATCAAATCCATTATCACTTATTAAAACATTACTCCCCCAACCCAAAACCAAAAATTCAATTTTACTATCATTACAATATTTAACACAATTTTGTAATTCTTCTATGTCTAAAATTTCTAGATAATATTTTGATCCTCCACCAACTTTAAAAGTTGTAAGTTCTTTTAGGCTTTTATTTAACTCAATATTTTTAAATTTTTCTTGTATATCCATCATAATTTTTAAAATTTTGCCCATTCGTCATCCTAAATTTGTTTCAGGATCTTGATGTTTTAGATTCTCTCAATGGGATTCTGAAATAAATTCAGAATGACAGTGAGACGCTATAGCAAAATTTTTATTTATATTCTAAATTTCTTACGAAATCATCAATATTTCCCGCTCCTGTAATAATTATCACATTGTCTTTAAATTTTGATAGTGTTTTCTTTAATTCTTTAAAATCTTTTGTATAATAAATTTCTTGATTTTGTTTTAGATAATTTTTTTTAATTTCTTTATACAAATCATAAGAATTCTTTTTGAGCACGCTTCTTCTGCCCGACACCCTGTAAACTGGATATAAAACAATATTATCAGCTAATTCAAAACAATTTAAAAATTCATCAAACAATTGTTCAGTTCTATCTTCTTGATGTGGCTGGAAAACAATCGTTATTTTTTTATTTTGATAAAAACCACGTGCGCCCTGCAACAATGATTTTACTGCTGTAGGATGATGAGCATAATCAGAGAAAATCAAATTTTTACGCCATATACCCATAAATTCAAATCTACGCCACAATCCCTTAAAATCTCTTATTGCTTCGGAAATTATAGCTGGCCTTATCCCCAACTTTATAGCTATTGCACATGCAACTAAAATATTATAAATATTATAAACCCCCGGAAGATTTGTTTCTATTTTACATAATTTTTTATTTTTTAAACATAAATCAAAAAACTGCATTTTACTATTTCTTGATACATTTTCAACATATAAATCAGAATTATCTGTTAATCCAATAGACATCGAGTCTTTTCCTAATTTTAAATCTCTTATATTTATATCATCACAATTATAGATTAAGCTAGACTTTGATTTTAATTTATCAATAAATTTCTGAAATGCGTCTTTTATATTTTTTAAATTTTTATAAACATCTAAATGATCTTTGTCGAGTGATGTAAATCCAATATAATCCGGAAATAATTTTAACATTTTATAATCATATTCATCTGCTTCAACAACTAAATACTTACTTTTTCCTAATATAAAATTTGAGTTAAACTTAGAAATCTTTGTACCAACAAAAACAGTTGGGTCTAGCCCCGCCCTAATCATTATCATAGAAACAAGTGCTGTTGTTGTTGATTTACCATGAGTTCCAGTTATTGCTATTGTTGTATAATTTCTAGACAATTCTCCTAAAAAATCAAAATGTGACAAGCATTGTATTTTTAACTTCTTTGCAAATACCAATTCTGGGTTATCGCTTTCTATTGCCGGAGAATAAACTAGCAAATCACAAGTTTCTTCTAAATTTTTTGCTTTATGATCGTAAAAAATTTTAGCCCCTAATTTTTCTAAATCTTGTGTTAGGGAATTTTTTACCAAATCGGAACCTGAAACTTGTTTTTTAAATTCAAGCATCATTCTTGCAATTGCTGAAATTCCAATTCCCCCGATTCCTATTAAATGAATTTTTTTTATTTTTTCAAGATCCATAAATGTGTGCAATTATTTTTTCTACTGAATCATGTGGCATAATTTTATTTATATTTTTCTGAAGTGATAATTTTTTATTTTCATTTTCATGGAGTAAAAAAATTTTCTCTGTCAAGTTTTTTAAATCAGAGTTATCCACAGCACCATATTTTTCAAAATATTTTGCGTTTTCCTCTTGATGCCCAGGAAGAGGCACTATTATTAAGGTTTTTTTTAATAATGACAATTCAGTTAGTGTCGCCATACCCGCTCGAGAAACTACAATATCTGCAACAAACATAAAATCCAACAATTCTTTATCTAAAAATTCATATTGATAATAATCCTTCTTTTCTATTTTGTGATTTTTATTTTCACCAGTTGAGTGAATAACTTGAAATTTTTGCAATAACCTATCTAAAGAATTGTAAATTTCATTGTTTAGATTCATCGCCCCACTAGATCCACCCAAAATTAAAAGTATTGGTTTTTTATTAAAGTTATATTTTTCTAGAATCAAATCTTTAGATAAATTATCTATATCATTAATTTTAAATCTTGATGGATTGCCTGTTAATATTGCTCGATTGCCAAAATATTTTAATTGTGATTCAAATGTAACAGTAATAATATCAGAAAAAAATTTCATAATTCTATTTGCAAGCCCAATCCAAACATCTTGCTGGTGAATTAATATTTTTTTCTTTAATAATTTGCCCATTATTACAACTGGAACACTTACATAAGCACCGGCACTTATTATTATATCCGGATTAATTTTTTTTATGATTTTATAACTTTCAAATAAACTTTTTATAAAAATAAAAACATCTAAAACATTATAAATTGATAAATATCTGCGAAGCTTTGCTGCGCTTATTTGATGTGTTTTTATTCCATAAGAATTTAAATAATTATTTTCAATTCCATTTTTTGTTGAAATCCAAAAAATTTCATCATCCCCATGATTCTTTTTAATTTCCTCTATTATTGCTAGTAGTGGATTAACTGGCCCGAGTGTTCCTCCGCCAGTAAACATTAATTTCATTTTATTTTATATTATTATATATTTGAAATTCAAAATTTAACGCACCGTATGCTTTGATATATTAACAAGTATTCCCATTGCTGACAAATTCATTATCATAGCAGTTCCACCATAACTTACAAAAGGAAGCGGAACTCCTGTCATTGGCATAAGGCCTATCATTGAACAAATATTTATTAAACTTTGAAACCCAATCCATGAAATAATTCCAACTGATAAAACTTTTCCATAAATACTTTTTGTTCTACTAGCAACTTTAAACCCGTAAGACATTAAAAGAAATATTGCCAGAATATATAAAAAACAAATTAAAAAACCCAACTCCTCACCCATTATTGCAAAAATTGAATCCCCGGCAACTTCTGGAATATATCCATATTTTTGCCTAGACTGTCCGAGCCCCACACCAAAAATTCCCCCAGAACCAATTGCAATAAGCGCTTGATTTAAATGATAACCAATACCGCTTGTATCTGAGTTTGGATTTAAAAATACTGTTAATCTTGCTAATCTATATGGGGCAGTTTTTATTGCAATAAAACCGGAAACAAAAGCTATAATAAGCAAAGATATTATGTGTTTTATATTACCCCCACCCACAAAAAATCCAGTAAATGCAATTATAAATATTATAAATAGGGTTCCTAAATCTGGCTGCAATAACATTAAAATTGCAATAATTATCAATAAAAACAAGAATGGAACGAAGCCCTGATAAAAATCCTTCACTCTTTGACCTCTAGACTCTATCCAGCTTGCAATATAGATCAAAAGAGTTAATTTTACAATTTCTGATGGCTGAACTGATATTCCAAATATATTAATCCAGCTTCTCGCGTCTTTTCCATAATCAGTTCCAAGTCCAGGGATAAAAACCAAAGTTAAAAGAATTATTGATATAACAAGCATTAATAGGGAATATTTTCTCCAAACATTAAAATCTATTTTTGACAAAACATAAAAACAAAGAATACCCGGTAAAACTCCCAATAAAATTTGGTGCCAAAAAACATAGTATATATTTTCATATTTTTTATATGACAAAACAGGACTGGAAGACAAAAGAACAATCACACCAAATAAAACCAAAAGCCATGTAATTACAATAATTTTGTAATCGGGACCATGTTTTGATTTATCTTTTTGTAAAATTGACCTAAAAAATGATTTGATTTTATTTTCTTTATTTAATCTCATTTTGTATTTTATTTACAATTTTATTAAATTGATTACCCCTATCAAACTCATTTATAAATAATCCAAAACTTGCGCAACCAGGAGAAAGTAAAATTATATCTTTTTCAATAGCTATTTTATATAAATCATAAATAGCTTTTTCAAAATCATTATAAATACCTAAAACTAAATTTTTATTTTCTTGATCTAAAAATTCTTTTAATTTTAATGAATCCTCGCCCTTTAATAGGGCAACTTTTTTTGCTTTTTTCAAAATATTTTTAGCAAAATCATCAAGTGGCAAATTTTTTGTTGCCCCACCACAAATAAGTAAAACTTTTTTGTCAAAAGAATTAAGGGCCATTATTCCGGCATCAGGAGAGGTACTAGCACTATCATTTATAAAACTGATTCCCCTTATTTCGGCTATTTTTTCTAATCTAAATTCGACTCCTTTAAAATTTGAAATTGCCTTTCTTATAGTTTCCTCTGGAATTCCAAGCTCTAGTGCAACTTTTTTTGCACATGCAATATTTTCTAAATTATGATAACCGATTAAATTTATATCATAATCTTCACAATCATTTTTTGAAAAATAAATTAGTTTTCCGGGTGCTTCTTTTTCAAATTCTTTAAAATATTTATCTTGCCTATCTTTATTTATAAATAAAAAATCATTTTGATCTTGAAATTTATAAATATATTTTTTATCAAGGACATAATCATCCATTGATTTATATCTATTTAAATGATCGCTATAAATATTTGTTATTACAGAATATTCTGGAGAAATCTTTTCATCTCTAAAACCTTCTAATTGCCAAGATGATAATTCTAAAACCAAATAAGAATTTTTTGTTAATTTTTCAATAAGCGGTAAAGTTGCTGTTCCTCTTATATTTCCAGATAAATAAACGTCTTTTCCTGCGTATTTCAAAATTTCATAAATCAGTGTTGATGTTGTTGTTTTTCCCCTTGTTCCTGTAATTCCAATTACTTTTGCATCTGTGAGTGTTACTGCATATGATTCATCCATTATAATTTTTTTATTGTGCTCTTTTGCAATTTGCAAAAATTTAGAATCCTCTGGAATTGCTGGATTTCTTACTATAATATCATTTTCAATAAAATCACTTTCAATGTGAGACCCCAGATGTAAAATAATATTTTTATTTTTTAACTCATTAATTGAATCTTCTAGCAATTCCTCTGTTTTTAAATCAGTAACAGTGACAATAGCCCCCTTATCATAAAAAAACAAAGCGTCTTTTAAACCCTTACCAATGGTTCCCAATCCCATTATCAAAACTCTTTTTCCTTTAAAATCTAACATAATAAGTTTTAAAACTTAAAATTAATTAAATTCCCTTATCAAATAAATAAATTATGAGCGTTACAACTGATAAAATTCCACTTAATAGCCAAGCACGCATAACAATTTTTGATTCTTGCCAGCCTTTTGCTTCTAGGTGGTGATGAATTGGAGTTGAAAGAAATAATTTCTTTCCATTGTGTGTTTTTTTATAAATAATCTGAATAATAACCGATAATGATTCTATTAAAAATATAAATGCAAAAACTGGTAAATAAAGCAATGTATTTGTAAGCATTGCAATAACTCCTAGTGTTACGCCCAAACTCATAGATCCAGTATCTCCCATAAAAAATCTTGCTGGTGGTATATTAAACCAAAGAAAACTTGCCAAAGCCCCAACTATAACAGCACAAAAAAAACATAAATCAAATTTTCCCTGCAAAAAACAAATTACACCAAGCGCCGCAAAACAAACCAAGAGCAAACCGCCCACAAGACCATCAAGACCGTCTGTTTCATTTACAGAAAACGAAGTCGCTGTAACAACCAATATAAATATTGGAATAATCCATAATCCAACATTAAAATTTCCTATAAAAGGAATGTGTAAGACATCCCAATCAAGTTTAAAATAAAACCAAAGTGCGCCTACAAGAGATATGGTTATATAAATTAAAAGTTTTTGTTTAACACTGAGTCCACCACCCCTTGAACCAATTTTTCTAACCCCCATGTAATCATCAATCAAACCAACAAAAGCTGAGGCTATCAAAGCTCCGAGCGGTAAAAGGGTTTGAGATCTTGAAAAAAAATTTAAAATAGCAATTTTTGCATCTGGGAAAAGCAAAGATAAAATATAAAAAATTCCCATAACCAAAATAACCGTTATCCAAATTATAATACCTCCCATAGTAGGAGTTCCTTCTTTACATTTGTGCAAACTAAAAAAAACAGGAGCACAATCCTCGGATCTTATTTGCTTTCCTAATTTATATTTATATAAAAAATAACTAACAATCGGGGTAATTAAAAAGGCAATGGCAGCAGAAATTGTGGTCAAAATAAAAATCTTTACTATAATTACATTTATCATATTAATATTCTATTGAAATTATTTTTAGTAAATAGATTAACATTAGTATATTTAAAAAAGTACCAGATGAAGACAATATATATGGCAAAACAACAGATTCTTTTTTTAAATTATAAAAATATCCTAAAATAAAATTTAATAATATTAATAATAGTCCAAGTATTGGGGCAAATAATATATATTTCGTATCATTTAAATAATCTATGCCAAAATAAAAATTATAATGTAATACATGCATTGATCTTGTGAAATCTATAATCCTATAAATAATAAACCAAATTGATATATTTATTAAAAGTGAAAAAATCGTAGGAATCATTATCCAGGTTTTTCTAAAAAAAATTTTTACTTTATGAAACATAATTTATTTAAATGGTGAAAATTCTCTCAATTGCTTTACTGACTTTTTTAAAATAATTATAAATCTTTTTGCCTCTTCCATCGTATTGTATTTACCTAAACTAATTCTAAGAGATCCGTGAGCATTTTCTGGTTTTATTCCCATTGAAAGCAAAACATGAGAAGCACTAAGTGATCCAGAAGCGCAAGCTGAACCAGTAGAACAAGCAATTCCCTCTAAATCTAATTTTAATAATAGACTTTCTCCTTCAATATTATTAAATAATAAATTGATATTATTTTCTAATCTTTGTTCATTGTCTCCGTTTAAAAATACTCCTTGTATTTTTAATGATTCTTTTATTATGAAATCTCTAATTTTTTTCATTTTTTCTATCGTTTTTTTATGATCTTTGCTGGAAATTAATTGAATTGCTTTTCCAAATCCAATGATCGCGGGAACATTATATGTTCCTGGTCTTATTCCATATTCCTGATGTCCTCCATGCATAAGTGGAGATAATTTTGTGTGTTCACGCATAAAAAATGCACCAATTCCCTTTGGTCCATAAATTTTATGTGAAGAAATTGATACAAAATCAGCTCTCATTTTTTTAACATCCATGTCTCTAAAATAACAAGCTTGCACTGCATCTGTGTGAAATAAAATTTTATTAATTCTTTTCTGATTTAATTCATCTATTTTTTTACCAATATGTGCGATGTTTGAAACAGTTCCAACTTCATTATTAGCATACATTACAGAAACTAATCTTGTGTCTTCCTTTACTGCTTTAAAAATCTTTTGTGGATCAATTATTCCATTTTTTTCTGGTGCTATAAATGTCACATCAACTCCTCGTCTTAAAAGATATTTTGCTGTTTCTAAAACACAAGGATGCTCAAACATTGTAGTGATTAAATGTCCTTTAAAATCAGAAAAAACTCCCTGGAGTATTGTATTGTTACTTTCTGTAGCCCCCGATGTAAAAATTATTTCAGCTGGCTTACAATTTAAAAATTTAGAAATAGCATATTTTGCATTTAAAACCCCGGCCTCTGCTTTTTGACCGAATTCATGAATAGAAGATGCATTTCCAAATTCTAAATTAAAATAAGGCATCATTTCTTTCATGACGCTTTCATCAATTTTTGTTGTAGCTGCATTATCAAAATAAATTCTTTTCATATTAAACTCTTTCTACTTTTACTTTTGGTAAAACCTGCCTAAGCTCTTCTTGAATAAAACCTGTGATTGTCATCTCAGCCATTGGACAATGCTGACAAACACCCAAAAGTTTTATTTTTATAATATTTTTATTTTTATCAAAATCAATAACCTCAATATCTCCACCATCCATAATCAAAACATTTTTAATTTTTTCTATTACTTTTTCTATTTTTTTCTGCATTTGTTTTTTTTAAATAATCGTTAATTGCTTCGTGTAATGCTTCTATGGATAACATAGAGCAATGAACTTTTTGAGCTGGCAATCCGCCCAATTTTTTTAAAATTGTATTTTTATCAAGTTTCAAAGCATTTGTTAATGTTTTTCCTTTTGCTGATTCTGTTACAACAGATGAGCAGGCAATAGCCGCTCCACAACCCAATGTTTCAAACCTAATATCCTCAATTTTATTACTCTTTTTATCTATCTTAAGATATATTTTCATGATATCTCCACAAACAGGATTTCCGACCTGAGAAATGGCATCTGGATTCAACATTTTACCCTGATTTCTTGGATTTTTAAAATGATCCAAAACCTTTTTTGAATATAACATATATAAATGTATTTAATTATAAATTCTTTATATATATTATCACTCAAATACATATTTGACAATATCAGTATTTTTGATATAATTTTTTAAGTTATCAATAAAA
>DAORGW010000024.1:0-12717 GCA_035356975.1 bacterium | reverse complement strand
TGTTGTGGCATTCTAGAATATAGCTCTCTAATTTTTTCATCAATTGTTATATTATCTGAGAAAGTTTTTCTAATCAATGATTTTTGCCTTGCAATATATTTTCTTACACTTTTTGGTAATCTTTTTTTTATTTCTTTTTTTATTGTTTCAACCATATTTTTGTTTCATTATAATTATTAATAATCTAATCTGACTTTCTATTTTCACACTCACAAACCCTGAGTTCTAATTTTTATTTCATATATTATTGTTTCAATTCTTTTTAAATTTCTTTTAGCATCATCAAATTTCATTCGTAGTTTTCCAGATAAATATAGTTTCATTATAAATCCAACTATATCTTTTGTTATCTCTCTATAACTCTGCAATAATTTTAAATTTTTTTCTTCGGCATTTAAAACCGCTTGTCTAACTAATTCTCCGGTCATATCACACAATCCACCAATATATTCCTCTCCATTAAATTTAAACTCCTTATCTGTTGAAATTGACTTTTTTTCTAATACATCTATAAAAAATTTTGCTTCTAAAAATTCTTCTGATGCTGCCTGATATGATCCTTCAAAATCTAATCTATTGCTTTTATTATATTTTTTATTTAATTCTCTAAATTTTTCACGCGCTTCTTCGAGTGTTTTTTTAGCTTCTACTAAATTTCCATCGTGTGCTAAAAAAATTGATTGTTTGCTTTTCGAAAGAATAGAATTTGAAATGTGATTTATCACCCCTCTTTCTTTCTGATAAAGTGATAATTCTTTTGAAATTTTATCAAATAGTTTATTATTTTTCATAAAATTTATATTAATTTTCAAGGTATTTTAGGAAATAAAACTGCTCTTTAAAGGGCAGCGATGTAATAATAGCATAATTATAAATTTAATACAAATATAGTGCTTGGGTTTAAGATTTGAAATTTATATAAATATTCTATATACTGAAACCAGTTTTAATAATAACGCTAAAAACTAATCGCCAATATAATGTCATTTTCGATAGGAATTGTAGGGCTTCCAAATGTTGGAAAATCAACACTTTTCAAAGCTCTAACAAAAAAACAAGTTGATGCATCAAATTATCCATTTTGTACCATAGAACCAAATGTGGGTGTTGTTGCAGTTCCAGACGAAAGACTTGATAAATTATCTAAATTAAATAATTCAGAGAAAACAATAAGCACAACAATTGAATTTGTTGATATTGCTGGACTTGTGAAGGGCGCTAGCAAGGGCGAGGGACTTGGAAATAAATTTTTAGCAAATATCCGTGAGGTTGATGCAATACTGCAAGTTGTAAGACGATTCAATGATCCAAATGTAGTTCATGTTCATGGAATTGTTAACCCTGTTAGCGACAGAGAAGTAATTAACATGGAATTAATTCTTGCTGATTTAGAAGTTTTAAATAAATCATTAGAAAGGGTAAATTCTCAGATGAAGGGTCTTCATGATAAAACTCTAGATAAACAAAAAATATTACTTGAAAAAATAAAATCAAATTTAGAAGCAGGAAAATTAATGTCTGAAATGGAATTAGAAACAGAAGAAAAATTTATTATAAAATCATTTAATTTTTTAACTCTGAAACCAATGCTTTATGCATATAATGTTGATGAAGATGAGGTAAATGATCATCCCACTGATGGCATTGCAATTTGTGCAAAAATAGAATCGGAGCTTGCTGAACTTGATGAAGAAAGTGCAAAAGAATATATGAAAACTCTTGGCATGGAAGAAACAGGATTAAATAAGTTAATAAAAGAGTCATATAGGGCGCTTAATCTTATAACATTTCTTACAAGCGGACCAAAAGAGTCCCGTGCTTGGACAATTGAGTGTGGCACAAAAGCGCCTCAAGCCGCAGGAAAAATACACACTGATTTTGAAAAAGGATTTATAAGAGCTGAAGTAATAAATTGGCAAGACTTATTGGACTGTGGTGGTGAAGTTTCTGCTAAAGAAAAAGGTTTGATAAGATTAGAAGGAAAAGACTATATATTTCAAGATGGAGATGTAACGGTTTTTAGATTTGCTAATTAAAGAATAACCTCCACTCGATTACTCAAAAGCATAGCATCTCCAAATGAGTAAAATCTATACTCATTTTTTATTGCTTCATTATAAAGTTTAAAAATAAATTTTTTTTCAGCAAGTGCTGATACAAGCATAAATAATGTACTTTTGGGAAGATGAAAATTTGTAATTAAATTATTTACAAATTTAAATTTATACCCAGGGTAAATAAAAATATTTATCCAATTTTTTTGAGGAACTAATTCTCCTCTATTATTTGAGAATGCCTCTAAAACTCTAAGAGCCGTAGTTCCTACTACAATTATTCTTTTATTTTGTTTTTTTGCTTTATTTAAAAAATTTGCAGTACTTTTATCTAAAATTCCAAATTCACTGTGAATTTGATGATCTTCAATTTTATCACATTTCACTGGTTCAAAAGTTCCAAGCCCAACATGAAGAGTAACGTATTTAAAAATAATACCTTTCTTTTTTAATTTATTCATGAGTTCTTTTGTAAAATGAAATCCTGCTGTCGGAGCTGCAACTGATCCGCGATTCTTCGCATAAACAGTTTGATATTCTTTTTTTAATTTATTTTCATTATCAGGATTTTTTATATATGGTGGAATTGGTACATGACCAAATTTCTCAATTTGATTATTTAGCTTTTTACCACTCAAATTAAATTTAACTTGCCAAAGATTATTTTCAATTTGCTTTGAAATTATACAATAAAAAGATTTATTAAAAATTATTTTCATTTTTTCTCTAATTCTTTTTCCACCAATTATTGCTTGCCAATTTGAATTTCCTAAATCTTGCAAAAGAAAAACTTCTACTTTTCCAGAACTCTCTTTATTTCCAATAAGTCGTGCTGGAAAAACTTTTGTATCATTAAAAACCAAAATATCACCACACTCTAAAATATCATAAATATCTTTGAAAATATAATGATAATATTTTTTGCTTGTATAATTTGCAACAAGTAATTTAGAAGAATCCCGCGGTGAAACAGGTTTATTTGCAATTAAAGATGCTGGTAAATTGTAATTGAATTCTGATAGTTTCATATTATTTTCTTATGAAAACTCACATCCACAATAGTTCTGTCTATAAAAATCATTTTCTTTTGAAATTTCACATGACTTTTTAAATCCTCCGTCTTTTTTCCAATCAGATTCTAAATATTCCATATTAAAAGTTTTTGAAACTTCATATCCAGCTTGATTTATCATTGCGCTATCTTTGTGTGGGCTGATTGATAGTGTGCTTGTAAAAATATCAAAACCATTTTCTTCTGCATATTTTGCGGTTTCTTCTAATCTATATTTATAACAAATAAAACATCTTTTACCTCGCTCAGGTTCGTTTTCAAAACCTTTTATTTTTTCTAACCAAATATTATGATCTATTTTTTTCTCTACAAAATTAATATTCAATTTCTTAGCATAATTTTCTGATTCATTTTTTCTTATTTCATATTCAATTTCCGGATAAATATTTGGATTAAAATAAAAAAGGATCACATCATAATCTTTTTGTAATTGATCTATTACATATGCAGAGCAAGGCGCACAGCATACATGGAGTAATAATTTTTTCATTTTATTCTCTTTTTATATCAACAAAACCACCAATATATTTTGCTCTATAAATTTCTTCACCTTTAAAAGTTATTATTTCTTCTCCGGAAAAATTATCAATTTCTCCTGTAAAATTGTTTGTATAAATATAATCTCCATCAATATATTCTTTTGGACCTCGATATGGATTTTCTTCCGGAATAAAAAGTAAAGCAACCCTCAAAACCCTATAAATGTCTTTAAAATCATCTACATTCTCATTTACATAACCATAATAAACCATCATATAAATTGGCTGATCTTTAAAAAATACAACTTCTCTTCCACCGTATGGTTCTCCACCAAAAAAATTATCATGATATTTAAAATCACCTTGCTCAAAAATCAAAGTTCTTGATTTATCTTCCTCCTTAATCTCTTTACTCACGTCGCCACTTGCATAGGTAGATTTTTTTGCTTCTACTAAAAATTTACAAAGTTCTTTTTTGTCAACCATATTTTTAATTATTTATAATAATTTATTTTGTAAATTATCAAAATTTCTTCCTAAATGTTTATAACCCAATTCTGTTACAACCCTTCCCCGAGATGTTCTTGCTAAAAATCCCATTCTCATTAAATATGGTTCATAAACTTCTTCTATTGTTCCAATTTCTTCTCCCACTGATGCGGAAATAGTTGACACCCCAACTGGACCACCGGAAAATTTATCTATTATTGTTTCTAATATTCTTCTGTCAATATAATCTAATCCATGTGAATCAACATCCATTATCTCAAGTGCTTCAAGTGCAGATTTGTTATCAATCTTTCCGTTTCCATGAACCTGTACATAATCACGGACTCTTTTTAGTAATCTATTTGCAATTCTAGGAGTTAGGCGAGAACGCTCTGAAATCATATCACAACCATCATTATCTATTTCGACTGATAATTTTTTAGAATTATTTTTTATAATTTTTGAAATTTCTGATTTATCATAATAATCTAATCTAAAAACTAATCCAAATCTGTCTCTAAATGGAGATGAGAGTAAATCATATCTTGTTGTTGCCCCAATTAGTGTAAATTTTGGTAAATCAATACGAAGTGTTCTTGCGCTTGGTCCTTTTCCTACAATTATATCAAGTGCATAATCCTCCATAGCTGGATAAAGCACCTCTTCAATAATTTTATTAAGCCTATGAACTTCGTCAATAAATAAAACATCGCCATCTTCTAAATTTGTAAGAATTGCTGCTAAATCTCCGACTTTTTCTATTGCTGGACCAGATGTCACTTTTATATTTGAATTCATCTCACCCGCAATTATATAAGCTAGTGTTGTTTTACCAAGTCCAGGAGGACCATAAAGTAAAACATGCTCCATTGCTTCATTTCTTTGCTTTGCGGCAGTAATTGAAATTCCGATATTTTTCTTAACATTTTCCTGACCAATGTATTCAGAAAATATTTTTGGACGAAGTGAAAATTCAAAAGATTTCTCTGTTTCTTTTTGATGTGAATCAAGCACTTGATTGTCTTCTTGTATCATAATAAATTAGAATAATTATAAACTAATTATATTGCATCATGATTATAAAGTAAATCCGACATTCGAGGTCGAGCACCTGAGAGGTTGATTACTTGACATTTTTTTAAAATATTATATAATTATTTACTAAACACATATAATATGGAGGAAAAATGAAAAAGAACAATGAATGTCCACCACTGACAGACGAGGAATTAGAAAAAATGATAGGAGATTTAGATGATGATGCAGATAATCAAAATTCTGGAGATGACTTTGAAGACGAACTTCTAGTTCTTCAAATATACAAAGATTCAAAGAAAGATTAAACATTTTTAAGTCCACGTATATACACGGATTTCATTATTCAATTTAACGTTGGCTCAAAAATGAGATCCATTGTTTCTAATATAAACTCCAGGAGGAATTAATGACTGCAAAAGAAGAAACAGAAATCGAGCAAAGCATAAAAAAAGAAGTAAAAAAACTTTACTTAAAGGCCCTAGGGAAAGAACCTGATACAAACGAAGAACTTCTTTCTAAGGGACAAGACCCCCAGGATCTTGTTTATCTTTTTTCTGAAATTGAGGAACAATTTGGAATAGAGATAACAAATGAAGACATAAAAGATTTAAAAACCTTCAATCAGGTTTTAAATCTTGTAGTAATAAAAACTATGGGGATAGATTAAAATAATAAAAAATATAAAGAGATTGAGTGAAACCAATCTCTTTTTTATTTTTAAAAAATTTATTTTTTATTTCTTGAATATCTTATAAATCCAGAACATGGGATTATTTCTATTTCTTTTTTCTCCAATTCATCACAAAACAAATTCATACCGATTGAATCAGATGACATATGTCCAGCAATTATCACATTTAAATGTGCACGCTCTGCATATTTCCTGTGTTCTTCACTAATGTGCATTCCTAAAACTGTTCCAATTCCTGCATTTGCAATTTTTTCATAAGAATCTTTTGAACCGCTAGTTCCACCAGTAATTTCTGTTACCGCAATTTTTCCTAAATACCTATCTTCGTTTCCTACAAATAATTTTGGTCCTACTTTTATTTTACTTGCTTCTTTGTACTCAGGAATTTCTTTTAAAATTTTCATCAAATCTTTCACTCTTTCTAAATTTTTTTTATTTTTTTCTATTAGATCAAATAAAAATTTTGCAACCATATTATCTGCAATTGTATGCGTACACATAAGTTCAAATCCTAACAATTTTGCACTATCTACTACTTTATTATGATTTGATGCATTTACTCCTCTACTTACTTCACTCATTCTAAACTTTGTAATATCTTCTGCTATATTAATTGGGACTCCGTATTTATGTAATAATTCAATTTGTAAATCCATTACCTCTCCAAGTCCTGCAAGCCCCACACCAATAGGATGATGAGAAATTACTAAATCAATTGAATTTTTCTTATTTAATTCATTTGCAAGAAGAATTTCTGAAGTATCAATATCAATTCCAACCATTACTCTTTTTACTTTCTTATCTAATCCGTTTGTTAAAACTCTTGTATCTGCGTATGGATTTTTAATTGACTCAATATCAAAATTATCTTTTTCATTATTTTTTAACTCATTAAATTTTTCTTTTGCTGTTTTTAATTTTTTATTAACAACATTAATTCCCCTTAGATCATTTTTTATTCCAAGAGAAACAGCTAATTCATATATCTGTTTTACTGTCATCATATATTTGTAAGTTAATTTTAAATAGTTGTTACTGATGCCACCTTGTCATCATCAAGTTTAAATCTCATTAATCTTACTCCCTGAGTATCTCTTCCAACTGTTGGAACAGCATTAAGGGCTAGTCTAATAACCTGAGCACTTTCCGAAATTATAATTATGTCCTTATCTTTATTTGTTTCATCTTCTAAAAATGCTGAAACAATAGATCCGGTTTTATCAGTTATCTTTGCGGTTTTTATTCCAGATCCACCACGTCCCTGAACCTTGTAGTCTTTAAGTGGAGTTTTCTTACCAAACCCATTTTTCATAACTATGACAAGTTTATATCCTTTTGTTTCACCATTATCAATTACATCCATTCCAACAACCTCATCTTTTGCCTTGAGACGAATTCCACGAACTCCAGCAGCAGATCTACCCATTGGACGAGCATCTTTTTCACTCATTCTTATTGACTGACCAAGTTTTGTAGCTAAAATTATATTATCAGATCCTGTTGTTGGTTTTACCCAACGCAAAGCATCTCCATCTTTTAATTTAATTGAAATAAGTCCAGATCTTCTTACGCTGGAATATTTTTCAAGTTCTGTTTTTTTAATAAGCCCATTTTTTGTAACAAATATCAAAAATTTCTTAGTTGATTGATCATTTGGTAAAATAGCATTTACTTTTTCCTCTGGGGCAAGCTGTAAAAAGTTCACAATATTTTGTCCTTTTGCCTGACGGCTTGCAACTGGAATTTCATATGCTTTAAGCTGAAACACTCTTCCTCTATTTGTAAAAAACAACAAATCTGAATGGGTTGTACATGAAAATAACTTATCAATAATATCTTCCTCTTTTGTGGTCGATCCTATTACTCCTTTGCCACCCCTGTTTTGTAAATGAAAATTATCTGGAGCCATTCTTTTAATATAACCATCCTGAGTCATAAGTATTACAACATCTTCTTTTGCAATTAAATCCTCGGTTGAAATTTCATCAATCTTTGATTTTACAATCTTTGTTCTTCTCTCGTCTCCATATTTATCCTTAAGTTCTATTAATTCATCTTTAATAATTTTCAAAACTTTTTTAGGGTCGTTTAAAATATCTGTTAATTCTTTTATAATTTTTTTCTTTTCTTTTAGTTCTTCTTCAACTTTTAGTCTTTCTAGATTAGCTAATTGTTGTAATCTCATTTCGAGTATCGCTATTGCTTGGCGTTCCGATAATTTAAATTGTTTTATCAAATTTAATTTTGCAACATCTTTATCTTTTGATTGTTTGATTGTTTTTATAATTGCATCAATGTGCTCTAAAGCCATTACTAATCCTTCTAAAATATGGGCTCTATCTTTTGCTTTATTTAAATCAAATGTAACGCGTCGGGTCACAACTTCTTGTCTGTGTTTAATAAATTCAGATAAAATTGTTTTAAGAGATAAAAGTTTTGGCTGAATTCCATTTATAAGAGCCACCATATTATAATGAAATTTTTCCTGAAGCTGGGTGTGTTTATATAAATTATTTAAAACTTTTTTAGGATATGAATCGTCTCTTAACGATATTACAATTCTGACTCCTTCTTTATTTGATTCATCACGTAAATCTGTAATACCCTGAATTTTTTTCTCTTTTACTAAATCAGCAATTTTTTCTACGAGTGTTGATTTGTTTACCTGATATGGAATCTCAGTTACTATAATTTTAAATCCTTTTTTACCCTCAACTATATCTGCCTTTGCGCGAACAACAACTCCACCCTTTCCAGTTGAGTATGCGGATTTCATTTCTTTTACATCATATGCAATTCCACCAGTTGGAAAATCCGGTCCCTTTATAAATTCCATAAGTCCATCAGTATCACATTCTGGATTGTCAATTAAATGACATATTGCATCAATAAGCTCTCCTAAATTGTGTGGTGGTATACTTGTTGCCATACCAACCGCAATACCCATTGAACCATTGAGTAATAAATTTGGAAGTTTTGCTGGAAGAACTATTGGCTCCTTGTGTGAACCATCATAATTTGGCATGAAATTCACTGTTTCTTTTTCTATATCAAAAAGCATTTCCTCTGCAAGTTTCTGTAATTTTGCCTCAGTATAACGCATAGCAGCAGCATTATCGCCATCCATAGATCCGAAATTTCCCTGACCATTTACAAGTGGATATCTCATTGAGAAATCCTGTGCCATTCTTACCATTGAATCATATACCGCACTGTCTCCATGTGGATGATATTTACCCAAAACTTCTCCGACAACCGTTGCTGATTTTCTAAATTTTGCGCTTGATTTAAGACCCAGCTTCCACATTGCATAAAGAATTCTTCTATGAACTGGTTTCATACCATCTCTAACATCAGGAAGCGCACGAGCAACTATAACGCTCATTGCATAATCAAGATATGAAGTTTTCATTTCTTCAACGAGTGGTTGATCTATAACATTTTTTTCATCTGGTGTTCTTATTATTTCCGATTTATTTCCATTTACAAAATTAGTATTTGCGTTTTCTAAAATAATTTTTTTATCTTTCTTAATAGCTCTCTCTTCCTCTTGAAAAGTTTCTTCATTGTCTTCTTCTTTTAAAATTTTTTCTTTCTTTTCTACTAAGTCTTTAATTTCTTCTTGAATTAATTTTTTTTTCTTTTTCAACTCTGGTTTTACAATTTTCTTCTCAATATTTTTAGCAACTTTAACAGGCTTCAGAGTCTTTGTTTTCTGAATTTTAGATGCTACTTTTTTAATTGATTTTTCTTTCTTTGATTCTTTCTTTTTTGGAGTAGTTTTTACTGCCTTTTTTGTTACCTTTTTTATTGTCCAGGCCATATAATTATATGCATAAAATAAATAAAAAATGACTATTTTATCACTATTATTTTATCAAAAAATAAGCTAAAAATCAACCTGCGGGGTTGCCAACCTGCGAGGTCAAAAATTGACAAAATAATCCCTAAATGATAAGGTTTTTTCAAGAAATAAATCCACGGGAGGATGAAATGCAAAAACAAAAAGTTAAAATGCTTATAATTTCCTCAATTGAATGGGCTATTGCTGAAAACCTATCGCTTCCATCTTTTCTAAGTTTTATTAACAGCTTTTCCAGAGTAAAAATTGATCTCGCACTTCATTATAGTGAAGCTAAAAAATATTTGACTGAAAAAAAATATGATATAATAGTTATCTCTGAAAATTTAATGGATAAAGAAGAGACCTTAGAAGAATATTATAAAAGCCTGTTAAGACATGCAGAAAAAAAGTATCAAACAAGGAGTCTTGGATTAGAACTCTACGAAGAACTCAAAAAAGACTCCAAATACAAAGATATTCCAATTATACTTCAATCTTGTGGGCGTCGAAAAAAACCAAAATTAAGAGACGTAGATTTTTTCATAAGTAACAATACTTGGATAAAAGACGAGATGCAATTTTTTCAAAATATTATAGACCGGGAATAAATACCCGGTTTTTTATTATTTAATACCAACCCACCGGGTTGTCCACCCCACGAATCGGATTATTAAAATTGACAAAAAAACACCACAATGATAATGTTTGGACAAATAATAAAATCCTTAGGAGAATAAAATGAATAATAAACAAAAATCGAAGATAGACACAATAGTAGACTATATTCTAGGTATATTTCTTATAGTATTATTTTTTATACTGTGTAATACAGTGGTATATATGGAGACACACACTAAACACGTTGAACCCGTTTATCATTGGGCGATAGGATAAACACAAAAACCAGGATTTGATATCCTGGCTTTTTTATTTATCTTTAAAACTATTTTAAAATTTTAAATAAGATTTCGCGTAATTCTTCTTTTGAATAATAATCAATTACTATAGTTCCCTTCCCCTTTTTATCATTTAATTTTACTTTTGTATTTAGATGTTCCTGTAGGGAACTTTCCATTGATTTTATATTTGGATCTTGTTCTACAATTCTACTGTGAGATTTTACACTAATTTTTTTAAGCACGCTACTTGTTTCTGAAACATTTAAATTCTCCGATAAAATCCTATCAAGCAATATTTTTTGTTTTTTTTCATCATCAAGTGATAATAATAATTTCGCATGGCCAAAGCTAATCTTGTCATTATTTAAATATTTCTTTATTGATTCTGGCAGGCTTCTTAGGCGCAAAATATTTGCAACTGAACTTCTAGATTTACCAACTTTTTTTGCAACCTGATCTTGCGTTAAATTAAATTCCTCCATTAATCTATTATATGCATCTGACTCTTCTAATAAATTTAAATTCTGTCTTTGTATATTTTCTATGATAGCGAGTTCTAATTTTTTTGAATCATCGATTTCTTTAATAATTCCAGGAACTTTAAATAATTTTAAAATTTTTGCAGCTTTCAGTCTACGCTCTCCGGCAATAAGTTCATAGCTATCTCCGCTTTTTGTAACAACAATTGGTTGTAATATTCCGTGTTCTCTTATTGAATTAACAAGATCTTCTAATTTTTCTTCATCAAAATGAGTTCTTGGTTGATATGGATTTGCTTTAATTTTATTTATATCAATATTTACAATTCTATCTTTATCAGAAGTAGTTGTTTCGTCATCAGGATAAGACCCATTAGAAAAATCTATGTGTTGTTTTTTTATCTCTGCTTTTTTTGGTATAAGAGAACCGAGTCCCCTTCCTAATCCATATTTAGAATCAGCCATATTTTTATTTTAAATTTGTTTTTATAAATTGTATGAATCAATTATTTCTCTTGCTAATCTTTCATACGCACGTCCTCCGGGAGAATTTTTATCATATTCTAAAATTGTTTTTCCATGAGATGGTGCCTCGGCAAGACGAACACTTCTTGGGATAACAGTTCTGAAAATTCTATTTGGAAAATATTTATACAATTCATTAAAAACTTCTTCACTTAATCTGTTTCTTTTGTCGTACATTGTTAAAACCGCCCCAAGAATATTCAATTTTTCATTTAAATTTTCTTGAATTAAATTTACTGTACTAAGTAATTGTCCCAATCCCTCAAGTGCATAATATTCTGATTGTACTGGAATTAAAACATGATCAGATGCAGTGAGCGCGTTTATTGTTATTAATCCTAAAGATGGCGGACAATCAATTAATATAAAATCGTAAAAACCATAAATTTCTTTTAGGTGATTTAATAAAATAAATTCTCTTTCATCTAAATTAACTAGATCAACTGTTGCTCCTGCCAAATTAGGAGTTGCTGGAGCCAGGTGAAGACCCTCTAAATTTGTTGCAAGGATTATATTTTTTAAATTTATTGGTCCTGGAATTAAGACTTCATACATACCAGCATCAAGTTCTTTATAATTAACACCAAGCCCAGAAGAAGCATTTCCTTGAGAATCCAAATCTACAATTAATACTCTTTTTCCCAGATAAGCCAAATAAGCCGCGAGATTAATCGTAGTTGTTGTTTTTCCTACTCCGCCTTTCTGATTTACAATTGCTATTACTTGTGACATATATTATGTATTTTAATTATAGCAAAAGATAGACAATAAGAAAATAAACATTGACTAATTAGTATATTTAATCTACAATAATTTTCATTGAATTAAATCAATTAGCCGAAGTGGTGGAATTGGTAGACACGCACGACTCAAAATCGTGTCCTGTTTCAGGGTGAGGGTTCAAGTCCCTCCTTCGGTACCATTGCAATTTTGTTAAAATTAGTGTATTCTTATTAAAACGACGCGGGATAGAGCAGTCCGGCAGCTCGCTAGGCCCATAACCTAGAGGTCGTGGGTTCAAATCCCACTCCCGCTACCAAAATTTTTTATACTTAAATATAGGGCAGGGTAGCTCAGTTGGTTAGAGCGCGGGACTCATAAGCCCGAGGTCGCGGGTTCAATCCTCGCCCCTGCTACCACCAAACAC
>DAORGW010000023.1:0-14296 GCA_035356975.1 bacterium | reverse complement strand
TATCCTAGATATTTGCTCGCATAGTTCTTACAGTAATTTTCTTGGGTGCAGTAATGTATAGCTTTTTATTTATTATTTATAATTTTCAATTAATTTACTATTTTAAAGTTCGAACGATAAATTAATTAATAAATTAAAAAATTGACAATTAAAAATAGTAGTGATATTGTTATTATATTCTAGTATATTATACTAGTTTTTTTTAAAAAATTAATCTCTATTAAATTAGAAAATAAAAATATGTTTCAAAATACAGAAGAAATAAAACAAGCAATACAAGATATTTGTGAAGAAAAAAATATTTCTATTGACTCAGTTATTGAAGGAATTGAGGCTGCTCTTGCTGCTGCATACAGAAAAGATTTTGGTAATAAAAACCAAAACATAAAAGTAAATTTTAATATTGACACCGGAGATATTGAAGCTTATGACATTAAAGTCGTTGTCGAAGACCGTGACATAGAAAAAGAAGCGGAGGAATATCAAAAAATTAAAGACTCCCTAGGAGAAGATGAAGAAATGCCTGAGGAAATTACAAGGTTTAATCCAAAAACTGAAATATTACTATCCGAAGCAAAAGAAATTGATAAAAAATCAAAAATAGGAGATGAATTAAAGATAAAACTTGAGACCCCAAATGACTTTGGAAGAATTGCCGCACAAACAGCAAAACAGGTTATTATCCAAAAAATTAGAGAAGCAGAAAGAGAAACAATACTTTCTGAGTTTAAACAAAGAGAGGGAGAGGTTATAAATACAACCGTTCAAAGAAGAGAAGGACCAAATGTATTAGTTGATCTAAACAGAACTGTTGGTGTAATTCCTATAGAAGAGCAGGTTAGAAATGATAATTATATGCCTGGTTCAAGATTGAAAGTAATAATTTTACGCGTTGAAGAAACAGTAAAAGGTCCAAGAGTAATTGTTTCCCGCGCTCATCCTGAAATAATTAACAAAGTATTTTCATTAGAAGTTCCGGAGATCGCAAATGGAATTGTTGAAATAAAAGCAATAGCCCGTGATCCAGGATCAAGAACAAAAATTGCTGTATTTAGCAAACAAGAAAATATTGATCCAGTTGGTTCGTGCGTTGGACAAAAAGGTTCAAGAGTTCAAGCTATTATTTCTGAATTGGGCGGAGAAAAAATTGATATAATAGAGTGGAACAAAGACCCTCAAACATTTATAAAAAATGCCTTATCTCCAGCAAAAATAATTAATATAGAAATAAGCCGAGAAGACAAATCAGCAATTGTTAAAGTAGCAGAAGATCAATTATCTCTTGCTATTGGTCGTGATGGTCAAAATGTAAAACTTGCTGCCAAATTAACTGGGTGGAAAATAGACGTTGAAGGCACAGAAGCAATTGAAAAAGACGAAAAAGATACGGGAGAAAAAGAAATTATAGAAAATATAGAAGAATAGTGATCAAAATATTCTATGATCAACGCCCTGTCATATTTTATGGCAGGGGTTGATTTATTTATCTATAAATCTTAAAATTACCATACAAATACAATTAACTTTAAAAATATGTTCAAAAAAGAAGGTCCACAAAATGTAAAAAATATGGAAACCATAATTGGTGAATCAGTTATCTTAGAAGGAGAGTTTAATGGTCATGGAAATATAGTAATTGAAGGAAAATTAACAGGCAATTTATCAACAGATGGCCATGTTTTAATAGGGGAAAGGGCTGAAATAACAGCAAATATAAAAGCTGGTAGTGCATTTATATCTGGAAAAGTAGTGGGGAATATAACCCTATCTGACTCAATTGATATTGCAAAAACAGCAAATATCCAGGGTGATATAAAAGCCAATTCAATTGCTGTTGAATCTGGGTGTCAAATAAACGGAAGAATTTCTATCGGATCAAAAATACCTGAAGCTCCAAAAAAAATATTAAAACAAGAAATACTGAAAGAAAGAGGAGAGTAAATACCGATCTTTCTATTTTTAAAATTTAAAATTTTAAATTGAAATTGTTATGTATCTTTATATATATGACTCTTGTCTTAAAGACAAAAAATATGAAAATCTTCTCACAAAAATAGAAGCAAGAATTATTGATTTGGATATGAGGGGTGAGGTATTAAAAATGAATCTTCTAAAAAATATTTCCCAATTTTTAAAAGATGGGATTAAGAAGGGAGCTCACACTGTTATTGTAATAGGTGACGATAAAACTTTTTCAACGGTACTGGAAAGCGCAATGCTTGAAAATATTGTAATGGGATATATTCCAATTGATAAAAAAAGTAAATTTTCTCAAATTTTTGGAATTCCATATGGAGATTTAGCATGTACTATTATTGGTGGAAGAATAGTTGAAAAAATTGATATAGGGAAAATAAACAATAAATTTTTTCTAGGATCTGTTGTGGTAGAAAATTCCCACAATACAGAATTAAAAATAGATAATTTTAAAATTCGAGTTGGTAGGGGAAATAAAATCATAATAAAAAATATTGATTTTGAAGAAGAAAATCTTAATACATCAAATCCAACAGATGGATTATTTGAAATATTTGTAGAAAAGGTTGGTGGATTTATGAGTAAAAATTCAAAGCATACACTTATTAAAACAAATGATATTTTGGTAACATCTAAAGACTCTTCTGTTCCTCTTGTATTTGATGGGGTGCAAACAATAAACACTCCGGCTCAAATATCAATCGCAAAAGAAAAATTAAATATAATAGTGGGAAGTAATAGAAAATTTTAAAGCTTTTTTATAATTTTATAAAATAAAAATTCGCTATAAAGCGAACTTTTATTTTACTTAAAACAATAATAATTAATTCAGAATTTCAACTTGTTTATCTTGTCTTTTTTGTAATAATTTTGTAACAATTAATGCATCGAAAATTCCAAGCAGTGTTATTACAAAAAAATAAAGAGATAATCCGCCTGGCAAAGACAAACTAATTAAAACTGTTACAATTGGCATTGTATACATCATTTGCTTTGACATTGTATCTGTTAAAGATAATTCCTTGCTTTTATCTTGAAATTTTGGATTTTTTTGCATTAACATTTTACTTTGAAAAAACTGAGCTATTCCGGCAAAAAGCCCCAAAACCCACTGTGGTTTTGACAAATCCAAAACATTAAACATAAGTGGATTGATTGATCCTGGATTTTTTATAAAGCCGTATAAAAAATTTAAGTTTGTATTCACTAATCCATTTCTAAAAGCATAAAAAACAGAAATCATAATTGGTAACTGTATTAAAAGTGGCAGACATGATGAAAGTGGGCTAATTTCTTCTTTTTTATACAATTCCATTGTAGCTTTTGCAAGACCTTGTTGGTCACCCTTATGTTGGATTTTTAATTCTTCCAATTTTGGCTGAATTGTCTGCATTGCCTTCTGTGATTTAATGGATTTTTTTGATAACGGCCAAATAATGACTTTTATAATTATTGTTACCAGTATTATTGCAATTCCAATATCTGGGATTAAATTATAAAAAAACACTAATAGATTAAATATTGGATAATATAGCACTACTTTAAAAAATTCAATCATACTTTTATTTGTTTAATTGCATAAATAATTTTTGCCCATATGTCTCCCTGTATCATCTTGAACTTATTTCATAATTTCAAAGTAATAATTTCTATTTTTTTATTATAAATTCCAAATCAAATTCGAAATGACAGATAAGCAAAAATTATTTCAAAGGATCAAATCCTCCTCGTGAGAAAGGATTACATTTTAAAACTCGTTTAACTGATAAAAAACCTCCTTTTATAATACCATATTTTTCTATTGCTTCATAACTATAATTTGAACAAGTTGGGTAATGTTTACAAAAACCATAAGGATGTTTAAATGAATTCCATCCTGTGTCAGGTGATAGTGTTTTTTGATAAATACGAATTAACAATAAAAATATTTTTCTCATATTAAAATATTGGCTTTTTTAAAAACATATAGCAGATCTCTTTCAATGTCTTTATATTCTAATTCTAAAACGCTTAATTTTACTAAAATCATAAAATCAAATCCTGGTTTAATTTTATTATAATTCAATCTTATAATTTCATAAACTCTTCTTCTGATTTTATTTCTAATAACTGCTTTTTTTGAAATTTTTTTGGACACAACAACACAAAAACGGCTTTTTGAAAGCTCGTTTTTGGAAAATCTTAACACAAAGTTATTACTATAAAATTTTAATTTTGATTTGAGTATTATATCAAAATCTTTTTTTCGGCTAATTCTAAATTCTCTAGCGATCATGCTATTAAACCGTTAGTTTTTTTCTTCCTTTTGCTCTTCTTCTTGCTAGAACTTTTCTGCCACCAACAGTACTCATTCTTTCCATAAAACCGTGTGTTCTTGCTCTTTTTCTTTTCTTTGGTTGATATGTTCTTTTTGGCATTGTATTAGCGATTAGCTATTAGCTATTAACTATTAACTAATTGTGAATAATAATAGATGAAGAATAGCAGTAAATATGAATTTAGTCAAGAAAATAGCTAATTTTTAATTCTTTTATTTTAATTTTGAAAAAATAGTATTTAAAGCATACGAGAGTCAAATAATTTATTGACAAATAATTATAAATATGATATCTTAATAAATTATTTTGAAAAAACACAAATAATAAGGAGAGAAAATTGAAAAATTGTGTAATCATAGGCATAACTATTAATGGTGGGGTAACTAATCGCAGACTAGAAAATCTAGAAAAACAAAAAAGCATTATAAGAGGATTCGTAAATAATGCCATTGTGGCCTCTGCTTTACTTATCCAAATATCCTCGAAAAAAACGAAGGTACAAATCCTTAAAGGAAAAATGGAGGATTTTAAAGAAATTCTGGACAAAGAATGCCCCGACTGGGAACAAGATAAAAACTTAATTAATCTTGTCGCCTAATAGAATTATTGGCTTGAGACGTGCCACAAACGTCTCTTTTTTTATTCCTAAAAATTTTCCTAGTCTCTAAGACCCAAGTCTTATATCCTAAATTCTAACTTTATCCACACTTCATCCACAGTTTATATACACCCAACTATTTATTAATTATAATTTATAAGATAAAATATGATTATTAATAATAAACTTTAAAATAATGAATTTTGAAGAACTCTGGCAGGGAGTTTTAGGTGAGCTGGAACTCTCAATATCAAAAGCAAGTTTTACTACTTGGTTTAAAAACACAAACATAGCTGACATAGAAGATGATTGTGTTTGTATTTCTGTACCAAATGGTTTTACAAAAAGATGGTTAGAGGATCGTTATTATAAAAATATTTTATCTGCTATAAATAGTGTATTAAAAGATGATAAAATAAAAAAACTTATTTTTAAAATTGTTCACAGTAACCAACAAAAACCAATTCCTCAAAATACTAATTCTATTAAAATAGAAGAAATAAAAGACAATCTTTCAAAAATTGATCATTCTTCAAATCCTCTAGTATTAAATCCAAAATACATTTTTGAAAACTTCATAACTGGAAAACAAAATGAACTAGCAAAAGCAGCCTCAACTGCTGTAGCAAAAAATCCTGGAAAAGTTTATAATCCTTTATTTTTATATGGTGATGTGGGACTTGGAAAAACGCATTTAATGCAATCTATCGGGAACTACATTAAACAAAAATTTCCTGATTATAAAATGCTTTATACAAGTAGTGAAAATTTTACAAATGATTATGTAAAAGCAATTCAATCCGGAAAAATAGATGACTTTAAAAAAAAATATCGTGAACTTGATGTACTACTTGTAGATGACATTCAGTTTATGCGTGGACAAGAAAGAACTCAAGAAGAATTTTTTCATACATTTAATGCACTTTACCAGAGCAATAAACAAATTGTAATAAGTTCGGATAGACCGCCAAAATCACTTCCTTCAATTGAAGAAAGATTAACATCTAGATTTGAAAGTGGGATGATTGCAGATATTGGTTCTCCTGATTTTGAAACAAGAATCGCAATTCTAAAATCAAAAATAAAAGAAAAAAATATTCAGACAGATATTCCTGAAGAAGTTATTTCTGAAATTTCAAATATTGCAAAGAAAAATGTAAGAGAATTAGAAGGCGCATTAAATAGAATCGTAGCTATTCATCAATTAAATAATCAAAAAATTACCGTAGACAGTGCTAAACAAGTTTTAAATGTATCGAGTGCTAGACCAAAAGAAGTTGGACTTAGTACAAAATCTATTATTCAAGCAGTTACAGAATATTTTGACATAGAAACAGAAAAAATAACTGGGGATTGTAGAAAAAAAGAACTTGTTATGCCAAGACAAATTTGTATGTTTCTTATGAGAACAGAATTAAATTATTCTTATCCTGGAATTGGTTCTGAAATGGGTGGTCGCGATCATACAACAGCAATTCATGCTTATAATAAAATACAAGAAGAATTAAAAACAAACGAAAAATTAAAAAGTGACATAGAAAGCATTAAACAAAAATTATATTCTTAGTTTATACTGTGCATAAGTATAAAAATTCTAGAAAATTTCTGTGTATAAAATTTGTATAAAAGCTGTGTATAAGTAAAAATTTAAAAAATATCATATTTATACACATATAAAAAATAACTTATTAACAATTCAAAAAATAAAAAACACTAATAATAATAAGAATAAAATAACTTATTAACACAATTCACAGCCTTATTATAATTAGTATTTTATATATATAAATATATATTAATAAATAAGAGAAGTGCATAAACTTTTCACAAAATATAAATATATGAAAATAATTTGTTTACAAGAAAATTTAATAAAAGGACTTCAAACTGTAAGTCATCTAGCTGGTAAAAATTCAAATCTTCCTATACTTAATAATGTTTTAATTACAGCCGAAGAAGGAGTAATATCATTAACTACTACAAATTTAGAAATTGGCGTGAATTGTAAAATAAGAGGAAAAGTTGAAAAAAAAGGAAAATGCACAGTTCAAGCGCGTCTTTTAACTGATTTTATTGGATTATTACCAAAAGATAATATTGTATTAGAATATGAAGATAATAAATTAAAAATAGAGTGTGGAAATGATAAAAGTTTTATAAATACATTAAACCCAGAAGATTTTCCATTACTTCCAAAAATAAATAAAGAAAATGAGTATATTGTAAATGTATTAAATCTAAAAGATAGTCTTAAAAAAGTTTCCTTTTCTGTTTCATATGATTCAACAAGACCAGAAATATCCGGAGTTTTAATTAATTTAGAAAACGATTTTGCTACTTTTGTAGGAACCGATTCATATAGATTAGCAGAAAAGTCAATAAAAATTAATAAATTTTCAAATGAAAAACATGTTATTATTCCACTTGATACAATTCAAGAAGTTTTAAGAATTATAAATTATGAAACACAAGAAGATGTAAAAATATATATAGAAGAAAATCAAATTTTATTTGAAGTAAATGGAATTGAACTCGTATCACGTCTTATAGAAGGTTCTTATCCGGATTATAAACAAATAATTCCAAAAGAGTTTAAGACAAAATCAGAAGTTAGTACTAATGAATTAGTCCAAGCAATAAAGCGAACAAGTTTGTTTTGTAAACCAGGAATAAATGATATAAAATTAACTTTTGTAACTGAGAAAGGAGAGCTTGTAATTAATTCAATTAGTGATCAAATAGGAGAAAGCATGACAATAGTTAAATCAAACGCAACAGGAGATGATAATGAAATTGTTTTTAATTATAAATATATTCTTGATGTATTATCAAATATAGACAGTGAAACAGTAACATTTGAGATAATTGATAATAAAACCGCTGGAATTGTAAAAACAAAAGAAGACGATTCATATTTATATATTATAATGCCAATTAGACAATAATTAGTTATTAAATTATTTACCATATTTTAAAGTAATTAAATAAAGCTAACAATTAATTAAAATAAATTTATGGAAAATAAATTTGAACAAATTAATGATTATGAAATTGTAAAAGCAGACGATACATTTAAAGAATATCAAGAAATTGAAAATTGTATTGTGATAAAAAATATAGAAAGAATAGATCTAGAACAAATAACTTCTTTAGCAGGAGCCAATAAAGCAGTAGTAGCTGTTCCAGAAAATACACTATATGCATTAGAAATTAATGGCGAAAAGAGACTTTTTGAACATTCTGAACTTGAAGCAAGATTTCTTGATCAGGCAAATAAATATGATACAGCAGCATAAATAAAGGAAAATATCTTTTAAAAACAGATTCCTAGTCGAGTCTGTTTTTATAACACATAATGAGTGGATCCTTGGCAAAATTTCTATTGACAAAAAAAATCAGTTTGATATAATTTTATATGACAATGAGTATAAGGTAATCAAATAGTAAAAACAGAAACCCCTTCTGAAAGGGTGTGTTTTCTTATTTATTTGCTGTAAAAATCCCGATTTCAAGCCAAAAAATAAACATAAAAATTCATAGAATCTTGACTTTAAACATAAAATAAATTCTAAAAATAAAGATTTTAAATACAATTAATTTTTGTGTTATTTATAAATAATAAATTTTTATACATATTAAATGAAAATGGCGAGAAACTTCACAATAATTTATGATAATTAATATACAAGCAAGTGCTTTTAGCATTTGCTTTTTTTAAATAAATAATAATATGGCGAAAAAAACATCTAGAAAATATTTTACACAATCAATGGCAGCTATCCCTCTACTTGATCTTATAGAAATACAAAAAGAATCATATGCGTGGTTTTTTAAAAAAGGATTAAGGGAATTATTTGAAGAAATTTCACCAATTCCTGATTTTTCAGGTCGTGATTTAGAATTATATTTTTTGGATTACAGATTAGAAGAACCAAAATTTGATGAAGTTTATGCAAGAGAAAGAAATACAACATATGAAGCACCACTTAGAATTAAAACAAAATTAGTAAATAGAAGAACAAGTGCAGGAAAAGAACAAGAAATATATTTAGGTGATTTTCCATTAATGACAGATAAGGGCACTTTTATTATAAATGGAGTTGAGCGTGTTGTTGTGTCACAACTTGTAAGAAGCGCAGGAGCTTTTTTTACTTCTCAAAATTATTTAGGAAGAAATTATTATGGAGCAAAAATTATTCCAAATCGTGGAGCGTGGCTTGAAATAGAAACAGATCCAAAGAAAAAAGTTTTGTATGTTTCTATAGATAGAAAAAGAAAAGTTGCGGTTACCTCACTTCTACGCGCATTTGGATATTCAGATGACAAAGAATTAATAGATTTATTTAAAGATATTGATAATCATCCAGAAACAAGTTTTATAAAAAATACTATTGAAAAAGATATCGCAAAAAATCAAGACGAAGGATTGATAGAAGTTTATAAAAGAATTAGACCAGGAGATTTAGCAACAGCAGAAAACGCAAAGTCATTAATTTTTTCAATGTTTTTTGATTTTAATAGATATGACTTAGCAACTGTTGGTCGATATAAACTAAATAAGAGATTTTATAGGGATTATCCAATTACAAATGAACACAGAACTCTCAAGAAAGAAGATTTAATTGATGTCATAAAAGAAATTATAAGATTAAATTTAACTCAAGAACCAGCTGATGATATTGATCATTTAGGAAATAGACGCGTAAGAGCAGTTGGTGAGTTAATCCAAAATAGATTCAGAATAGGGCTAGCGAGAATGGAAAGAATTATTAAAGATAGAATGTCTACTGCAGACATAGATTCTTTAACACCAAACATTCTTATAAATGCAAAACCAGTAATTGGAGCAATTAGAGAATTTTTCATGTCATCTCAGTTATCACAATTCATGGATCAGATAAATCCACTTGCAGAATTAGAACATAAAAGAAGATTATCGGCTCTTGGACCAGGAGGACTTTCAAGAGAAAGAGCCGGATTTGAAGTTCGTGATGTACATCGTAGTCACTATGGAAGAATTTGTCCAATACAAACACCAGAAGGACCAAATATAGGACTTGTTGGACATTTATCATCTTATGCGAGAATAAACGAATATGGATTTATTGAAACTCCATTTAGAAAAGTTCTTCACGATGTAAAAATATCAGAACTTGATGAAGTTATCGGACAAAAAACGAGACAAGATGTAATTGATCCACAAACACAAAAGGTAATTTTGAAAAAAGATACAATTATTGATAATAAAACAATAAAAGAATTATCAAAGTGTGATGGAGTTATAGTTCCAATTGTTCCTTTTGTAACAGATCAAATTGTTTACATAGATGCTTTTGAAGAAGAAAGGGGCACAACAACTGCAGCAACAAATCCAATTGATAAAGATGGTCATTTTGTAAATGCTCAATCTGAAATGAGAATACACGGTCAGCCATCTTTTGATGATGTAACAAATATTGATTATATGGATGTTGCTCCAAATCAAATTATTTCAATCGCAACATCACTTATTCCATTTTTAGAACACGATGATGCTGTTCGTGCTCTTATGGGATCAAACATGCAAAGACAAGCGGTTTCTCTCATCAAGCCAGAAGCTCCAATTATAGGAACAGGAGTTGAGGGTCGTGCAGCTGAAGATAGTGGACAAGTTGTAAGAGCAAAACAAGATGGAAAAGTAACACTCGTTCAGTCAGATAAAATTATTATTCAAGGAAAAGACAAGGTAGATCATGTCTATAATCTATCTAAATTTGCTAGATCAAATGCTTCTACTTGTATGAATCAGCATCCAATTGTTGATAAAGATGAAGAAATTAAAAAAGGAGATGTTATTGCTGATGGAGCAGCAATTGATAATGGAGAACTCGCTCTAGGAAGAAATGTGCTTGTTGCATATATGCCATGGGAAGGTGGAAATTTTGAAGATGCAGTACTACTTTCACAGAGATTAGTTCAGGATGACATGTATACATCAATTCATATTGAAAATTATTCTATAGAAGTAAGAGAAACAAAACTTGGACCAGAAGTTGTGACTCGCGATATTCCAAATATCGGCGAAGAAAGATTAAAGAATTTAGATAGAGATGGAATTATAAGAATAGGAGCTACTGTAAAATCCGGTGATATACTTGTAGGAAAAATTACACCAAAAGGAGAAACAGAATTGTCAGCCGAAGAAAAATTATTACGCGCAATTTTTGGCGAAAAAGCAAAAGATGTAAAAGACTCATCTCTTTATTTAGAGCATGGTGGAAACGGAAAAGTAGTTGATATAAAATTTTTTACAAGAAAAAATGGAGATAAATTACCAGCAGGAGTAATTCAAACAATCCAAGTTTCTGTTGCACAACTTAGAAAAGTTCAGATTGGAGATAAAATGGCGGGTCGTCATGGAAACAAAGGTGTTATTTCAAGAATTATTCCCGCAGAAGATATGCCTTTTATGGAAGACGGAACACCAGTTGATATAATTTTAAATCCACTTGGTATTATTTCTCGTATGAATTTGGGACAAGTTTTAGAAAATCATCTAGGACTTGCCGCAAAGAGATTAGGATATAAAGTTGCAACACCACCATTAAATGGAGTAACAATTGAACAAATTAGAGAAGAATTAGTAAGGGCTCAGATGCCAGAAAATGGAAAGGTTCAACTTTATGATGGAAAAACCGGTGAACCATTTGATCATAAAACAACAGTAGGAATTTCATATATGCTAAAACTTAATCACTTGGTTGAAGACAAAATTCACGCAAGATCAATCGGACCATATTCACTTATTACACAACAACCTCTTGGTGGTAAAGCACAATTTGGAGGTCAGAGATTTGGAGAGATGGAAGTTTGGGCACTTGAAGCATATGGAGCTGCGCATATTTTACAAGAAATTCTTACAATTAAATCAGATGATGTAAACGGAAGAAGTAGGGCTTATGAAGCAATTATTAAAGGTGAGGAGATTGAAAAAGTAAATGTTCCTGAATCATTTAATGTTTTAATGAGTGAACTTCGTGCTCTTGGAATAAACGTTGAAATGTTAGACAAGAATGAGGTTGTAAAAATTTCTGACAGAGAAGAAAATCATCAAGAAATTAAAGATTTAGAAACTAAAGAAGAATTAGAAGATACAAAAAAAGAAGAATCAGAAAAACAATCTGAATAGTTTTTATATTTTATTTAAATTAATTTTATAATATTATGTCTACTCCTTCATCAACAAAAACAACTATAATGCCTGGCGACCAGGGAATAAAATTGCCAAGGTTTGATTCTATAAAAATCACCCTTGCTTCCCCAGATCATATAAAACAATGGTCTCACGGAGAGGTTTTAAAACCAGAAACTATAAATTATAGAACACAAAAACCAGAGAAAGATGGATTGTTTTGTGAGAGAATTTTTGGACCTACAAAAGATTGGGAATGTTATTGTGGAAAATATAAAAGAATAAGATATAAAGGAATTGTTTGTGATAAGTGCGGAGTTGAGGTCACAAGAAAAAGCGTAAGACGTGAAAGATTTGGTCATATTGAGTTATCTGCACCAGTTTCCCATATTTGGTTTTTACGAGGTGTTCCATCAAGAGTAGGAATAATTTTAGATTTATCTATTCAACAATTAGAAAGAGTTGTTTATTTTGCGAATTTTATTATTACAGAAGTAAATGAAGAATTAAAAAAAGAAACTCTTTCTCAAATTAACCAAGAATTGAAACAGAAAACAAAAGCAATTGCAAAAAAATATGAAACAGATATTTTAACAATAGATCAAAAATTAGGAGAAGCTAGTGTTGCAAAAGACGCAAAAATAATTGAAAAATTAAATAAAGAAAAAGAAAATGCATTAGCATCTCAAGACTCAGAACTTGCAAAGTTAAACGAAGCAGGAGAATTAGCAAAAAAAGAACTCAAACAAATAAAAGTAATGCGCATTATTTCAGAAAGTAAATACAGAGAATTATCACTACGATATGGTCATGTTTTTACAGCAGATATTGGAGCAGAGGCAATAAGAAAATTATTACAAAAGATTAGTTTAGAGGAATTATCAGAAGATATAAATGAAAAAATAAAAACAGCGCCAGCTTCAAAACAGAAAAAAATGATAAGACGTGCAAGATTAATTCAGAATTTTATAAAAAATCATATTAGACCAGAGTGGATGATAATGACAGCAATTCCAGTTATTCCACCAGATTTACGTCCTATGGTTCAGCTTGATGGAGGAAGATTTGCAACATCGGATTTAAATGATTTATACAGAAGAGTTATAAATAGAAATAATAGATTAAAGAGATTAAGAGATTTAAATGCTCCTGAGGTAATACTTAGAAATGAAAAGAGAATGCTTCAAGAAGCCGTTGATGCATTAATTGATAATAATGCCAGACACGGAAAAACAGTAACAGCTTCAACTGGACAGAAGAGAATGTTGAAATCTCTTGCAGATATGTTAAAGGGAAAACAAGGAAGGTTTAGAAGAAATTTACTTGGTAAACGTGTTGATTATTCTGGGCGTTCAGTAATTGTTGTTGGGCCAGATTTAAAATTACATGAATGTGGTCTTCCAAAAATAATGGCACTTGAACTTTTTAAGCCATTTGTAATTGCAAAATTAATACAAAGAGAAATTGTTCATAATGTAAGAAGCGCAAAAAGATATATTGATATGGGTTATGATGAAGTTTGGGATATTTTAGAGGAAATTACAAAAGATGCATATGTGCTTTTAAATAGAGCCCCAACCCTACATAGACTAGGCATTCAAGCATTTAAACCAAAACTTATTGAAGGAAAGGCTATAAGAATTCATCCTATGGTGTGTTCTGCTTTTAATGCTGACTTTGATGGAGATCAGATGGCGGTTCATGTTCCTTTGTCAAAAGAAGCCGTAAAAGAAGCCTCTGAAATAATGCTTTCCTCAAAGAATTTATTAAAACCAGCAACGGGTGATCCTATTGTTACCCCTACTCAAGATATGGTTTGGGGTGGAAATTATTTGACATGTATTCCAAATGAAGATTTAGAAGAGAATAAAATTAAATCATTTGCTGATGCAGAAGAAGCACAAACAGCATATGATTTAGGAAGAATTGGTTTACAAGAACTTATAAAAGTAAGAATGGAAAATGTTTTAATAAAAACATCTGTTGGTAGAATTATTTTTAATAAAATTCTTCCAGAAAAATTAAGATTTTTTAATAGCGAAACACAATCAGGAACACTAAAAGATTTGGTTGCAAAAACACTTGATATTTATGGAGACGAAAAGACAATTGAATTTTTAGATAGATTAAAGAAGCTAACCTTAAAATTTGTTACAAGATCTGGTCTTTCATGGAGCATGTTAGATATTCCAGTTTTAGAAGATAAAAAAGAGTTAATACAAAAAGCAAATC
>DAORGW010000022.1:0-14594 GCA_035356975.1 bacterium | reverse complement strand
ATGATTCAAGGTGGCGTAGAAGCTCACGTTGAAAATTTGGCTATTAACATGGCAAGGTTGGGTCATGAAGTTTTTGTTTATACAAGAAGCTATTACACGGATAAAAATTTAAAAGAATATAAAGGCGTAAAATTGATTTCCATACCTAGTTTAAAAACAAAAAATTTAGATGCAATAACTCATACATTATTTTCAACAATTCATGCTTTATTTCAAAAATATGATGTGATTCACTATCATTCTGTTGGGGCCTCGCTTTTAAGTTTTATCCCTAGAATTTTTACACGTGCAAAAATTATTGGAACTTTTCATTGTCAAGACAGATTTCATCAAAAATGGGGTGCTTTTGCAAAATTCATGCTTCATCTCGGAGAATGGACTGTTTGTAAATTTCCACATGTTACGATTTCTGTATCAAAATATATTCAAAAATATTGTTTAAAAAAATATAATACAGAAACGATTTTTATTCCAAATGGATTTGAGATTGCTGAAAATTTCAATACTGAAATTTTAGAAAAATTTAATATAAAACCCAAAAAATATTTTCTTTGTGTTACGAGATTAATTAAACACAAAGGAGTTCATTATTTAATTGATGCGTATAAAAAATTAAATAATTCAGAATTTCAATTAGTAATAGTTGGGGATACGTTTTATAACGATAAATATAAAAAACAACTCACAGATTTAGCAAAAAATAATAAGGATATAGTTTTTACTGGAACTTTAATGGGTGATGATTTAAATTCTATTTTTACAAATGCTTATGCGTATATTTTAGCATCAGAAAATGAGGGACTTTCAATATCATTATTAGAAGCAATGGCTCATGGAATTCCAACAATAGTAAGTAATATAGGAGCAAATGAAGATTTTATAGAAAAAGATTTAGTCTATGCTTTTGAAAATAAAAACGTAGATAAACTCAAAGACACAATAAAAGAACTTATAAATAACTACGAAAAAGCAATTTTAAAAGCCCATAAAGCCTCTAAATATATTAAAGAAAATTTTTCCTGGGAAACAATAAGCAAACAAACCCAGGATGTTTATAAAGAAAAAAATGAGTGTTTACAATACTTACATAAAAAAATATTTACCAGAAAAACTTCAGTTAAAATTAACTAATCTGAAAATTTTTCTATTAGATACTATAAGACCACTTAGAGTTTCAAAATTTATAACTCGAATTTTTGGTTTTTGGTATAAAAGAAGTACAAGTGCAATTGAAATAGATATTACTTATAAATGTAATTTAAGTTGTGCGAATTGTAATAGATCTTGTTCTCAACTGAAAACAAATGAATCAATGACAATTGATCAAATTAAAGATTTCATAAAACAGAGCATAGAAAGAAATATTAAATGGAAAAAAATATCTCTTGTTGGCGGAGAACCATTAATTCATGAAAATATTTTTGAAATAATTAATTTAATTTTGGATTATAAAAATCATTTTTCTAGAAAAACTAAAATTTATTTGGTTACAAATGGAATTCTAGAGGAAAAATTGAATCATATTCCAAAAGATATAATAATTATAAACTCAAATAAAAAAACAAGAGTCAATAAATTTATTTCCTTTAATGTTGCGCCAATTGACCTAAAACAATACCAAAATAAGGATTTTAGAAATGGCTGTTCTATATTAAAATATTGTGGGATGGGGCTAAATATGTATGGTTATTATCCTTGTGCGGTAGCCGGTGGAATAGATAGAATTTTTAAAATGAATATGGGTAGAAAAGAAATTCCAGAAAAAAATGATTTAATGCTTAATGAATTAAATACATTTTGTAGATTATGTGGACATTTTAAAAAACATGATAATGCTATATCTTGTAAAATTTCAAAAACATGGGAAGAGGCTTATGAAAAATTTAAGCAATAATATACATTATATAATTTAAATTTAAAGAGCTAATAGTTAACACTAATAGCTTTTATTATTGACTTTTTAATCCTATTATCTTATTATTGATTATAATCTTTTAATAAATAACTCTAAATAAAATGTCACAGATATCAAAAGTAAGACTTGGTTTTTTACTAATAATTATTTTAGCTATTTTTGCTAGTTTGATGGTATATCCAAAAGTTCCAAATTGGGTACCCGGAAATACTTTTTTTAATAAGTTTAAACCACATTTAGGACTAGACTTACAGGGAGGAGCTCATTTAGTTTATCAAGCTGATTTTTCTAATATAAAAACAGCAGATAAAGCCTCAGCACTTGAAGGAGCAAGAGATGTAATTGAGCGCAGAGTAAACGCTTTTGGAGTCTCAGAACCAATTGTACAAACAAGTGGAGATGATAAAATAATAGTTGAACTTGCTGGTGTTTTTGATGTTCAAGAAGCAATAAGACAAATTGGAGAAACACCGCTTTTAGAATTTAAAGAACAAGCATTTGATGCAACATTAACCCCGGAAGAATTCAATAGTCAACAGAAACAAAAAGCTGAAGATACATTAAAAAGAGTTTTATCTGGTGAAGATATTGCAAAACTAGCGGGGGAATTGTCCCAGGATTCTGGATCAAAAAACAGTGGTGGAGTTGTTGATTTCTATAAAAAAGATTTACTAGACCCAGCCTACGCTGATGTAATTTTTAATAAATTAAAAAACAATCAAACATATAATCAAATCGTGGAAAGTCAATTTGGTTATCATATAATTAAAAAAATAGAAGAGCGCGGAACAGGAGATAATAGAGAAGTTAAATCACAACATATTTTATTTTTAAAACAAGGTGCTGAATCTCAAGGAAGTTGGAATAACACTCAACTTTCAGGAAAACAACTCAAAACCTCTAGTGTGACTTTTGATCAAACAACGGGACAAGCAGAGGTTTCATTAGAATTCGATAATGATGGTGCCCAATTATTTTCTGATATAACAGAAAGAAATGTAGGAAAACAAGTAGCAATATTTTTAGATGGAGAAATTATTACAGCACCTCGTGTTAATGAAAAAATTACCCAAGGAAAAGCTGTCATTTCTGGTAATTTTACACTTGCTGAAGCAAAACAATTATCTCAAAGATTAAATGCTGGCGCACTTCCAGTTCCAGTAAAATTAATTAGCCAACAAACAGTTGGGGCAACACTAGGACAAGAATCACTAAATCAGAGTCTAAAAGCTGGATTATATGGACTAATTATCCTTGCTATATTTCTAATACTTGTATATAGATTTTTAGGATTAATGTCTGTTGTAGCACTTGCTATTTATGGCGTGGTTGCTGCTGCAATATTTGAATCAATTCCCATAACACTTACACTTTCTGGAATAACTGGTTTTATAATGTCATTTGGTATGGCAGTTGATGCTAATGTTTTAATATTTGAAAGAACAAAAGAAGAAATAAGAGCGGGTAAAAATCTAACATTTGCATTAAAAGAGGGATTCAAACGTTCGTGGCCATCAATAAGAGATTCCAATGTTTCAACTCTTATTACATGTGTAATACTCTTATATCTTGGTTCTAGTATGATAAAAGGTTTTGCAATAACATTAGCTATTGGTGTTTTGATGTCTATGTTTAGTGCAATAACAATAACAAGAATATTTTTAATGCTTTTTGTAAGAGATAAAATGGAAAAATATACTTGGTTTTTTGGAGTATCAAAAAAACAAATTAAAAATAATAAGCAATAATCATATGAGAAATTTGGAAATAATTAAAAATTCAAAACACTTTATTAGAATATCTATAATACTTATCGTTTTGAGCATTGTATCTATTTCTATATTTGGATTAAAACTAGGAACTGATTTTACTGGTGGATCAATGCTTATAGTAGAGTTTAAAGACATTGAAAGACCAAGCATTCCTGATATAAATCAAGTTTTAGAAGAAATTCAAATTGAGAAGGCACAAATTCAACCAATGGAAGGTAATCAATATTCTATAAGAATGCAAGATATTACAGAAGAAAAGCATCAAGAAATTTTATCTAAACTTAATCAAAAATTTTCTACAGCAAGTGCAGGTACTCAACCACAAACAATTCAAGCAACAACAGAAGATGGACAAATTATAAATATTCCTATAAACATGGGTGCTCAAAATAATAACGTAGTAGAGCAAAAATTTGATTCAGTGGGTCCAATAATAGGAAATGAATTAAAAGTAAAAGCATTTTGGGCTATAATACTATCTCTTATAGCAATATCACTTTATATAGCATATGTATTTAGACACGTTTCAATGCCAGTTGAATCCTGGAAATATGGAATTGCTTCTTTAATAGCACTTGCTCATGATGTTATTATAGTCACCGGAGTATTTGCTGTTTTAGGAAAATTTTTAAACGTTGAGGTGGATTCATTTTTTATAACAGCAATGCTTACAATTTTAGGTTATTCAATAAATGATACTATTGTTACATTTGACAGAATTAGAGAAAACTTACACAAGAAAACAAATTTAACATTTAAAGAATTGGTAAATCACAGTGTAAATGAAACAATTGCGAGATCTTTTAATACATCGTTTACAACGTTTTTAGTTTTAGCGGCTATATTTTTTCTAGGTGGATCTACAGTAAAATATTTTGCTCTTGCGCTTATGTTAGGAATTACAATAGGAACTTATTCATCAATATTTATCGCATCTCCTGTTTTAATCATGTTTTATAATATGAAATTTAAAAAGTCGTAAATTTATATTAAGTATAATAAAACAGGCCAATATGAATTGGTCTGTTTTTGTCTTATAAAATCTCTTGACATATTTTTTTATCTATGATATTATATTCATATGTTAAAAATGGGTATAAAAACCTTGACTTTATACGTTATTAATATTTAAATAATTTATAAAATTATATTTTTACAAAATTATGTCAAATGATAAACAATCAATATTAGATCAAATAATTTCCTCTGAAAGAGATTCGGCTATTTTGGAATTTGATCCAAAAGAAGTTGTTTCTGAGCTTTTAAAAGTATTAAATGACAGAGAAAAAGAAATTATTACAAAAAGATATAGTCTAAGGGGTGATAAAAAATTCACTCTTGATAGTATTGGAAAAACTTATAACATAACAAGAGAAAGAATCAGACAAATAGAAAATATAGCCATCAAGAAAATGAAAAATATTTCAGATAAGATAGAGGCAATTAAAAAACTTGATAGTATAGTAAATGATATATTATCAGAGTATTTGGGTATACTTTCTCAAGATAACTTAATACAGAAAATTTTAAGAAATTCTGCATCTGATAATGCCAATTATCAATCAACAAGATTTTTGATTAATAAAATTTTATCTGACAATTATGATATTCATAAAGAAGATGATAATTATTATGAACTTTTAAGATCAAAAAATAGTGATTTTGATGAATTTAATGATGCTATAGTAAAAATTGTAGAATTATTTAGTAAAAAACAAGAACCAATTCATAAATCAAGTTTATGGCAAACATATGCAGATGAAAAAGATATAAACTTTAATAGTGATAAAATTAATGAAGATATTTTATTAGAATTTTTAAATGCAAGTAAAAAAATTAAACAAAATCCGCTTGGAGAATTAGGTTTAACTGACTGGAAATCAATTATTCCAAAAAGAATGAGTGATAAAATTTTTCTAGTAATGAAGAACTATAACAAACCTATGCATTTTAGAGAAATTGCTGATGAAATTAATAAAATGGGATTTGATAAAAAATCAGCACATCCGGCAACAGTTCATAATGAATTAATACTTGACGATAAATATGTTTTAGTTGGTCGTGGGATTTATGCTCTTAAAAAATGGGGATATGAATCTGGTAAGGTTTCAGAAATAGTTGAGAAAATTTTACAAGAAAATGGACCAATGAAAAAAGATGATTTGATTAATCAAGTTTTAAAGAAAAAATTAGTCAAAAAAACAACAGTAAATTTAGCAATTATAAATAATAAGAACATAAAAAAGAATTCTGAAGGAAAATACTATCTAGAAACAAAATAAAAATTCAACAACTACAATATTTGTGATATAATTAATAGTGTTCTTATAAGAGCGCTATTAATTTTATACATAGTTGTATAAAAACAAAAAAATAAAACAAAATGACAATTTCAATAGATTATAATTATTTATATAGCGTCTTAGATATATTTAGACATAACCCAATATATATATTGGGAATTTTAATGTACAGGGGTGCTTGGTTGGTAGCTATAGTTTCTCTATTATGGGGATTTTATTTTTCTCGTTTAGAGAAAAAAAGAAGGGATTTTATAAATAATTTTGAGTATTCAATGATTGCTATTGATGTCCCAAAAAATAATGAACAGAATACAAAAGCAATTGAAGAATTATTTAATACAATTCATGGCATAAAACACGGTAGGACAAATTGGGCTAAATATATTCAGGGAAGTCAACAATTATGGATAAGTCTGGAAATTGTAAGTATTGAGGGCTATATTCAATATTTAGTAAGAGCACCATCATATTATATGGGAACAATTATTTCAACTATTTATGCCCATTATCCAGAAGCAGAAATTACAGAAGTTGAAGATTATATGTCTCTTATTCCAGATAATTTACACACAAAAGAGGCAAAATATAAATCATTTTTAATGGATATTTTTTTTAAAAAACAAGATTATTATCCAATAAAAACTTTTTCTGATTTTGAACATGGTTTATCTCAGACATTTGTAGATCCTCTTGCATCACTGCTTGAAATAATGAGTAAAATTGGACCCGGAGAATTTTTAAGTATAGTAATTATTGCAAGACCATCTGATAATAAAACACTAGTTAGTGGTGGAGAAAAATTAATAGGCGGACTAATGGGAAGAGCTTCAAAAAGTGCTGGTGGTTTTACAGATAAAATTTTTAAAAATATTGATTTGACTATCGATTATCTCAGTGAAACGGTTTATAAACTCTGGGGTGATATAAAAGAAGAAAAGGATGCGAGCGCAACACTTAATTTGTTAACGTCTAGAGAAAAAGCAACAGTTGCTGCTGTTGAAAATAAGCTAAACAAATTGATATATGAAGTAAAAATAAAAACTTGCTATCTGGCTCCATCTGATAGATACACACCAGCCAAAGGAAGATGGACAATACAGGGATTTTTTAAACAGTTTGAAAATTTTAATCAATTTGATTTTCAAAAAAATACAGATTCTGATTATTGGAGAACTGAACAAAGAAAAAGAGCCCTTACAAAAAGTTATGTTAGAAGATTTAAATCCAGAGACACATTTGAAAGTCAGTCATTGTTTTTATCAACTGAAGAACTTGCAACCCTATATCATTTTCCAACAATTACTGTTAAAGCTCCTATGATAAGAACAACAACTACAAAAACAGTTGAGCCACCAAGTGATTTACCGCTTGAATCTCATATTGAATCAGAATTTGTAAAAAGTAATATTATTGATGAAAAGTTAAAAAATAATGAGCCAATAACCCTAAAAGATCTTCAAGAACCAGTAAATATTGACATGGATAATAAAAAATTTGAAGCAAGATTTGCAAAAGATAAAAATGAAAAAGATAAATTCATAAAAGAATTTAAACAAGATGAGGAGAATAAAAAATTTGATAATGTTATAATACATAATCAACAGAAAAATAATAATATTATTATTGATAATAATCCCCCAGATAATTTACCAATAATAGAATAATACCGTTAAAACGGTAATAAAAATATGAGAAGAGAAGATGTAACACTTCTAGGAATAACAAATTTTAGAGGTCAGGCAAAAAAATTTGGAATAAAAACTGATGACAGAAGGCGTCATATGTATTTTATTGGAAAAACAGGTATGGGAAAATCTGTTCTTATTGAAAATATGGTAATCCAAGACATTTTAAATGGTCATGGAGTAGCCTTAGTTGATCCACACGGAGATTTAGTTGAAAAAGTTTTAAATTTTATTCCACCAAATAGAATTAATGATGTTGTTTATTTTAATCCATCAGATTTTGATTATCCTATTGCTTTTAATGTTTTAGAAAATGTCGATGTAACAAAAAGACATTTAATTGCATCGGGACTTCTTGGTGTATTTAAAAAAATTTGGGCAGATTCTTGGGGACCAAGATTAGAGTATGTTTTAAATAATGCAATTATGGCATTACTTGAATATCCGGGTGCAACATTACTTGGGATTATGAGAATGCTTGTTGATAAAAAATATAGAGATAAGGTTGTAAAAAACATCACAGATCCGGTTGTAAGATCATTTTGGGTTGATGAATATGATAAATATCCACAAAAATTTCAAGCTGAAGCAATAGCACCTATTCAAAATAAAGTTGGAAGGTTTTTATCAACGCCACTTACCAGAAATATAGTGGGACAAGTAAAATCTTCTATTGATATAAGAAATATTGTAGATAGCAATAAAATATTGCTTATGAATCTATCAAAGGGAAGAATAGGTGAAGATAATTCGGCTCTTCTTGGTGCTATGATAATTACAAAAATTCAACTTGCTATTATGAGTAGAGTTGATATGCCAGAAGAAGAGAGAAAAGATTTTTATCTATATGTTGATGAATTTCAAAATTTTGCTACAGATTCTTTTTCTAATATATTGTCGGAGGCCAGAAAATATCGTTTAAATTTAATTGTTGCTCATCAATATATAGAACAATTAAGTGAATCCGTAAGAGCTGCAATATTTGGAAATGTGGGTACCATGGTAATTTTTAGAATTGGCGCTGCTGATGCAGAATTTTTAGAAAAAGAATTTGAACCATATATAGATCACGAGGATTTAGTAAATTTAACTAAATATAGAATATATATTAAATTAATGATTGACGGAGTAGCCTCAAATCCATTTCAAGCAACAACACTTGCTCCAATGCCAATTCCTGAAAATGGTCTAGAAATCGGAGAGAAGGTTATAAGAGTATCTCGTGAAAGATACACAACTGCTCGTGAAATAGTTGAAACAAAAATAGCCAAGTGGAGTGGGATGTTGTCAGAAGAAGATGAGGAAGAAGAAAATGCTACACTTGAACAAAGAATAGAAAAATTAAAAACTGAAAACAAAAAAACACAATCACAAACAAAAACTAATAAAGAATTGTTTCCTACAAAATGTGATGAATGTGGTAAAGAAATTACAGTACCATTTAAACCAGACGGAATAAGACCTGTTTATTGCAACGATTGTTTTAATAAAAAAAAGACCGAAAAAGAAGAAAAAGAGAAAGATAAACAATCAAAATCTTTGAGTCTAGAGCAAGCTTTTAGTGTGGATGATGAAGAGGATGATTATGAACCATTACATAAAGAAAGATAAAAAATATGAAAAATATAAATAAAATAATAGCTGATATAAAATCAGTAAAAATTCAGGGAGCTACAAGTGTATGTAAGGCAACTTTGGATATTTTTGAGGGTTTATGTATAAGATATAAAAATTTAGATATAAAAAATTTTGAAAAAAAATTTTTTTCTGAAAGTCGTAAAATAACAGAACTTCGTGCGACAGAACCAATGGCTAGAAATGCGCTTAAATTTATAGAAAATAAATATTATAATAGAACATTTGATACGACTCAAGAAGCTATTTTAAATATTGGGCAGTTAATTGGACTATTTAGAGAATTAATTTTAAAAACAGAGAGTCGAATTATAAAAAATGGGGCTAATTTAATAAGTAAAGATGATAGAATTTTAACTCATTGTCACTCATCTATTGTTGAAAAAATATTAATTTCACAAAAAAATAAAAAAATATCAGTTTATAATACAGAAGCTCGTCCACTTATGCAGGGTAGAATTACTTCAAAAAAATTAGTTCAAAGTGGTATAAAAACAACAATGATTGTCGATTCAGCTGCAGAATTTTTTATTTCCAATCATTCCGGAGATTTAAAAATGGATAAAGTAATACTTGGTTGTGATGCTATTTCAATTGATGGATCAGCTATAAATAAAATCGGTTCTTATGGAATAGCGCTTGCTTGCAAAACAAATAAAATTCCTTTTTATATAGCAGGAACACTATTAAAGCTTGATTCTCAAAACACGATAAATATTGAGATAAGAAATAATAATGAAATCTGGAAAAATCCAATTTCAAAAAAATTAAATATTATAAATATTGCTTTTGATTATATTCCAGATGAATATATTACTGGAATAATATGTGAATTTGGAGTTATAAAGCCGCATGAAGTAAATAACTATATCGAAAAATATTATCCATGGCTCTTTGAAAAAAAAGTACAATTAATAAATGCAAAATAATATGAAAAAAAAATCATTTGTAAATTTAAATTATAAACCACATAAAGATGATATTATTGCTACTTATAGAATTGAATCTAAATTAAGTTTGGAGAAAGCTGCAGTTGAAGTTGCCGCTGAATCATCTATTGGGACGTGGACTAAATTATCAACACTAAATCAAAAAACCTTTAACAGATTAGCTCCTCAAATTTTTTATATTGATAAAAAGAAAAAAATAGTGCATATTGCTTATCCGATAGAAGATTTTGAATTGGGAAGCATTCCACAACTTTTGTCAGCTCTTGCTGGAAATATATTTTCAATGAAAATTATTGATAATTTAAGATTAGAAGATTTAAGTTTATCTACAAAATATATAAATTCATTTCAGGGGCCATATTATGGAATAAATGGGGTTAGAAAATTAATGAATATCTATGAAAGACCTTTAATTGGCTCTATTATTAAACCAAAGGTCGGATTAAATTCAAAACAACATGCAAAATTAGCCTATGATGTATGGATTAGTGGCGTTGATGTTGTAAAAGATGACGAAAATTTAACTGATATGAGTTTTAATAAATTCAAAGACAGGGTTATTGAAGTAATGAAATTAAAAAATAAAGCAGAAAAAGAAACAGGACAAAAAAAAATTCATGTTTTTAACATAACGGCTCCAATGGATATAATGTTAGAAAGAGCTAAATTTGTTAAATCTCATGGTGGGAAATGTATAATGGTTGATTTGGTTTCTGTTGGACTTGATAATGTACAAGTTTTAAGAAGAGCAAATTTAGGACTTATAATTCATGGTCATCGTGCAGGACATTCAATGTTTACAAGAAATCCACGTCATGGAATGAGTATGCTTGTAATCGCAAAACTAGCAAGACTCTCTGGCATTGATCAATTACACACAGGAACTGTTGTGGGAAAAATGGACGGATCAGCAGAAGAAGTTATGAAAATTAACAAATCCCTAAAAGAAGATTTTGGTATTAATAAAGTGCTTAGAGAGAATTGGGCAAAAATAAAACCAACTTTTCCAATTGCCTCAGGTGGACTATACCCAGGCCTTACAAAAAAATTAATTGATATTTTAGGAACAGATTTAATAATAAATTATGGTGGCGGAATTCATGGCCATCCAAATGGATCAAGTGCTGGAGCTAAAGCCTGCTATCAGTCAGTTGAACTTGCCATAGACAAAAAAATAAAAATAGATAAAAATAAATTCAAAGAATATTTAGAGGCTCAGAAATATTGGAAAAATAAGAAATAATTTACAATAAATTAATAAATAAAAAATACATTTATGTCTTTCTTTTTAAAAGCAAAAAAACTTGATATAAAAACTGGCGCAGAACCAATAGCAATGCTTCATGAAGAAGAAGCATATCATTTTGGAATTAGAGCTGGAGATAAAATTCAGATTTCATGGCGCGGTAAAAAAGCCATTGTTGAAGCAAATACATCTATTAAAAAAATAAATAGAGGAAATTTAGGTTTGTATAGTAATTTTTGGGATAAATACTCTACACTTCATGACGGGGAAATAGTTGAAATTGATTTTATAGGACGCGCTGAATCAGTTAATGCGATAAAGAAAAAAATATTTGGAAAGCCTCTTAATGAAAAAGATTGTAATTCTATAATGAAAGACATTGTAGAAAATAGGTTGTCCAATACTCAAATTGCATATTTTGTAGCAGCTTCATATATGAATCCATCAAAAAATGAAGAATTATATTATTTAACCAAAGCAATGGTTTTAAATGGCGGTAAAATGGAATTTAAAGGAGTAGTTGCAGATAAGCATAGTTTCGGGGGAATAGCCGGAAATGAGGCTGCGATGATTGTCGTGCCAATTGTCGCCTCTCTTGGTATTAAGATTCCAAAAACATCATCTCGTGCTATTACTTCTGTGTCTGGTACAGCTGATACAATGGAAGTATTATGTCCTGTAAGTCATGGAGTCAAAAAAATAAAACAGATAATTGAAAAAACAAATGCGTGTCTAGTGTGGGGTGGTGGTCTTGATCTAGCACCAGCTGATGACAGAATTATCAAAATAAATTATCCAATGTCTCTAGAAAGTTACGATAAGGCAATTGTTTCTATTATGGCTAAAAAAATTGCATCGGGCGCAACACATATTGTAATTGATTTACCAATTGGAGAAACAACAAAAATTCCAGAATTATCTGAAGCAAAAATAATAAAACAAAAATTTGAATATTTAGCCAAAAGATTTAAAGTAAAAATCGATGTCGTAATAGTTCCAGTAAGAGACCCTATTGGTAAGGGAATTGGACCAGCGCTTGAAGCTCGTGATGTCTTGCGCGTATTACAACAAAAAGAAAATAGGCCAGGAGATTTAGAAAGTGAAGGAATTAAAATGGCTGGAAGAGTTTTAGAATTATGTAAAAAAGCAAAAAATGGTCAGGGTCAGGGATTGGCTTGGAAACAACTACAAAGCGGGGAGGCGTGGAAAAAAATGCAAGAAATAATTAAAGCGCAGGGCGGTAAACCAGATATTGATTCAGAAGATATTACAATTGGCGCTATAAAAAATTATATTAATGCAGCAAAGGATGGAAAAATTATTCTAGTAAATCAAAAAGCTATAAATGATATATGTCGCACTCTTGGTGCTCCAAATGATAAATTTGCTGGAATTTATTTAAATAAAGAATTTGGAAATAAAGTAAAAAAGGGCGAGAGGTTGTTTACATTATACGCTCAAAATAAAGAAAGAATGGATCTTGCATTAAATGCTATTAAAAAGGGACTTGAAGTTTTTAAAATACAATAATAAATGCGAAATAGAAAAATAAAAGTCGCTCTGGGATTAAGCGGCGGAGTTGATTCATCTGTCGCCGCTTTTTTATTAAAAGAACAAGGATATGATGTTATTGGATATTATATGAAAAATTGGTCACAAGACATTGGAAAATTCAAATGTCCCTGGAAAGAAGATCATGAATATGCACTACGAACCGCAGATCATTTAAAAATTCCTATTTATACTTTAAATTTTGAAAAAGAATACAAAGAAAAAGTTGTTGATTATTTATTTGATGGATATAAAAAAGGAATTACGCCAAATCCAGATATAATGTGTAACAAAGAAATAAAATTCAAATTATTTTTAGAAAAAGCATTAAAAATTGGAGCTGATTTTATTGCAACAGGACATTATGCAAGAATTGAAAAAGATAAAAATAATATTTATCATTTATTGAAGGGAAAAGATTTAAACAAAGATCAAAGTTATTTTCTATATACTTTAAATCAAAAACAATTATCAAAAAGCCTTTTTCCTGTTGGTGAATATGATAAACCAGAGATAAGACGTATTGCTAAAAAAGCTAAATTACCAACAGCAGAAAAAGCAGATTCACAAGGAATTTGCTTTATTGGTGAGGTAAATATTTCAGAATTTTTAAAAACACAAATAAAACCAAAAAAGGGTGATATAATAACAACAGATGGAAAAAAAATTGGCGAGCACGAGGGAGTCTATTATTATACAATAGGTCAAAGAAAGGGAATTGGAATTGGTGGAGGAGTACCATATTTTGTTATCTCAAAAAATATAGAAAAAAATCAATTAATCGTAGCTCGTGGTTCTTGGAGTGAAGAATTATTTTATGAATCTTGTGAAGTTGTAAATATATTGTGGACAAATAATGAGCCAAAATTTCCATTAAAATGCGCTGTTAAAACAAGGTACAGACAATTAGATCAAGAATGTGAGATATACAAAGAAAAAAATAAAATAAAAGTAATTTTTAAAAACAAACAACGCGCAATTACATCTGGACAATCTGCAGTTTTTTATAAAAAAGATGAGTGTCTTGGTGGAGGAATAATAATTTAATTAAAAATTTTAGAATAATCATATGATCAATTACTACCAAAAAATGTTAAAAAGTTTAAAGCTTAGAAAATTGAAAGATTTTAGAGTTGGTAGTGCGGTTATAGCATTTAATTTACAAGAAGATGAATTAAAATTATTGTCTTCAAAATTTTCTCTAGACTACGGACTTTTAAATGACGCATTAGATCCATATGAAGCTCCTCGTATGGAAATTAAAAAGGGGTTAATTTATATTTTTGCAAGATTTCCAAGACAAAGAGACAATAATGAACAAATTTTTACAGATCCAATACTTTTAGTGGTGGGTCAAGATTTTTTACTTTCTGTTTCTCAAGAAGAACCAATTTTTATTAAAAATTTATTGAAAAAAAATGAATGCTTTACAACCCAGAGAACAAAATTACTTTTAGAAATAATAAATCAAACTGAATATTTATATAACAACCTTTTAACAACAATTCATAAAAAAATAAATTATTTTAGTTTTAAT
>DAORGW010000021.1:0-14694 GCA_035356975.1 bacterium | reverse complement strand
ACAAGATCAGGGATTTTTACTTTTTATAGACAATTTACCACAATTTATTTTTTTGTCTTTTTTGTTTTCTTTGTAGCCTTTTTTGCTACTTTTTTTGTGGCCTTTTTTACTGTCTTTTTTGCTTTTTTCTTAGCAGCCATTTTTTTGTTGGTCTTAGCTGATTTGCATCAGCACAAGACATTAATTAATTTTTTATTTTTACGAGGATTAAAAATCTTCGTAATTTTCAAAATTTTTATTTTGAAAATCTATATTAATTATAGATTATTTTTTAAAAAAAATCCATAGACAAATAAAAAATTTTTTTATTTTTTATTTATTTTGGTTTATAAAAAATATTTTTCCAACAGTTCCCATTAAAAAATCATCTTTTAATCCAGTCAGAGTTAACATTCCAAAAATTAAAATAAGCAAACCAATTAATTTATATAAAAGAAATGTTCCACCAGATGTGCCTAGTTTTTCTTCTGCCCAATCGCTTCTTCCTAAATTATCAACTATCCATTTTGTTTTCCAGATAATGAGGAACCCCGCAGTTATTATTAAAAGTCCAAAAAATATATTTTTCATTTTTTTAAAAATATTAAATTTATATATTTATTTTATCAGAAAATTTTAAATAAAACCATATTTAATTATTAATTTATATCTATTTTTATATTATAAATTATGATAAAATAAAGTATATAATACAAATATGTTTACAGACAAAAAAATAAAAAATATTTTAATTTCTTCAAAAATTTTATCTGAATCAGATTTTTTAAAATGTCAGTCATCTGCAAAAAAAGAAAACAAAGACACATTAAACTATTTATTTGATAATGCCATAACATCTCAAGAAATATTTTATAGTGCGTGTGCAACTTTTTTAAATTTGCCATTTATAGATTTAAAAAATATTAAAGTAAGAAAAGACATTTTAACTCTTGTTCCAGAAACAATAGCAATAAGCCATAATATAATAGCTTTTGATAGTGATGATAGGGTTATAAAAATTGCAACATCAGATCCATATGATTTAGAGATTTTTGAATTTTTGGAAAAAAGTTTGAATTTAAAATTATCTATTAATATAGCCACTCCGGATAGTATAAAAGAGACTCTTAAGCATTATAGAAAAAGTTTAAGTGCAGAATTCAAATATTTAACAGATGATGATAAGAAAATAAATCAACAAGAGGATTCTAAAGAGCTCGAAAAATTAGCAAGGGATATCCCAATAACTAGAATAGTCGATACCTTATTAGAGCACGCAATTTTAGAGGGTGCTTCTGATATACATATAGAGCCAGAAGAAAAACATGTTTTAGTTAGATTTAGAGTTGATGGTATATTACATAGTGTAATGAAATTTCCAAAAAATATTCAGCCAGGTATAATAAGTAGAATTAAAATCTTATCTAATTTAAAAGTTGATGAACATAGAATGCCACAGGACGGTAGGTTTAAAATTGCATCTGAGAAATATAGAGTTTCATTTAGAGTATCAGTTATCCCAACGTTTGATGGTGAGAAGATCGTAATGCGTCTTTTAAATGAAAAGGCAAAAATTCTTTCCTTGGAACAATTGGGATTAAATTCTGGAGTACTACAGATTGTCCAAAGAAATATTGAAAAACCACATGGAATGCTTCTGGTCACTGGACCAACAGGGAGTGGAAAAACAACTACTCTTTATACAATACTAAATATACTAAATACATCGGAGGTAAATATTTCTACAATTGAAGATCCTATTGAATATAGAATGAAGGGTGTGAATCAATCACAGGTTAATCCAAAAATAGGATTTACTTTCGCTTCTGGACTTAGATCTCTTTTAAGGCAAGATCCAGATATTATTATGGTTGGAGAAATTAGAGATCAGGAAACTGCTGAGATTGCAATTCATTCAGCTTTGACGGGTCATTTGGTTTTATCAACGCTACACACAAACGACGCACCCACAACAGTTCCTCGTCTACTTGAAATGGGTGTGCCCACATTTTTACTTGCATCTACTTTTAATATAATAATTGCACAAAGATTGTTGCGTAAAATATGTCCGGATTGTATAACCAGCTATAACTTAGACGATAAACTTATTAAAGAATTAGAAAAACAAATTGACATGAAATTAATTTTAGAAACTCTAGAAAGAGAAAAGGTTATATCTAGTGCGAAGAGTGGATTAAAAGAATTATTATTTTATAGGGGTAAGGGGTGCGACAAGTGTAAAAAAACTGGATACAAGGGAAGAGTTGGAATCTATGAGGTTTTAGAAAATGATGAGGCTTTATCAGATTTGGTTATGCATAATGCAGGTGCAGAAAAAATTAGAGAATATGCAAAAACAAAAAATATGTTAACAATGATAGAAGATGGATTTATTAAAGCAAAAAATGGAATAACAACGATAGAGGAAATATTAAGAGTTACTAAACAATAATAATTATGGAAACAAAAACAAATAAAAAAACAAAAAAACAGTCAGAGGAAATATTTAGCTATAAAAAAGAAGATACAAAAAATAGCAATAACTCAAAATCACTTAATTTAAATGATTTAAATAATATAATAGGTAGATTGACGGGTGTTCCATTGAAAGAAAAATTATTTTTTGTTCAACACCTTGGTGTAATGATAAGAGTTGGAATTTCTTTGTCCAAGGCTTTGTTTACGCTATCTTCACAGACACAAAATAAATATTTTCAAAAAATTCTTACTTCAATATCTAAAAAAGTTGACGGTGGAGAAAGTTTTTCTAAATCTCTCACCTCTTATCCAAAAGTTTTCAATGAACTTTTTGTAAATATGATAAGAGCCGGTGAAGAATCTGGAAAATTAGAAGAGGCATTAAAACAGCTATATGTTCAAATGAAAAAAGAGCATCAGCTTCTTTCAAAAGTAAAAGGTGCACTCACATACCCAGCAGTAATTTTATTGGCAATGGTAGGAATAGGTGTTTTTATGATGGCTGTTGTGATTCCTAAAATGACAGCCAATTTTAAAGAAATGGGCGTTGAATTACCACTACCAACACAAATACTTATAGGTGCAAGTAATGCACTTGCTAATCATGGAATAATTGTTGGAATTATTGTGATTGCAATTTTGTTTTTGTTAGTAAGATATTTTAGAACAAAAAAGGGAAAAAGAGTTTTTGATTCAATATTATTACGTTTTCCTATTTTTGGGAAAATAATTAAAAAAATAAATTTAGCTAGGTTTTCTAGAAACATTAGTTCGCTTTTAAAAACCGATATAATGATAGTTGAATCATTTGATATTGTAGCGTCAATTTTAGGAAATACATATTATAAAGAAGCAATGTTGGAAATTGGTAATAATATTAAAAAAGGAATAACTGTTAATGAATCTATAAAAAAATATCCCAAGCTTTTTCCGCCGATGGTTGTTCAGATGGTGGCAATCGGAGAAGAAACTGGGGATTTAGATAATATATTAGTAGAGTTGGCAGATTTTTATGAAACAGAAATAGATCAAGTTATGACAGATCTACCCTCTATTATTGAACCACTTTTAATTTTGGTTTTGGGTGTCGGCGTTGCGGGAATTGCTATTTCTATACTTATGCCAATGTATTCACTTACGTCATCTATATAAATATGAAGAAAAGAAAAATGAAAGCCTTTTCATTGATAGAGATATTAGTGTCTCTTTTTATCATTATGGTGTTGGTTTTAAGTATTTATCCGCTAATTAATTTTTCTTTACAAATTACATCTGATAATAAAAACCAAATTCAAGCAATAAACATTGCAAATGAAAAATTAGAACAAATTAGAGCGCTTTCATACGACGACATAGGGACTATTAATGGAGTTGTTCCCGGTATTTTACCGGATAGTGAAATTATTATCAGAAATGGAATTTTTAATGTAAGCACAACAATAATGTTTTTTGATGATGATTATGATGGATTATTAAGCGAAGAAAATGATGATTTTATTGATTATAAAGAAGCGACAGTAAGGGTTTCTTGGCGGGCTAAAACCGGAGAAAAACAAGTTATAATGTCTTCGTTTTTTATTCCACCAACCTCACAAGATATACCAGAAGGGTGGGGTCTTTTAAAAATATATGTAATAGATTCTAACGGAAATCCAGTTACCGATGCAAATATTACAATAAACAATTCTGATCCAAATCTCGATTTTCCAATTATTAATGCTAATTATTCTACATATGATAGTAATATATTAAGCATCCCAGTTAAACCAAGTAATTCTTACAATGTTAGTGTTTCAAAAAACGGCTACACAACAGATAGAACATATTCACAGGAAGAAATTTATCCATCAACACCAATAAAATCTGATTTAGTTGTTAATTTGGGTAAAAAAACAGAGTCAAATTTTATTATAGATCAAGTTAGTAAATTTAATATAAGGACGGTTAGAGCAACTCTACCAGAAAATAAACTTGTTAATTTTTCCTCTATTAATCAACAAAGTCCAGTGGTGGATTCAGATGGAACTTATTCATATTTTGCTTGGCAAAATTTATCAACAAATAAGATATATTTACAAAAATTTGATCTAGAGGGAAATAGTCAATTATTATTGGGGGATGATCTAGAGGTTGCTTTTCCGGGCACATTCCCGGATATACAAGTAATAAAAGATTCAAATTTAGCAATGTGTTTTAAAAAAGAATTAACTGGATATTCTAATATTTTTGTTTCATTTTTTGATTCTTCTTTTTCGGATCCTCTTGATTATACTTTATATGGCCCGGGTGTCGTGGATTCTACAATTACAAATCAATCAAATTGTAAAACAGCTTATTCATATTTTGCGAGTACAACTATTGTTGTTTGGGATGATGACAGGGATTTTTCAGATTTTTTACAGGATATTTATATTAAAATATATAATGAGGATTTTTCAACGCGTTCTATAAATAGAGTTAATGTAGATAGATTTTTTAATCAAAATAAACCAGATGTTGATGTTGATTCAAGTGGATATATTTATGTTGTTTGGACGGATAATAGGGGTGGGGATGAAGATATCTATATTCAAAAATTAAATTCAAACGGCGTAGTTTTGTGGAGTTCAGACAAAAGGGTAAATTTAGAAACTAGTGGTAATCAGAACGCTCCATCTATAGCAGTAGACGGAAATGATAATATTTATGTTGTCTGGACAGATGGCAGGAGTGGCGATGACGGAATTTATATACAAAAATTAAATTCAGATGGTGATAAATTGTGGAGTCCAGACAAAAGAGTAAACGTAGAAACATACTCCAATCAACATTCTCCAAAGATTTCTATTGATGAAAATGATAATATTTATGTTGTCTGGACAGATAATAGAAATATAAACAACAATTCAAATGAAGATATTTATTTACAAAAATTAGATACTAGTGGTTTAAAATACTCAAGGGATTATAGAGTTAATACAAACAATGACCCTTCTTCGCAAAATTCAGCAGATATTTCAATGAATGGCGATTATCCAATTATTGTTTGGTCTGATAATAGAAACGATAATCATGATATATATTTTTCAAAATTTATAGAATATAATAATCCAACTCTGGTGCCAAATATAAATGTAAGCATACAAGGAACAAAACAAATAGGTAGTAATCCAACGGTTTTTAAGTATGATACAATAATTAATTCAGGTTCAGGTGGTTATATAGATAATTATGAGGTAGACGGAGATGGTTCCGGATACACTATAAATACAAGCAATGTTTTAATGATAGACCCCAGTGCGCCAATAAAAATAGAGCCCGGCGAAATAAGAGATATAATGATTTATTTAGAATAATCTATGAAATTTTTTAATAAAAAAGCTTTTACATTAATAGAAATACTTGTTGTTATTTTTATTCTTTCTATTATAGTTGCAATCGTGGCACAATTTTTATTTACGGGATTTAAATCAACTACATTTAATGAGGAGTCAGAATCAGCTATAGAATATGCAAGAGATGGAGTTGATGAAATGACAAAAATAATTAGGGCTGCTAATTATTCAGAGAACGGTGATTATGTATTAAGTATAATAGACCCCCAGATAATTGAATTTTATTCAGACCCAGACTTTGATTATATAATGGAAAAGGTAAAATATTATTTAGATGGGGCGCAATTAAAGAGAAGTGTAATAGAGCCGGGTGTATCTAATTTATACAATGAAACTCCAACAATAAAAGTGATAGCGGATTATGTAAATAATTTATCATCCCCAATTTTTAAATACTACGATTCTTCTTTAAATGAAACAAATACCATAAATAATGTTAGATCCGTGGGTGTTAGTTTAAAAATAAATATTACCCCACAAAGAGCACCAAATGACTATATATTAGAATCAGACGTACAACTTAGAAATTTAAAAGATAATTAGTTTTAATAAAATTAAATGAATAAAAAATTTGTTAATAAATCAGGGTCAATTCTTGTTGTAATGCTTGTTGCTGTGGGAATTTTTATTACTCTTTTGTCTAGCGCAATTACTTTGGGATTATTACAGATAAAATTTAATAAATTAAAAACAGCAAAAGCACAGGCTCTTCATATAGCCGAAGCAGGAATTAATTATTATAAATGGGTTTTATATAACAACCCAGATGATTATTGTAATAAGGAAGAGTGTCAGTCATCTCCTAATTATGGACCATATGGTCCATATCCATATTCAGATCAATCAGAAAGCATTAATGGAAAATATGAATTATATATTTTTCCACCTATTGATGGCTCTGGTATTGTTAAAATAAAATCTGTTGGTTGGGTGGACGAATATCCAAATTTAAAAAGAACCATAGAGGTACAAGTTGGTAGGCTTTCGCTCTCTTCTTATTTAATAATTTCAAATGATAGTTTAAGAATAACACAAAATACATTAACAACGGGTACGATTCACTCTAACAGTGGAATCAGGTTTGATGGTTTTGCTAATAGTCCTGTAAATTCAGCTATCTCTAGTTATGATGATCCTTCTCATTCGGGTGATAATGAATTCGGTGTTCATACTCATAAAACAACAGTCGATCCTTTGCCACCAGAATTAATACCTACAAGAAATGATATTTTTTCTGTCGGAAGATTTTTTCCCGTGCCAGCTATTACTATTAATAAAAGTATATTTAATAATTATGTTTCTGATATGTATTCATTAGCACAAAGCGATGGACTTGTTTTAGAAGCTTCTGGTGCATATGGGTATTATATAGAATTTATGCCAAGTACTAGTCCAAAGATAAAAATTTATAGGGTGACATCAGTCACTGATCCATGTAGAACTTGTATCACACCAGGACCATGTATAAAATGGAAACATGGTGTTTGTACTCAATATGGACCATGTGTTTTATGGAGTGATTCAGTGCCAACATATGGAGTAGCTGGAACAGATAGGGTTCCCGGTGGCCCAAGTAATAATCAGTATGATGTTCCATCAAGCGGAGTTATATTTGTAAAAGATAATGTTTGGATTGATGCTACGCCACATATAAATGGAACTAGAGTAACTCTTTTAGCATTTAAAGAACCCTTTGATACTGGTAATGCTAATATTGTAATTAATGGAGGGACATCATATAAAGAAAATGATTCGTCTAATGTTTTAGGATTTATAGCGCAAAATAATTTAATGCTTGGTCTCAATAGCTCAGATAATTTACAAATAGATGCCGCAATGATTGCAAGAGATGGAAAAATTGGTAGAGAGAATTATCCAAGTTATTGTTCTGGATATCAAAAATCTAGTTTAAAAATATATGGTTCGCTGACAATGTTGGGAAATAATAATGGAGATAGTTATGGTTTTTCATACTATGATGATTTTGGAAATTTTTTATCAGGATATCAAAATATTGAATTAAAATATGATGGAAATTTAAGATTATACCCACCACCAAATTTTCCAACAATAGAGGATTATAGATTTTTATCATGGAGGGAAAATTAAATTTATTTAATCTCCCAAAAATGTTATACTTTAATATATAAAATATTAATATATGTTTTTTAAAAGACAAGATTATCCAATAGGCTTAGATATTTCAGATTTTTCTTTGAAATTTGTTCAGTTATATAAAAAAGCAAATAAGATAGGAATTCAATCTTTTGGCAAGTTGATGTTAGAAAAGGGCATTATAGAAAATAACCATATCAAAGATATGGATACTTTTATTGTAAGATTGAAAGAATTGATTGATAATCCAAAATTTGGAAGAGTAACATCAAAAAGAGTTGTCGTATGCTTACCAGAACCAAAGACATTTATAAAACTGATAAAAATTCCAAGAGATAAAAAATTAGACGAAGAACACATAGAACGGGAGATTAAAAAATATATTCCAATATCCCCAGATGAAACATATTATGATTGGCAAACAATATCAAAAAATGAAGAAGAAAAAACTGTTCTTGTTGGTGTTTCTCCTAAAGTTTTCGTCGATCAATATATTGAAGCCATTGAGGGTGCAAAATTATCACTTATTGCAACAGAAATAGAATCAGTATCCATAGTAAGATCTTTATTAAAAGAAGAATCAGCTAATAATATTGGCGAAAACTCTAAAAATTATGGAATAATAGATATTGGTGCAAATAGATCCTCAATGTTTGTTTATGCAAAAAATACAATACTTTTTAATATTAGTATACCAATTTCCGGAGAGAAAATTACAGATAAGATAGCGAAAGAATTAAATATATTAAGAAAAAAAGCCGAACTTGCAAAAATAATTTGTGGGATTGATAAAAGTCGATGTGAGGGGATAGTTGCTTTAAAAATTTCTGAATCAATCAAAAATATGATGCTTAGAATAAATGATGTTTTAGATTTTCATGGTGAAAATTTTTCCGAATATGGTAAAATAGATAATTTAATAATTTGTGGCGGTGGTGCAAATATAAATAGTTTAGATAAAGAATTGGAAAAATCAACAAATATTAAATCTTATATAGGGAATCCATTTAATAATATAGATATTATATCAGCGGTAGCGCTTAAGAAAATGTTTGATGAATATAAACTTACAAAAGGTCAAGCGTCAAATGATAAAACATTTACAATATTACAAAATGATAGTTTGGCATATTGTACGGCTATAGGGCTAGCACTTAGAGAAATTTTTAAAGAAGGGTCAAAATAATATGTTATTTTTAAATATATTACCAAAAGAATTAAAACAAGATATAAAATTTTCCATAATAAATGAAATTGTTAAAAAAATAATAGTTTTATTTATTTTGGTTTTAATTTTTTACTCTGCTATTTTGTTATTTGCGAACTTTATTTTGTTGGATAATATGAAAATTAGAAATATAAATTCTAGTAATTCAAATTTAAATAATAATTCAGAGAAAGAGGTCAACAACCCTTCCTTGCAAATAAATAATATTTTAAACATTCAGTCAAAATTTTTTAAACCATCTTTAATAATAGCAGATATGGCTACTATATCAGGAGACGGTATTTCATTTGAAAGTATTTATATTGATAAAGTGACAAATAAAATTTCAATATCTGGATTTGCAAAAACAAGGGACGACCTTCTATATTTTAAAAATAACTTAATGGATTCAAAAAATTATTCTAATGTTAATTTTCCGATAGAAAATTTACTAACAAAAGAAAAAATAATTTTTAACTTATCTTTCGATATAAAATCCTATGAATATTAACGGTATATTTGATAATAAATTTAAAAAAACAATTTTAACAAAAATTATTTTGTTTTGTATTTTTTCTTTTTGCTTAGTCTATTTTTTGATAATTCCCAGTGTGAGATCTATAAAACAAAAAAGTCAAGAAATGATAAGGCAAAAAGTAGTACTCGATCAGACTCTAAATAAAAAATCTAATTCCGAAATAGTTAAATCTAAATCAAAAGATTTTGAAGAAAGAATTTCGGCGATAGATTCTAATTTTATGAAAAGGGGCGATGAATTAAATCTTATAAAAATATTAGAAACTATTGCAACACAAAATGGTGTTACACAAACTATATCTCCAACAATATCTAAAGATGTATCTGAAAATCTTTTCTATGTGATGAATCTAAAATTAAATATAACGGGAAGTTTTAAAAATGTTTTAAGTTATGTAAGGAATATAGAGTCTTTGCAGTATTACATAAACATAACATCAATTAATATTGTAAAATCTGAGCAGAAACTATCAGATGATCAAAATTTACAAAATTTAAGTACTGTTTCGTGTACAATTGTAGCGGAAACATATTGGAAATAAAAATATAAAAATATGAAAAAATTTAAAATTTTTAAAAAACACATATCAATCAATGGATTAAAGTATTTTTATATTATTTTTATAATTGTTTTTTTTATAACAACCGTATTGTTATTCATTTTTTTAAAAAATAATATTTATTTATCTGTATATTCAGATGAAGAAATTGAATTATTGAAGAATGGTATTGCTGAAAAAGATGGATTCAATGGTTTAGAAAAACTAGATCTGGATATAGCAGCAATAGAAAAAAATTTTCAGGACAAGATAAAAATAAAATCAGATAACATAAAAGATATATTTAATAATTAAATCATGGTGTTTATTTTAAAAAAATAAATATAAAAATATATGAAGATAAGTTGGTTAGGACACTCTTGTTTCAAAATTAAAGGAAAAGAAGCGGATTTAATAATAGATCCATATTCAGACTCTATTGGTATTAAAATGCCAAGGCTGAGGGCCGATTCTGTTTTAATAACTCATGATCATGAAGATCACAACAATTATCAAGCTGTAACAAATGACCCCATTATAATTGATGGTCCAGGAGAGTATGAAATGAAGGGAATTTTTATATATGGAAAAAGAGCATATCATGATAATAAAAAAGGCTTAGAAAAAGGCGCAATTACAATTTATTTAATAGAAGAAGATGGTATTACTTTAGCTCATCTGGGTGATTTTAATCAAGATAATTTAACAGAAGAACAGTTGCAGTTTTTAGAAAATGTAGATGTTTTACTTGTTCCAGTAGGTGGTCCATATTCATTAAAATCAGATAGTGCTGTAAAGATTATAAATGAAATAGAGCCTAGAGTTATCATTCCAATGCATTATCAATATCCAGGAGTAAAAATTCCACTTGAACCATTAGATAAATTTATAAAAGAAATTGGTTTAAATCCAGAAATAATGGATGACTTTAAAGCTGTTAAGGAAAATCTTCCTCAGGATGACATGAAGCTTATAATTTTAAATAAACAGTAATGATGAAAAGAAATTTTAAATTATTTATTTTGCTGTTGTTTCTTTTTATGATTTTTTTGGTGTGGATGACAATAAAGCAGTATTCCTCATTCAATCTACAATCAATCAGTAATGATGTATATAATATACAGGACTCAATTTCTGATATGTGGAATAAAGATTCAGGTATGCCCGAAGATTTTTCTGTAAAGGATGATGTTGATAGTATAAAGTTAGCAATTCAAGAAACCCTTAATCAAAAAGAACAAAATATTACACAGGCTACAGAGAATGGTATTAAAAAACAATTAGAAGAAATAAAAATAGAGTATATTTATGAACCATGGGGAATAACCATATCTTATTTTGATGAAATGCAAAAAAGTTTTGATGAAAAATTACAAAAAATTATTGTAAGATACAATGATAATAATTTTTTAGAAATCAAAAGACAAACATTTAAAGAGAAAGAGTTTAATAGCTGGCTTGTAAAAAATTATGACATTCAAGATTTAAATAAAGAAAATATAAATAATTTAATTTTTTGGTCCACTGAAGCGAGTAAAGATAATTTTTTAAATAAAATTTATATTATAAATATAGAGAAAAATATTTTTAATATAGCGTATCGTTGTGAAATAAATTCCGACTACTGTGAAAAATTAGATCAAATAGTAAAAACATTTAACAAAGTTAAATAATTTTAAGTAGATAACTAATCTTTACAGTTTTTTGAAAAGCCAAATTGTGGAGTTAGTTAAATAATGAAATTTAATCGAATGGAAGAAAATCAAAGCAATTTAAAAAAAGATCCAATTGAAAAAGAATTGGATGAGTATAGTGAGGTTAAAGAAGAACGGGTTCTGCCAGAATCACAACTAAATAATAACGAGAAGCCAAAAATAAAAAAATCGAATAAGATTTTTTATATTATTTTGGTGGTAATAGTAATTCTTGGAATAGTATCAATAATTTCACTTTTATAATATTGGATTGTTCTTGTTTTAACTGCTAAACAGTAATATGTTTCATATTTTAAAATATGCCAATTTTGGCATATTTTAATAAATATACTATCTTTTATTATGTTAAAATACGCATATTTTGAGTGCGCATTTAAGCCCTTTACAAAATTTTTAAATAGTATATAATTATATAAGTTATCCACAGGGATAAAAATGATTAATCATTAAGTTAAAAATTTGTTACAAATAGTTAAAAAATTAAACTCACTAAATATTAATACGAGCGGATTTTAATACTCTATAACTTTTATATAGTCGCCGCTCAATAGAGCGGTTTTTTTAACTAAAGTGAACATTAACAATATAATCAGTAACTAGTAGTAATATCGGATTTCTCAAATAAAGATTTTTCTGGTTGAAATTTATTTTCTTACTAGAGAAATCTGGAATTAGAATATCTTGTGCCCCTCGCACTACTTACTACTAATTATTGCTTATATTTATATGAGCAAACAAAGAGCTCTTTGAAAATTGATTAAAGATTTTATAAATGTTACAAGGTATTGCTGATTCATAAAGGAATATTTTATGTTTCAGTGATTGCAATTTCAAAGTGTATGTGGTGGATGCCTTGACATCAAAAGACGATGAAGGACGTAGCAATCTGCGATAAGCCTCGGTTAGGTGATAAGCAACCTTTGACCCGGGGATTTCCGAATGGGGAAACCCACTGGTAAAATTCAACTACCAGTATCATTAACTGAATACATAGGTTAATGAAGACAACTCAGGGAACTGAAACATCTAAGTACCTGAAGGAAAAGAGAGAAGATACAGCGTTTACACTAAGAATTGTAAATTTTTGCAATTTTTAGCGTAAATGTTTCGATTCCCTTAGTAGTGGCGAACGAAAGGGGACAAGCCTAAACCATTTGAGTGTTAATTTTCAATGTTTGGAAGATTTATCTTTCGAATTTGATTATTTTAAAGATTGTAAGTCGTTGCTCAAGTGGTGTAGATTAGTAGATTACGTTCGGAGCTTACAGATCCGAGATAGAGTATACTTATAATGACTTCCCTAGTAGAACTGTCTGGAAAGGCAGACCAAAGAAGGTGACAGTCCTGTACGCGAAAGGGGTTATTGCTCTATGGTATTTTACTTGAGTAAGCTAGGACTCGTGAAATCCTGGCTGAAGCAAGCATGACTATGTGCTAAGGCTAAATACTTTTGATGATCGATAGTGAACTAGTACCGTGAGGGAAAGGTGAAAAGCATCCCGGAAGGGAGATGAAATAGTATCTGAAACCGCATACTTACAATGAGTCGGAGCTCGCAGTTTACTGTGGGTGACGGCGTGCCTATTGAAGAATGAGCCAACGAGTTTATTTATGTTGCTTATCTAATCTCGACTAAGAGAGGAGGTATAGCGAAAGCAAGTCTTAACCGGCGTACTTAATTAAATAGTATGAGTTATGCTTAACTTATGCTATTTGATTAAATGGCAGCATGAATAAGACCCGAAACCTGGTGAGCTAACCATGGCCAGGGTGAAGGTACGGTAACACGTACTGGAAGCCCGAACCAATTAGTTGTGCAACACTTCTGGATGAGCTGTGGTTAGAGGTGAAATTCCAATCGAACCAGGACATAGCTGGTTCTCCCCGAAATAGCTTTAGGGCTAGCCTTGTTGTGGAACCTAGGGGTAGAGCACTGAATGGGATAGAGGGAGAAATCTTATCTATTCCAACCAAACTCCGAATACTAGGTATTCTATACAACGGGAGTTAGACTGTGGGGGCTAAGCTTCACAAGTCAAAAGGGAAACAGCCCAGATCCTCATTTAAGGTCCCTAAATCTTAGTTAAGTGTAGAAGGCGGTGTTATTACTTAGACAGCTAGGAGGTTGGCTTAGAAGCAGCCATCCTTTAAAGAAAGCGTAACAGCTCACTAGTTAAGTGATAATGCGCCGAAAATTTAACGGGGCTAAACTAAGTACCGAAAGTAGGAATCTCAGATTTTTAATCTGGGGTGGTAGGGGAGCATTCCATATTTGCTGAAGTAGTATCCGAGAGGGGCTATGGAGAGTATGGAAGGGAGAATGTTGGCATGAGTAACAAAAAGACAGGTGAGAATCCTGTCCACCGAAAATCCAAGGTTTCCTGAGCAATGATTGTCATCTCAGGGTTAGGCGATCCTAAGCTGAGGCAGAAATGCGTAGGCGATGGAAGAGCAGGTTAATATTCCTGCCCTACTTTAAATAATCGATGGAAGGACGTGGTTTTGAGTTAGTAGCACTTTCTGGCTATAAGTGTTTGCTTAAAGGTGGTGTTTTCTAGGCAAATCCGGAAAACATAAGCCACTTTAAAGTGAGAAGATTGCGACTTCGGTCAAGGTCAACTACTGATGATAGGCCACCAAGAAAAATTTCTAAGAGCTAATATTTAAAGTACACGTACCGCAAACCGACACAGGTGGATGAGGCGAGAAGCCTAAGGTGTACGAGAGAATCTTCGTTAAGGAACTCGGCA
>DAORGW010000020.1:0-14773 GCA_035356975.1 bacterium | reverse complement strand
AATAAAATTATGAAGCATAAGCTAAAATTTCAAAGTTGGTTGGTTGCCCCGGTTGAGATTTATTATACCAAGAAAATACAATACGACTATTTATAATTTCTGGTTTTTCAGTAAAAGGGTCGGCTCCTGGGTCATTAATTCTACGATAAGTTAAATTATCTATATGGCCGCTATCACCCATAATCCTATCGGCGGTTACCATATCAAGGATAAATCCCAATGAATCTAAAGCATTTGTTATGGCTAAAAGGCCATGTTCTTTTTTTTCAAATCGACCATTGCCATCTAATCCCAAATTTACAAATTTTTTATTAATATCTCTTCGTTCATTATTTGTAATTTTATGGTCATTTTTACGCATCTTATCTGCGCCTGATTCTTCAGAAATAATTTTAAAAGTATTTCCGCCAATATGTTCAAATAATTTCTTTTTCATATTATTTATTCAAATTTAATTTTTTATATTTATTTTTCTATGATTCGTATAAGGTCTTTTAATGTAAGAACCTTTCTTGAAAATTGTTTTTTATATTACTTATAAATATTAAATATAATTCAAAAATAAAAAGATTATTGAATTATATTAATATATTATTTATAATACTTCACTCTAAAAATGGTCTCCATGAGTGGATTTGAACCACTGTTATTCTTGGCCCCAAACCAAGTGCCATACCAAGCTAGGCGACATGGAGTTAAATAATTATGATAGAATATTTTATATTATCTATCATTTTTAAAATTTGTTTTTATTGAATGGTCAGCGTGATGGGATTCGAACCCATGTTATTCTTGGCCCCGAACCAAGTGCCATACCAAGCTAGGCGACACGCTGTTTATTATTAAATATAATGGTTTTTAGAGGATTTCACGAATCGTTCCACAAACCCACCTGCTTTAGCGGGTGGGTAGTTCATCTATTATTCAGTTAAAACGGGGTGTCCGACGAATCTCGAAATCGCTCCGCAAGCTTCACACGCTTGAATGCTGCCTATACACCACGGACACCACAAATTAACTCCGCCCGGCGACGCGGGCGGCACTTTTAATATTGGCAGGCAGTGTAGGAATTGAACCTACCAAGTAAAGTTTTGGAGACTTCACACCTCCCAGAGGACTGCCTGTACTGCCTGTAAAATGGTGCATCCGGCTGGATTCGAACCAGCGTGAGGGGGTTTCCCTTGCGGCTTAAAAGGCCGCTGTTTTCGGCCACTTAACTACGGATGCTCAAAATTCAATTATCGCTGCTTCGGTTCTGCATTATTTCAAGCATAACACCGAGCAACCAATCACCTTTTTTGTCACCTTTTGGGAAAGCAGACCTTTAAAAGGTCGATGGAGTTTGCTTAAACCCAACATCTTCATACAAATCTTATATTCAACAAAAAACCGCCTTTTAGGCGGTTCTTGAGGGAAAATATAAATATAAATATAACTTTACCTCAAGTACCTGCTTCTTCTGGTCGGTCATTGATATAGACACTCTTTGCGGATGACGCCGCTACGAGCGCCGAGTGTCTAAACCAATGTTGAGATTTCCATTTCATACTGTCTATTAATAAATAGTTTTAATTTTTTGTTTTCTATCAGAGATTTCTCTGATTTTTATTTTACTGACCTTACTCTATCATACGAGTAGTTCTTTGTCAAGAACTTTCTGAAAAAATTTTTCAGAATAAATTGGAGCACCGTGAAGGAATCGAACCTTCGTCTCAAGGGTTGCAGCCAAGCGCATGGACCACTCTACGAACGGTGCAATTATTCAAGCTGGATTAGAGCCAGCATCTTCGTTTTTAAACGACGCTTTATCTTTAAGCTATTGAAAATGGAGCCGTGGGTGGGACTCGAACCCACGATGTTTATATTCTGCTTTACGAAAGCAGTGCAATCGCCGCTATGCGACCACGGCTATTTAACGTTACGAGCATAAATATACACGAAACGTTAAAATAGTCAACTATTATTTTTAACTATTTTAAATTTATTTTATATTATAATCCTCTTGATTGAACTTCCCACTCGTTCAATTTTCCAATTCCATGAGCTAATTCATGGTAATAAACCCGGCAAATTTCCTTAATAAAACGTTCTTTATTTCCTTGCACAAATTGAAAAATTTCTCCCACATAAATACAAATTCCATTTCCATTTTGGGCGCAAATACCCAGTACTCGTTTATTACCTTCGGAACGAGGGCTATATTTCTCAAGCCAACAAACCCATTCGTTTGCTTTTTTTCGGACGGGTTCGGGTAATTCTGAAATTGCTTTTTGAACTGTCTCATCGGCCATGTTAAAAATATCTTCCCACATTTCATCAGTAATATCTATCATACTAATAAAATTTGAAATTTTTAATCCGACGGACAAGTAATCCTACGTATGTTTTTTGTTTTTGATTTATTTTTTCCTCGTTTCATATAACCAATTTCTTTTTCATAAGCAATTCGAAAACATTCAATTAAATGAAGAGCACCCAATGAACGATGCTTTTTCATTATAGATATAAGTTCATTTATAACTTTCTGTTCTTTTTTTGACATGTTATTTGAATAGAAGGAAAAATAACATTAAAATGGAGCCAGTTGACAGAATCGAACTGACGCTTCGAAGGTACAAGCTTCGCAGGCTACCACTACAACAAACTGGCAAATAAAAATTGGTTGCAGGACTTGGAATCGAACCAAGCTAAAAGTGCTTATGAAACACTTGAGTTCACCAGAACTCTATCCTGCAAAATTGGTGCCTGTAGAGGGATTCGAACCCACACTGCACAGATTTTAAGTCTGTTGACTCTTCCGATTGGTCTATACAGGCCGTAATAATTTTACTACCCATAAATATAACAGGTACCAATGAATTGTCAACAAAAAAATTTAACTTAATTTTGTAAACAAATTTATAAAGTGGTGTCAGTGAAAGGACTCGAACCTTTTCGGGGGGGAAATCCCCCCGACAGTTTAATACTGTTGCAGCTACCACTTATGCCGCACTGACATGTTTGTTACCAACGATGTTTATTAAAACAATATAACATTAATATCATCAAAACTAAGATGTATATCAAAATCATTTTTTAATTCGATTGCGTAATAAATCACCGCTTTTATTTAATTCTAATGCTACAGAGCAACTTATTCTGGATTCACAAATTTTTGTACAATATAATTCACGAATTAACCATCCATAATCCGTTATAAACGAATCCAGTGCTTCGTTACTATCTCCGATTTTACGCAAATACTTATGTTCCTCAAGATGTTTTTTTACAACTTCCATCTGAGTCTGCATAAACTCGGACAAATGTTGACAAGAGGTCATAAGTATTTGTCTCAAAATTGGTAGTCCCGCTCGGACTTGAACCGAGACTCGGCACTAATCTGGTGCGCCTAGTTTATAAGACTAGCGATGCTACATTACATCACGGGACCATAATATTTTAACATGGAGCCTCTTAAGGGAATCGAACCCTCGTTGCCAGCTTGGAAGGCTGGAGCACGGCCACTATGCCATACTCGCAAAGAACGTTTGACAGACTCGGAACCTCACAACCTCGGAGGATTTATCCGAATGGCTCTCATTGGCACTTCACATCTGTCGAAAGTGGAGCGGGTGAAGGGAATCGAACCCTCATCTCAGGCTTGGGAAGCCCGCATTCTGCCACTGAACCACACCCGCAAAATTGGAGCACTATGTCGGATTCGAACCGACGCCGAAACCTTGGAAGGGTTTCATGCTACCACTACACCAATAGTGCTTTAAATCGGATATATTCGATAACGAATACCCTATTTTTCAAAGAACCAAATTAATACTAAATTGGAGCGAGTGAAGGGAATTGAACCCTCGACATTCACGTTGGCAACGTGACGCTCTGCCAAACTGAGCTACACTCGCAATATTATTTTATTTTTTTATCTCAAATAAAATTGGTACCAGATACTGGTGCCGCCCCAGTGCCTTTGGCTTATGAAACCAACGTTCTACTGTTGAACTAATCTGGCTTTTATCGTGAATACACTTTAACCCATAAATATCTTCGTGTCAACAAAAAAATTTAGATTATTTATTATAAGTTAAAAAAAAAACATTTTTAATTTATAATTCATCTTTTATTCAACATTGTCTTCGATATACTTTTCAAACTCTTCATTAATATAAAGATATACAGAACGGTCTATATCTGTCGAAGCTCGACGATATAATTGTTCATTTTTAATATCTTTCTTTGTAAAAGATATATTACTTAACATTTTATGTGAAATATCCTTTGAAGGAAACCCTTCAATAGAAATTTGAGAGTATATTATATAACTAATAAAATATGTCCAATTATCTTCCGTCTCAACGTTTAAAGTCATATACACTTGAATATTGTCTTTTATTTTATTTCCTTTAGTACTACCCTCTATATTTATAAAATTAATAAAAGAAATATAATCTTCTGATTTAAGGGTTAATTTCCAATCTTTATCAACTTTCCATCCTTTCTTTTCCAGAAATTTAGTAAGTTGTAGTAAAATAGCTGTAGGTATCTTTTTCATATGTTTATAAATATTATTAATAAAAATTATTTTCGTCTTCTCTACCTAATAAATAAATTTTACGTGTATATTCTTTAAAATTTTCTGCTTCTTCACGAGGCATTTTATCTAAAGGAGAATACGTTAAAAAATGTTCGCGCCATAAAAATTCAAATACATTATTTCTAATTTCTTTTTCTTGATTTTTCATAATATTTATTTTTTATCGATTTTTTAAATAACTTTTACTTTATCGAACTTGTAGATTGAGTATTTATTTGACCGAGTCGAATTCGTTCACAACAAGGAGACCCCACCTGAAACGTCTGACAAATTGCTGGACGTTTTTCATAAATAGAACATTTCCCATCTACAAGAGCAATACAATTATTATTAATAAGTTTCATTAAACGATTGTATTTATTGTCGGGGTCATCACACACCAAAGTATCTACATGATATATTTCATCAAACATATAAACTTCAATTTTACCCGAACAACATTTACCACGACATTCTAAACACTTAGAATCTATTGCGCTTGATTCGGACATTTGTTTTTTAGAAGTTGTATAATTATTCGACGACTTCATATTCTAAAGATTCTTCTAATGTATCTATAAATAATGGATAAATTTGATTAGAATTAATATCTTTTTTATAAAATATTCCGGATTTACCATCCGGATATCCCCATTGAGATACCCAAATGCATGTTTCCCCCGTTTGAGGATGTTTAAACTTCACTCCTCCTAATGATTTGTATGGGTCAAGGTCTTTAATTCTTTTAATGGTAGGGGTTTTTGTCTCTGTACTTTCCCGGATGAGACTTGAAGATGGTTGTTGATGGATGTTTTTTACGCCATCTAAGGAACTTTTGAAATCCTTTATCGGCTTTGATGGCTTCTGCTGTTTTGAAGATGTCTCGCAATTCATTATGGCTCCAAGTTTTATGTATGTATGACTCACAAGTTTCACAAGTTGGAACTGTTTTTTTACCACCCTTTGCTCGTGGTATAATATGATGTTTTCGGGTATATGTAATCATACCACAAAATTCACACGGTTCCATTAGAGAGCTCATTCGTCAAATATTTTTTAATTGTGAAAGCGATTATAGAACTTTTATTTTTGTTGTCAAGTACAAAAAAGAGGCGGCCTTATGGCCGCCCCGGGGGCGTTTCCGCCCTCCACCATTTAGCATTTCGCTAAATTGATTAAAGCTTAACCTTCAGTCCTACGACATAATTCATGGTGTCTCGGAACTCCGATTTCTTGCCAATATCGAAGGGAAACTCTACGCGGCCTTCGATTCCTACGTTTTTGGCAAACCAATAATGAGCTCCTACTTCTGGGGCTGCACTCCATAGCAGCGGAGTATTTCCATAAGTAGGCCCAAAATTACCACCGGCGAATACGTCCACCTTCTTATATCTGAGCAACGTCCAGTCTGCATAAACCTTAGTTGTCAATAGAGTGGTATCCTTTCCGAAAGAAGAATATCCAATGCCTTGTCGAATTCCAATTTCAAATGGCAATAACAACTGGGCAGTATATCCTACTGAAAGGTCCAGTCCCAAAGTAGTTCCGGAATTTGACTTTAGACCAGTCACTCCTCCCCCACCAATAGAAAATGTCCATTGATGGTCATCTACTTTAGGCTGATTCCACAGATATAAAGGACCCGTCGCCGGAGTTGTGGTCACAACTACAGGCGAATTAGATGATGCCTTAACTGTAGTATCGGCAGAAAAAGCCGAAGTTGTCAGCAACAAAGCGCAAAATGCGCCAACTACTAATGTATTAATTTTCTTCATTATTTTTTCCTTTGGTTATGTTTTGGTCTTAAATAGACCTTTTCATTTTCGGGACACAATATACCCGAAGCAGATTTTAATGTCAAGTGATAAGTAGTAATCAAATATTAAAAAAATTAAATCGCATTTATATTTTTAATTTGAAATTTTTAAGAAATATTTTTAGCGTTAACGATAACATATTCAAATTTAATATAAAATTATTATAATTTAACTTATTTTTGTTTTATTTTGGAAGATTTTACCTTTTATTAAAAATAATAAAAAAATTAATGTTTTTTCTATTTGATGTTATTTTTATGTAATTTATACCATTTTATGGTCTTTTCTAATCCCTCGTCTAAAGTAATTTTTGGTTTCCATCCTAATTTAAATAATTTAGTAGAATCCAACATTCGTTTAGGAGTACCATCTGGTTTTGATAAATCCCATTCAATTTTGCCCTTATATTCAATAATATTAACAATTTTTTCTACAATTTCTTTAATAGTAAAATCACATCCAAATCCAATATTGATAATTTGTTCATTATTATAACAATTCATTAAAAATATACATGCATCGGCCATATCATCTACATATAAAAATTCTCGACGTGCATTTCCTGTACCCCAACATATTACATTAGGCAATTCTTTTTCTTTAGCTTCTTCGAATCTACGGATTAATGCAGGAATAACATGAGAATTTGTTGGATGAAAATTATCTCCCTCACCATATAAATTACAAGGCATTACAGATATAAAATTAGACCCATATTGTTTATGATAAGCTTGGCACATTTTGATTCCAGATATTTTAGCAATCGCGTACCATTGATTAGTAGGTTCTAATTCTCCAGTTAATAAAGATTCTTCTTTTACTGGTACTTCGGCATATTTAGGATAAATACAAACACTTCCCAAAAAACATAATTTTTTAATTTCAAACAAATGACACGCATCTATAACATTAGTTTGAATAGCAAGATTAGTATAAATAAATTCGGCCGGATATGTATTATTAGCATGAATTCCGCCAACTTTCGCTGCTGCTAAAAATACATAATCTGGTCTTTCTATATTAAAAAGAGAATGACAATGTGCTCTTCGAGTTAAATCAATCGGATAATCTCGTGTAACGGGAATAACTTTAGTATATCCTTGTAATTTAAGATTTCTTACAAGAGCTTTACCAACAAGTCCATTGGCTCCTAAAACCATTATTTTATCATTTTTATTCATATTTAATATTTGATTTTATGATTAACAATTCTATGTTTTCATTTTTAATTATAATTTGAAATTTTTATCAAGACCTATAAGGTCCATTACAACAATATAAGACCGAGAATAAGAATCTGACCCACCTGCCCATTCAATAGCCGAAATATTGTAACTAGCATGTAAATCTAATGTAGTAAATAATTTAAAAAAATTATCAATAGAAAATCGAGAAGTCCATTCAAGATATATAATTCGTATTGCATCCGGTGTAGCTAATTGTAAAAGCGTACCCAAATTTTTTTCTAAATCCTTTTCCCACGATAAATGTATAAGTAAAGTAAACTCTGGGCTACTATTTAATTTATTTCTTATTATTTCAAAATCAGCAGATACAATGTGTGGCTCTTTTATTTTAATTTCTTCTTTAGTAAAATTATATCCACACATAGTTGGGACTTCAATAATTTTTCTTCCCTCGGTGTATTTAGAAATTTTAAAAACAGTATCAAGATGATGGTTATTATTATATAAATTAATTGTTCTGGTCCATGATATATACACCGCGTCTTTACGTGCTGTTTTACGTAATTGTTTTAAAATAGCATCTTTTTCAGTGTAAGATGCCTCATCCGCATTATTAACTAAAACATAAACCGGAGCTCCTTCTATATTAAAATTAAATTTTTCTAAATCGTCTATTAGATATGTAATTGATAAATTTTGTAATATTGCTTTTAATTGTTGAAACGTCTCTTCACTTTCAAAAGCATATTTACCAAATAACCAATTGTAATGACCAACGGATAAATTTATTTCTCCTTCAAAAATTATGCCCGGTATATTTTCTTGAAATGCTTTAATTGAATTCTTAAAATTTTCCAACGTGGAACTATCTTTAATAATTTCAATAATATGTTGATTATAATCAACATTATCCTTATTGCGGTCAACTACACATAACGTAAGAACATTTTCATTTAAAAAATGTAAATAGCTAAGCCCACCGGCAATAGTCACAACATGTTTGGGGGTATTATCATTAATACGATAATACCATAGTTTATCTAAATAAGTTTTTATTTCTCTGGTTGCCCAAAAAATCATAGATATAAATGTTTTATTTTACATTACACGGAATTTTATCAAAATCTAATCCATGTTCTTTACAAAGCTCCATAGCTTTTGTATAAGCCATAAATGCCTCATTTTTATTTTCACTTCGAGATAATGCTTTTAGTTTTTTAATTTTTTCAAACATATCAAATGTAACATCTCCATAAAGAAATTCTTCAAGCTTAGGTATAACTTTTAAAATAGTATTTTCAATGTCTTCTTCTCGAAGATGTCCTATTTGTTTATTAAGTTCATCTCGTAGTTCATACTTCTTTGCATCTTTTTCTTCCATTTCTCGTAAGGAAAAATAAATAAAATTTAATATAGGACTATAAATCGATGGCAAAAATTTGCCATATTCAGCCATAGTTTCTTCTTCCGTCAATCCTTTATCTTTTCCTTCTCTTAATAATAATACTCGTTTTTCTGTTCCGTCCAAAATTTCTTCTCGATATTTTTTTCCATACTCATCAGCAGCAATCAATAATCCTTTTTTATTTTTTTCAATTTCTTCAATTTTATTAGAAACACGATGCTCTATATCGTTCTCCGCATCAGGATTAATTCTGTTTATTTTTAACTTCGCCAATTTTTTTATATATGTATCGCTCATAAATTTAACTTTTATGTTAAAGGCTTCAACGGTGTAACCATTTTGGAAGTTTCTATATCACTTTGTAACCGTTCTTGTAGTTCTACAAGTTTTTGTTTAAGACGTTCCCTTTGCCGCTCAAGCACATTAAGCGTTTTTATATTATGTAAATAGATAGATTCTTGACGAGGATTTTTAAATGTATAAGATTTTAATAAATTAGTATTTTCTCTAAGTTCGTTTATTTTTTCATCAAGTTTTTTTATCATATCTATTGTTCGTCTATGATATTCAAGTACATTTAAATTATCAATTAATGGACCTCGTACAAATTGTAATTCAGAATTAATCATAAATTATTTTCGGCGATTTCCTTCAACAAATTCATAAAATTTCTTTGCTAAATTTAATATATCTACCTCATCCTTTTTTCCAAGATTACCTTGTTTTTCAATCCAATTAATAGCCATTTGTAAAATATCAGAACGAATTTCATAAGCATTTCGATTTACTACAGGATAACGTCTAATTAATTCTTCTTCTTTATTTACTACTTCGGATGTATTAATACCGGTAATTTTTTGATTAAAAATTATAGAATTTTTATCTTTCTCTTCAATAAAAATATTTTTATTTAAATCTCCAGATGAATGTATTATTGTATTTAAAAAATTAAGTTTAATAGGAGTTTCATCTTTATAATATGTAATAATAAAATCTTTATTTTCATCAAATTCAATATTTAAAAATTCTTCTTGTTTAAGTAATTTAATAGAAGCTTCAAATGGAAGTCGAGATAAAATAATATCTCGGTCATTTTTTGGTATTCCATTAATATTAATATTTTTTCCTTTATTAATAGATAATAAAACACAAAAAATTATAGAACCTTCATAAGACAAAAATTCAGAATAAAATTCAGATTTTTGTTTGTCTTTATTGAGAAAATGATGAGCCGAAGAATTTTTATTAATTTCTTGAACTATATCATTGAAGTCGGATGTAGTTAATCCCTGACTAATTTTCTTTAACAAAGGAGGAATTTTTTCGTTACTGATTTCCGTATGTCGACTCCAATCATCCGAAGTATCTTTTGTACTAAATGAAGATTGGCTACCCTGCTTTTCTGGCATATCTTTCATTTTATTAATTTTCTGTGTGTAATTTCCAAACTGGAAATGTGTGTATTTAATAATACATAGTAAATAAATTATCTTTAAATCAAATATAATAAATCTATTATTTTTTTTTAATATAATTTTTACATATACTTATATGTATGATAAAATTATTCAGTTTAATATCGCCGGCATTACTTGTAGAATCCGAAGAAAAAGAACTACCAGAAGAATTTGAAGTTTTTGAATCTGGTTATGAATATTTAAAGGCTCGTATAGATGAGCTCAATCATAAAGCCAATAAATATAAGGTTCCTCCGCTTGAAATTATTATCATTAAAGAAGAAATGGTAAAGGTTTTACACCCCAATATTAAAAATCAAGCCTCATCAATACAAAATTTTAATCCTGAAGAAATATTAAACGACCCTAATTCATGGATTTTTGTAAAAAAATATACTCTTTCCATTAAAGGAGACCCGCCCAAAATTGAAGGATATAAATTTATTGCTCGACTAGAACATACTCCAGAAGGTAATTTTATTTATAAATCTCCTCTAGCTTCTGATGTAAATTTACCATCCGATTTTAAAACGGTTAGTCAGCGATGTGACGTTTGTCACACAAACCGAGACCGCAACGATACGTTCGTTGTTCAAATGGAAAAGGATGACCCCGAACGTTTTCCAGACAAAAAAGCAGGTGACATGCTTATAGTTGGTCGCAATTGCCTTTCTCGTTTTCTTCCCGGAATCAGTATCGCAGGACTGATTGCTTATACAAATATAATTGATAATATCCAAAAAGAAGTTAAAAATTCTAAAGATATAGAAGAATTCGACCCCGAGTACAAAAGTTCTGGGAAGCGCCTAAAATATTATGAATCTTCCGACGACCTTCTGTTTTGGATTGCCGCCGCTTATATTCATGCGGGACGTTACATTTCTAAAGCTCAAAGTGAAAAAAACTTAGCAATGGGTATGGCGGGCAACTTGGTTTTTTCAACCCTCAGCCGCGCTTTAGATGAAATGCATCCTTTACTCCAAGGGGTGGAAAATCCAGAAAAAGAATATCCCATTTATTTTAGAATAAAAAAAGATAAAGATTTTACTAAAAAAATTGAAGATTTAACCGATGAATTTAAAAAATGGCTTTCAACTAAAGATTGGGAAAAGTTAGCTCAAGAAAACCCAGAGAAAGCTGAGTTTATTCATAATTTAGCTTTAGTTAGTAAACAAGAATATCTTCAATCTCAACAATTTGGATTTTTCTCGGCTCTATTTCAACTCTTTTTACGTGATAAAAAACAAGCCGAAGATAAAGCCGAAGCAGAAAAGCAAGCTGCTTTACGGCCACCGTCTCCTGTTGATTTTAGTAATCCTTCTCTTGTTGGAAAGCGCCTCCGTGATATAGCAAAAGAAAGCGAAATTAAATCCCTTTTAGAAAAAGGAATGGACGAGGCATCTATTAAAAAGGCTATTAGAGGACGCACATGGGGATGGGAAATCATTGTAAAGAAAATTTCCTCATACGAAAAAACTTATACTTTTGGTTATGGAGATGCCGGCATTGGTTTTCGTACTATATTCGAAGACCCCTTTGGCAACGAATTCATATGGTTTTCCAGCAATGGTCCCGGCATGGAAAACGGGGAAAAATATCTTATTGATGGTACTGTTGTTGCTTTTGAGCCTCCTACTCAATATCATCCTAATAAGCCACAAATTAAAATAAATAGAGTTAAAATTATTAAAGACTTATAATAAATAAATAATAAATCTTTATTAAATAATATTAAGTTCCGACGATTAATCCGCCGGATGCTCCCGGTAAAATTGGTTCCACATAATAATAAGGTTTGGGTTTAAGTATAAGTTCCTTTTGCATTTTCATATATTTAACTGAATCACCAAAGACATGTTCAACGGCAGGCCACATATTGGTATCATTTATCCATTTCCAATGAAATAATAAAATATCCGGAGTCCAAGTATCAGTAATTAAATATCCTTGTTTATTTGGATAACGAGCCATCATAAACTTCGCCATTGGATTTTCAATATCTCCAAAGGCAATTGCAATTCTTTTGTCTTCGGTAAAAGAAACATAAGTTATAATATCAACATGATTAACTTTACCATTATGAACTTCTGATGGGTCTAAAATAATTCCTCGCCAAGCAGTACCTCCCGAACTGGGTCCATATCTTTTTTTAAGAGCATCAGCAATAATATTTATTTCTTTTTGATATTGTCGATAATAAGAATCAGGATTACGTCCACTTAAAGCATTAAAAACAAAATTCCAATAAACTCGAAGTGCATTTTTAATTACTTCTTCTTTATTTTCCCTCAATAAATGCTTTAATTTAATCATTTTTATTATGAATTTATTTTAAATTATTCTTTAAATAATCAATAGCTTCATCATGAGTATAAAAAGAATTTATTATTTTTCCGGTTTTTAAATCTCTTATACTTGTATATCCGTTTCTATAAAAAGTTATTTCCCAATTCGAATTTACATAATAAATTGAACCATCTTTTTCTACCAAATTAAATCCTAAAGATTTTAATATTTGTTCTTTAGATTCTGGAAGTCTAACATTAAAATTATCAATTATTGGAAGAAGTTCGGCATCTTCTTTCTTTTTCTTTATATAAAATTGCTCCCATAAATTAAATATAGCTTTTTCAATCGTGGGGAAATTTGTTAATTCTCCATTGTTCCTTATAATTTCAGCATGTCCATCTACAAAGAAAAATACTTTAATATCCTCTTTATTAAAATAATAATAAACATTATTTTCATCTTTATTTAAAGAAAACCCGATTTTTTTCATTAAAGATTCATCTTTATTTATAAGCCTAATAGTAGAATCTGGACTATGAGATGTATTTTTAGCCCATCCACCATAATCATAATATGAAAATTCCTTTTTAAAATTATCTTTTATATCTGATATATCTTCCATAGAAACATTTATATTATGTTTTTTATCAGTTTTCGACAACCCTGCGTCCATTGTCGGTTGTTTTATCCATGTAATAGCTTCATAATAATTTTGGAAATTTATTTTTTCTTTAAATTCTTCTTTCCCATTTGATTTAAATTCTACAAGAGCAAATGTTGCACTCCCATTTCCCTTAAATTTTATAAATTTTACAAATTTATCATTAGAAAAAGAATATACATAACTTGGTAATTTATGATTTATATTATATCCTTCATCTTTTAACTCTTTTTCTAATGCCGTAGAAATATACATTAAAATAGATTCTTCCATTCCGATTAACGGATACATGTCTTTTATATGTTTGAAATGTCGATGGCCAATAATAGTTTCAACCGAGGTTACATCGTAAAGAAAATATGATGTTCTATAATTAGATTGTACCACCACCACCGCTTTGAGTTTTATTGAACCAGCCTTGTCCAAAAATTTTTCAAAATATAAATTTTTAGATTCATATGAATGTTTATTGCTTTTATATCCTTCCTCTTCCAATCTTTGTATTATAGAAAAAGAACCATGTCCCTTTTCAAAAATACCATATTTATGTTGAAGAATGTTAAATATAAATTTAATATTATTTATTCCCTCCCCGACACCTTTAATTTTATACCTCACATATCCACTATCATAAATTTTAAATTCATCTCGAGTTTTTAAATTTCTATAAGTAAAATCCTTCGAATTGAATTCAAATCCCTCGTTCAGAACTATTTCATGGTCTTGGTCCAATAATTTAATTGGCGTTCCAATATCAGTAGAAGCAGTTAATTTATCAAGCGATGCCGAGGGATAATGCGATGAATCAAGACTCGTCGGCAGATGCGATGAATCAAGACTCGTCGGCAGGTTTGTTTTTAATTCTTTTTCTGTAAGTTTAGAAACTTCTTCAATTTTCTGTAAAATTTCTTTAAAATCAGTAGATATAAAATATCTGGTTTCTCCTTGAGCATCATGATAAAAGTAAACGCCATATTTATCTTTATCAAATCGTATCGCTTGCCAATAAATTCCCGTTTCTCCTCCCGTAGCTTTTCTTCTATACATTTTAAATTTATCATTCCATACAAATCCAAAATTTTTAAGAGAATTATCTATTTCTGTAGTAGGTGTAACATTATTATAATTCGGAGTCTCCATATATGGGCTAAATGCAAGCCACACTACGGGCGCATTGAAAAAAGGAGCATCTTTTTTCTTAAGGGCTTCTTCTACCGTTTGTATTACCTCTTCATTAAGTTTTAGTTTTTCTATTTTAATAACAAAATCCAATGCATCATATACATGTTTTGTAGAAAATTCTTTATATGTTATATCTTGATTAATTATATAAGGATATAATACATAATAAATTTCTCCGTCCCACTTAAATAAAATTTCTCGATTAACATTT